>JALOPD010000177.1 GCA_025454075.1 Desulfobacterales bacterium | reverse complement strand
GAAGCGCTCGACCATCTCCCCCAGAGTGTCCAGAAACATGCATCGGTCGTCATCATCGACAAAGATGTCCCGCCGTTCGTTTCCCCGGGAAAGAACATGGTAAAGGGCTCCAGGATACTCTATGCGCCAGGCGCGTGACATAAAGACCGCTTATCAAAGAAACGGCAGTTGAGTCAATTAAAATCAATAATCAAGATTTGACACCTTATTCGGGTCTAGTAGGCCGGACTCTCCGCCTATCGCCAGCTGAATGGGTTGAAGTCCGTATCCCGGTCGTAGTGGTCCGCCTGCTCGGTGAGTTTCAGGAAGTTGACGACGGCATAGGTGAGCGGGGTGGCCGCGGCCTCGAAGGCCGATTTAAAAAGCCACTGGGTGACGATCAGCCGGCCGAGGGCCGGCGTCGGCACGACGCCGGCAAAGGCGACCGTGATGAACAGAGCGGAGTCGGCCAGCTGGCCGACGAGAGTGGATGCGATCGTGCGCATCCAGAGCCACCGGCCGGAGGTGGCGAGCTTCAGTTTGGCCAGGACGAAGGAGTTGAGAAACTCGCCGGCCAGGTAGGCCGCGAACGACGCCAGCAGCAGCCGGGGGGTAAATCCCAGAATGGCCTCGTAGGCGCGCTGGGCGGCGTCGGCCGTTTCGTATGCCCCGGCGTTCCAGAAGGGTGCGGCCGGCAGGCGGCCGCCGCCCCAGATCGCAAGGACGGCCAGCAGGTTGCAGGCGAACCCGACCCAGATGACCTGCCGCGCGCGGGCGTAACCGTACACCTCGGTCAGCACGTCGCCGAAGATGTAGGAGACCGGGAAGATGACCACCGCGACCGGCAAGAACAGGGGCCCCAGGAAAGGCAGCGCGCCGAAGGAGGCGAGTTTCACCGCAATGATGTTGGAGACGATCAGGCAGGTGACGAAGATCGCCGTGACGAAAGGCAAAAAACGATAGGACGGCACGGTCAAGGCTCCGAGGCGAAAGGGCGGCCGGCGGGCCGCCGCCGGCGCCGCGTGGTTAGGTCCTGGGCTTGCGCCGAGGTTTTTTTTCGTGGGAGGCCACGACGGTGATGTCGATCCCTCCGCGGGCCCCGAAGGACCCGGTCACTTCGATCCAATGAGGGTCGAGCACCTTGACGATGTCGTCGCAGATGGTGTTGATCACGTGCTCGTGAAAGACGCCCTCGCCGCGGAAGGACCACAGATAGAGCTTGAGCGACTTGGACTCCAGGACCCACCGGTCGGGTATGTAGCGGATGTCGATCGAGGCGAAGTCCGGCTGCCCGGTGGCCGGGCAAAGACAGGTGAACTCGTTCGTGCCGAGGGTGACGGTGTAGCGCCGCCCGCGGGCGTGGTTGGGGAACACCTCCAGCCGTTTCGAAGGCCGTGCCCGGCGGCCGAGCAGCGTCAGCCCGGCAAGATCTTTTTTGGACGTCGGCATGTCGGGCATGATCGATGAAAAACCAAGAGTTGTCAACAGGGCTAAATCACGAAGTCCGGCCCCGTCTTCTGGCCTTCGCCGACCTTCGCGATCACCAGGGTGATGTCGTCCTCCTGACGGGCCCCTAAGGTGAAGGTTTTGATGTCGGCAAAGACGGCCTCGAGGATCTCCTTGGCGTTCAAGGCGGCATGCCTGTGGATGACCTCGCGGAACCGCTCGATGCCATAGTAGTTTTTTTGGCGGTCGGACGCTTCCCAGATCCCGTCGGTGCCGATGGCGATGATCTGCCCGACGCCGAGGTCGGCCTCCGCGTACTCCTGGTATTGGTACTGGTCATCCACCCCCAGGGGCAGCCCCCGGCCGCCAAGCTCCCTGAACCGTTCGGCGGCGGGATCGTAGAGCAGGGCGGGCGGGTGGCCGGCCCTGACCCAGCGCAGGGATCGACTCGCCGGTTCGAAACGAACGAACGACAGGGTCATGAACCGGCCGCTGTCGGTCACATCCCGGACGAGGTGGCGGTTCATCTCGGTGACGATCTCAGCGCTGCCGCCGCACAGGGACGCCCGCATGCGCATAAAGGCGCGCGCCGTGGTCATGAGCAGCGCCGCTTCCACGCCGTGGCCGGACACGTCGCCGACCGCTATGCTGAAGGCGTCCTGGGGGCACTGCCGATCCCAGAGAAAATCGAAGTAATCCCCGCCGATTTCATCACAGCTCAGGGTTCTGCCCGCCACGTCCAGCCCTTCGATGCGCGGCGCTTCCTCAGGGAGAAGGCTTTTCTGGACTTCGCCGGCGAGCGCGAGCGAGCGCTTCTGCTGGGTCAGGTCGGTCACGAAAAGGATGCTGCCGATGACGGCGCCGCGGTCGTCCCGCAAACGGTTGCCGTGGATGAGCACCGGTATCTTCCGGCCGCTGGTCGTGATGACCTGCCCCTCGAGTTCGGTGAAGTCGCCTGCAAACAGGTCCTCCCGATTCATCATCAGGAACCGGCGGTATTCCTCTTCGACAAACCGCAGCGGGGTCCGGCCGACGATCTCCTCGCGGGCGGCGCCGACCATGCGGCAGAAGGCCCGGTTGACATCGGTTACCGCAAACTCGCGGTTCATCAGGAGAAAGCCCTCGTCGGTGGCCTGGATGATGCGCCGGTACTTTTCTTCCGCTTCGCGGCGCTCCGATTCCGCCCTCAGCCGCTGGAGCTCGGCCGAGGCGCGGGCGGCAAAAATCTGAAAGATGGTCCGGGCGCGGGGCTCCTCCGGCATCGGCCGCGTGTCCATGACCGCCAGGTTGCCGATGACGCGGCCCTCGCGGTCCAGCAGGGGGGCCCCCAGATAACTGGAGGCGTTGATGGCTTTTAGATCGGGGTTCTCCGGGTAGAGGCGGATCACATGGTCGGGGAAGTGCACGATTTCCGATTGCGAGACGACGGCTTCGCAGGGGGTCCCGGCAATGTCGATCAGAAAATCCCGGGTCAGTGTCCCGTCGGCCCAGTAGGCCAGTGCGCGCAGCTGGCGGGTGCCCTCGAGGTATTCCGTGACCCAGGCGCTGTGGGTGTTCAGCACCCTCGCGAGGCTGGTCACCAGGGCGTCGAAAAAGCGCCCGCCGGTCGCTGTGGCCGTGCCTTCCAGGATGGTACGCAGCGCCGTGTTCTCGTCGGCGATCCTTGATGGAATCGGGTGGGTGGCTTGCATGGCTTCCGAATTCTCCATAATTAAACATGACGCGGTTGAAGCGGCGTGGCGGCACCGGCGCTTGAATGGCTCCATCGGGTGAAGAAAAGTATGGCTGTTTTTCCTCAACCGCAAGCAGCGCGTATGGAGGAACCCGCCGGTTAAATACTCCTTGACTCGATGCCCTGGTTTTCACTAAAATTCGAGCCATTGGCGACTTTTCTCTCCGAAGCAACCCTGCTTTTAGGCTCTTTACACGTGCCTTGCCGGCCGTTTGCGTTGCGTGCGGCTATAAGTTCACCCTTGAAGCGCTTTCGTGCTCATGTCTTTTCGACCGTCGGCCGAAAATCCGATTCGCCTGCGATTCGGGCGGTCGTTGGCTCTCACTCAACCCTGACAACCGAAAGGAGGATCGCCATGGTGAAGCGGATGTGCCTTCTGGTTGCGGCAGCTCTGGTGCTGGCCGCGTGCTGCCCGCTGGGCGGCGTCGGCACGAAATACGTCAAGCTTCGGCCGCAGGAGACCGCCAACTGGTGTTGGGCGGGCACGACTCAAATGGTGACCGAGACGCTGGGGGAGTTCATCGACCAGTGTGAAATGGCCAACCGGCGGTTCAACCGCAACGACTGCTGCACCAGCGGCTGCCCCAAGAACCCGGTCTGCAATACGCCGGGTTGGACCATGTTCACGGAATACGGCTACACGTTCGACAATTCCGGAATACCCCTCTCTTGGCAGCAGATCACGAGCCAGATCTGCCAGACGAAGAAACCCATGGCCTACGCCTACGGCCCGCAGAGCGGCGGGGTGGGGCACGTCGTTGTCATTTACGGCTTCATCGAGGACGGCGGTAACCAGAGCCTGCTGATAGACGACCCGTGGGCGCCTTGCACCGGCCGCATCCGGGTCCTACCCTTCCAGGATTACACCAGTTCGCTGACCACCAACCATTGGGCAACTATGTACAATGTCACCAAGGCGCCATGAGGAGGTCGGGCTATGAAAACACATCGAATGAAACGCATGGTGGCGGCGGCTTGTATCGTGGCAGTGATGGTCGTGTCCGCTGTCGCGCAGGAGGTCCCGCGGGTCCCTGAAGCCGCCTTGAAATCCGCCCAGCAAGCATTCCAGCTGGCATTGGGCACTACGCAGAGGACCCAAACTTTTGACGCCATGGGACTGCGGTCGGAGGCCGAATCCCGGCAGGCGGTGCTGGGGGCGCCGATCGCTCTTCAGGAAATCGGGTACGACAAACTGGTGGCCTATCAACCGGGCAACCCGCCTCAGAGCGTGTTTGCCGGTCCTGACCAAGCGTTGTTTCCGGTGATGGTTGGCAAGAGCGCCCGATCCCTGATCACGATGGCCAGAAGCGGCGAGGGTTGGCGCATGACTGCGTACGGCGACTCTGACCGAGCGTCGGCCATCGAAGCGGCGAAAGCCGCCCTGCAAAAGGAGAAGACCGTGAGTTCGAGCCAGACGCCGTCTTACAGCGTCATCTCCGTGCCGTCCTTCCAATTCGATCTGGTGGCCGCAACCCTGGGGCCGAAGACATACCTCTCAGCCTTGAACCCGCCGGTCGCTGCGGAATTCGGGCTCCCGGCGCTGGCCGAGTTCCCGGAGGTCGTCAGTAAGCTCAGCGCCTATGCAAAAGCCTTTGATGCGAAATACGGAGAGCAGATTCGGCAGAAGCAGCTGACGAAATAAGGCACGAGGGTTTGCGGAGCGCAGGATCGGCTTCCATCGGTATGGCTCTTTTCTCGTAATTCGCCGAGAGTGCCCGTTGGCGGCAGAGCAACCCAGGAGAATCCGAGGTGACCGAACGCGGCGAGTTGCAACTCACCGAAACCCTGTCGATTCCTTTGAGCGAGATCGACATCCGCGCCGTCCGCTCCCAGGGGGCGGGCGGCCAGAACGTCAACAAGGTCGCGACCGCCGTTCACCTGCGTTTCGACATCGGGGCCTCTTCGCTGCCGGACGATCTCAAACAGCGCCTTCTGAAGCTCAAGGACCGCCGCATCACCCGCGACGGCGTGATCGTCATCAAGGCCCAGCAGCAGCGGAGCCAGGAGCAGAACCGGGAAGAGGCGCTGCGCCGCCTCCAGCAGGTGGTTGCAGCGGCCGCCGTGGTGCGGCGCAAACGCAGGCCCACCCGGCCCACGTTCGGGTCCCAGAAGCGCCGGCTCGACAGCAAAAGCAGACACGCGCGGCTGAAGGCGGCGCGGGGGCGGGCGCCCGATGCGGACGATTGAAAACCTGCCTGCTGGTCGAAAAGAGGATCGACCTCTTTCTATGGTTGCTGGGCCTGAGGCCGGTCGTTTTCGTAAAGGCGGCCGCTGCCCCGATCCAGGCTCTTTTGATCGGCCGGTGCATCAACGATCAGCACGGCCGGTTGAACCTGTCGGGAGGGTAGGGCGTCAGGCTTCGTTCCGACGAACGGGCGATCTGCGGCAATGGGTCGGGCGGGTTGACGGAGGCCGGGGCGTCAGCGCATGACCTTGACGTTGAAGGCTTGGCGGCCGCGCTGCGTCTCCCTCACCTCGAAGGTGACGCGGTCATCT
The DNA here is from genome assembly GCA_025454075.1 of Desulfobacterales bacterium. Next base: position 1,539 of record JALOPD010000177.1, on the reverse strand, counting down.
TTGGCAAGCCCGAAAAATCCATGGTCGGCGATGCTCGTTCCGTGAAAAAAGATATCTTCCAGTCCGGGGGACTCGATGAACCCGAAGTTTTTCTTTTCGTTGAACCATTTGACGACGCCTTCGTTCATTTTCAATCGCTCCTTTCCGAAACCACCGGAGTTCCCACAAATTTTATCAAAAAAAAAGCAGAGCCACCTCCGACTCTGCCCCAAGGGTCCGATGCGAACGCAGTTCTTTCAGGGAATTTTATTTGTCGGTGGACGTCGATTCCCTCAGAGGATCCGTGGAATATCCGATGCCGGGACTCCTTAAATCGCGAACAGCCCCACTATCGAGCAAAAAGTCGAAATTGTCAATCGCAAAAACCAGGAGTTTTCACCCTCCGAGGTGCGCGGGCGTGTGAAAATCCCTTTTTCGGCAAACGGCGGGTGGCGAGAAACGCGCGCCGAGGGACAAGACCTTTGTTGAAGGCGCTTGCTCAATCCCGGCCGTCATCGCTGCCGTCGCCGGTCATCCACGGCGTGCCCGTCGTGATGAAGACCACCTTGGTGACCGGGTCGACGCGGATGCCGGCGCTCATGCTCGAAAACCAGACACCGATCCGGTCGCCGTTTGCATCCAGGATGTATGCGCCGTAGGTCCTGGAACCCGGAACCGGGAACCTCTGGACGAGCCCGACCACCTTCTGAAACACCTCCGAGCCCGGTGCCGCCTCGGTCCACAAGATGTCCTCGATGCGGTATTCGCGATTCAAGCCGAGCACCGCGTACGGGCTGTTCTCTATGTACAGATACCAGTATCGGTAGTCCGGGGACACCTGCAGCGTCTCAAACGCCCGGCCGACCTCCTCGCTGTTCCGGAGCCATCCAAGATGGGCGAACGAACAGGCGGAGATCAGAATCGCCAAGGCGGCCGCAACCGCCGGATTGATTATGGTTGTTTGGGTGGTCATGGGGAGCTCCTTGGCAGCGGCGTCAGGCGCCCAAGACGGTGCGCATGGCCCCGCGCAGCGTCTGCGCCACCTGATCGATCTCGCCTTCCGTGATGACGAACGGCGGCGCCACGATGAGGCCGTCGCCGTCCATGCCGGCCAGGGCGACCGATTTGTACAGAATGACCCCCTGGTCGAAGAGCGCCTGCCAGAGTTTTTCAGTGACTTTCTCGGAGCGGGGGAAGGGCGCAAGGCTCTGTTTGTCCCGGACGAACTCGACCCCCCACATCATGCCGATGCCGCGGATCTCCCCCACGTGCGGGGAGTCCGCCAGCGCTTCGCGAAGCCGCTGCCCGATCCGGCGGCCCACCTGCGCGGCGCGTTCGACGAGCGCTTCCCGTTCCAGGATCTTCACGGCCGCCAGACCGGCTGCGCAGGCGATGCCGTTGTGGCTGAAGGTCCCGCCGTGGGCGAAGTTGCCGGCGTTGCGGCGCACCGTCTCCATGTGATCGGAGGAGGTGGCCACCGCCGAAAGCGCCAGCGTCCCGCCCGAGAGGCCCTTGCCCAGCACCATGATGTCGGGCACCACGTTGTAATGCTCGGCCGCA
>JALOPD010000176.1 GCA_025454075.1 Desulfobacterales bacterium | reverse complement strand
CAGCAGCAACATCCTCGCCTTCGACAAGCAGGGAAAGCTGATCTTCCGGAAGGACGGCAAGCTCGGTGCCGAGGATATCCAGCAGCTGATCAAGGCGATCAAAGATAATTTTTAGGAGTAGCTGAGGAAAGAACCGGAGAGACGCCCGTTCCGGAGGTCTTTTCGGATTGCATCTGACGCCGGTGGTGCTTCATTGCCGGGGGTATTGAAAGACTGAGGCCGGCCTGTTACAAGGCCTCCGGTAAAAGAAGTTTTCTACAACCATGGCGCAGCCGAACCCTTATTCAACTCCTCACAGAGATGAAGGTGCTCCTTCCTGTTTTTTTAAGCAACAACAAAACAACGTACCCTATTTTTTTGCACTGGCCGACCGCCAATGCCAACTGAGGCCAGGAGGATGCCCCGGTCTCACTCGTCCAACAGCAGCGACGGAATCCCGGGGTTCGGAACCGGCCGCGGTGCGGGCCGCAGGTAGCGGAAAACACCTCCGCCCTGCGTGGCAGCGTAGATCACCTGGCGGTTCACATCCATGTCCTTCACGGCGCGCACCGCCAACCCCGACATTTTCCAGTCGGGAAAAGCGGCCCAGGTCAGCCCCCGGTCGAGAGAACGATAGGTTCCCGAATACAGGTCCCCGGCGAACACCGTCTCCGGCCGCAGCGGGTCGAACACGAGCGCCGTGACGTAGGGGTTGGGCGAATTGAAGCCGCTGTTGTGCGGGCCCGTCCAGTTCGACCCTCCGTCGGCGCTGATCCAGATGCCTCCGAAAACCTCCCCGGCGATCAAGTAGCCGGGCGACCGGAAATCCATGGCGAGCGCCTCGATGTAGCGGCTTCCCAGGCCGGAAAGCTTCGACCAGGTCGCAGCCCCGTTGGTGGTCCGATACACGCCGCTCGAGGTCGCGGCATAGACCACCGCGCTGTCCGTCGGCGAAACGAACAGCTTGTTCACGTTGCTGCCGTCCAGGATCGAAGGCAGTGGCCCGAAAGTCTGGCCGGCGTCGGTCGACTTGTAGATGACGGTCCCGGCCGGCGTCGTCGTCAGCACCGAGAGCCGTTCCTTGGCCAAGCCGGCGTAAACCACTCTGGGGTCGGACGGCGCGAAGGCGAGGCTCTTCATCCCCTGCCGCCGGGCGGGGTCGCTCGCGTTGGCCTGCGGCTGCCGCAGGACCTCCTCCCAATTGGCACCGCCGTCCAGGGTGCGTAGCACCAGTCCCTGATGGTCGTCGGAGATGAGGATGAGCTTGGTATTCGTGGGGTGCGGCGCCACAGAGCGGCCTTCGGCCACGGTGAGGGCTTCAGGGCCGTTGGCCAGGCCGATCCATTTCGAGCCCATGCTGGGGCTGACGAAAATCCCGCTGCGGGCCATGGCGAAGACCGTCTGCGACCCCCAGGCCGGGATGACCACGTCGTTTACTTCGGCGCCGGTGTAGCCCTGGCTCCAGACCTCCCAGGTGGCTGCGCCGTCCAGCGAGCGGAAGACGCCTCCGCCGTAGTTGTTGACATATAGCCGGTCGTAGTCGTCCGGGTCGACCACGACATCGATCGGGAAACCGGCGCTGATCCCCGGCGGGCCGTACTTGTACCCCCACGGCTTCGCGAGGCGCTCCCAGGTGAGACCGCCGTCATCGCTGCGGTAGAACGCGTTGAAACTCCCGGCATAGACGATGGCGGGGTGAAGTTGGCTGAAATTGACGGTGGTCAGAATGTCGCCGGCGATCACCTGGTTCCACGAGGCCCCGCCGTCCGCCGTGCGGAAAAGGCCGCCGGCGACCTTGCCCCTGTACTGGCCGGAGCAGGCGTTGTTGCCGGTTGCGGCGAAAAGGATCTGGGGGTATGACGGATGCATCCGCAGGCTGCCGACGTAAAGGTCGGTGAGGCCGGTGTTGACCGCCGACCAGGTCTGCCCACCGTTGGTGCTCTTGAGAACGCCGACGCCGCCGGGGATTCCGTTCCTACAGTCCGAATTCCAGGCCTCCCGGTCGAAGATCCCGGTCGACAGGTATAGGATGGCGGGATTGTCGGGGTGGACGATCAGGTAGCGGGCCAGGTTTTCTCCCTCCCAGATTTTGATCCAGGACTCCCCGCCGTTCACGGTCTTGTAGACCCGGCCCTTCACCCGATTGAACTCCCAGCCGTTCTGGGTCGTCGGCACCTCGGCCTGTGCATAGACCACGTTGGAGTCGCCCGGCTGGATGGTGAACCCGCGGAACACCAGCCCGACCGCCCCTTCGAGAGCGATTCCGCTGGTTTTCATCACCCAGGACTCGCCGCCGTCCGTGCTCTTGAAAACCCCGAAGGCCGCACCCTCCCCGTAAGTCCCGGCCCAGACGATGTCGGGCTGGTTGGGGTCTATCGTCAGACTGAAGATATTGAAGGCATCGGCAGTCGGGCCGCTCTTGGTGGTGATGCCGGAGTTGGCCTGGTACCAGCTGCTGCCGCCGTTTTTGCTCTTGGCTACGCCGGCGAAATTGTCGGTCACGAACATCGTAAGTTTGTTGGCGGGATGAATGCGCACGTCGTAGCCCAGGCCCCCCAGCGGGCCGCCGGTGCTATCCCAGCGGACGCTTGCCAGCGACTCGTCGGTCGTGACCAGGACGTCGTCGATGTGCACCGCCTGAGATTGGAGTGATTCAAACGAGATCGCACCGGCCAGGACCGGATCGCTGTCGGTGTGGTCGATCTTGAGGCTGCCGTCGAGGTAGACCTTGATGTTCCCCAGGCGCCCGACGATCTCCACGGTGTACCATTGTCCGGGGGCGTGGTTTTCGGCGATGTTCACAAGGCCCGTGTGCGTACCGCAAGGCTTGGTCCGGTTGAGGTAAAGGGCGCCGGAATTAAAGCCGATAAAATAGCGCTCGCAGATGTCCCGGTAGTTTATGTGCACGGCCGCGGCGGCCCCCGTGAGCTTGACCTTGGCTTTGAAGCGGTAGTTCGACCAGTTGCGGTCCCCGGCCCTGGCAAAGGAATGACCGCTTCCGGCCAGCACGAAATTTCCGCCGTCGTCAACCACCTGCCAGCCGGGCTCGAGTCGCCACTGGTTTGGGACCCCGCTTTTAAAGTCGTCCTGGAAGAGAATGGTCGCGGCCTGCGGTGAAGACGCGGCAAGAAAAATCGCCAACGCCGACAGAAAAAGGATTCCTTGGCTTCGGATACATGCGCGGCGCATCGGAGTCGGTTGCATAGAGGTCACCTATTCAGGATTATGCTGGTTTTGGCCAGTTCGAGGTCCGCGATCTCAATGCCTTTGGCATCCAGCCATTTTTTGTATGCCCGTCGGAACACCAGCCGCGCCGTTGCCTGGACCGGTCCGGGGTCGACTGCGGACACCCGGAATCGGAAGGCGGCGCGGTCGATGCCGTTCGCGGGGATGCGGGTGTCCGACTCGACCAGGGTCGGCCGCCAGTGGGGAGCGGGATATTCCGGCTCGAAATCGCGGCGCAGGCTCCGATCGGGGTAGAGCATGAGATCCTTGAGAACCTTGGCATAGGCGCGGCCGGGGAGGCCGGCATAGTTCCCCTCCGCCGGCCCGACCCCCGCCCATTCCGGCAGCCGCTCGCCCTCGAGCAGTTCCAACCGCCGCCCCTGGCCGTCGATCGCATCCACCAGCAGGATCAGGTGCCGCATGGGATTTCCGGTGGGGTAGTGATGCCCGGCGTTGGTGTTCTCGACCTGCGTGACGACGATCAGGCGGCCCTCCTCCAATGCGGCGCGGGTTGTGAGGTCGATCGATTCGCGCATGAACTGGGCGTCCTTGATCCCAAAGTTCACGTGCGAGGCAAGACTCTCGGGCCGGCGCGCAATGCCGCCCTTGCTCTGTTCGGTAAAACGGGTAAGGACCCCATCGGGCTTCATGTGGCAGTGCTGGCAGTGGATTCCCCTCCTCGCATAGGAGCTCTCCTGCCATTCCTGGAATTCGGAATAGGCCAGCACATTCCAGAAGCGGCCGTGATGGCAGGGGGCGCAGTAGAGGCTCTGGCGGTATAGGGGATGATAGCTGTCGTCGCCGGGAAAAACGTCGTCGAGCGGACCGTAGAAGACTTGCCGGCCGCTGTCCGGGCGGGTAAAATGGTATGACATGACCCCGGGCCGCCCGCCGGTCTCGTCAACGACCGCGGCATTTATCTTGTGACAGAAATCGCAGCCGATCCCCTCTCTCGCTTCCGGGGCGATACGCATGGGGTCTGTGTTGAAGGCCGTTTCCAGGAAGGCCACCGGGATATGACAGGCGGCGCAGTTGCCGCTGGAGTTGGGAAAATCCAGCTTGTAGCCGGGTCCGGCGGGTTTCCCGCCGGCCCCGGTCCCGTAGAAGAAGCCGAGGAACAGCGGGTTGACCGCTGCGCGGGAGTGAGCGTCCTGCCGCCACTGCGCCGCCACGGCCGGGTGGCATTCCAGGCAGGGTTGGGCCTCCTGCGCCTGACCGGCCGGGAAAGGGCCCGTACCGGTTAGGGACGGTAGCCAGCGGTAGCCCTGGTTGTCGCCGGGCGGAACCGGCTTCAGGCGAATCTCATACCCGCTTTGTCTCTGGGTGACCGGCACGGCACCGTTGAAATAGCCCGGCCGACCAGCGGTGAGGAGTCGGGCGGTGGAAGTCTTTCCGGTGTCCAGTCGGAACCGGCCGTCCGGCCCGGTGGCAGCGGAGAAACCTTCACCCTGCAGGCGGACGACCGCCTGGCCGACCGGCACGCCGGATTCGTCCAGGACGATCCCCGACAGCGTCGGAGCGGACGGCACGTGGGTCGCGGAGAGGATGAAAAGAAGGGCGATCAGAGGCCAGAGACCGGCCGAAATTCTTGGCTTCACCACCCGTTGACGCTCCGGCGGTGTTGCCGAGCGCAAACCGTCAATCGTCCATCGCATGCGGTCCAATCGCTTTCATGGCGAAGGGTGATGGAAAGATCGCTCCCGGCGCCTTGGAACGCCGGGCGTTCCGGCCTGTTTTGCGGTTTGCCGTAACAGTTTTATTAGCAGAGGCGAGGGCCTGCCGTCAATTTACTCAAAGGAGATCAAATGAAAAGGCAAATGGCCGCTGTATGGTTTCTCCTCTTCTTCATTGGATGGGGGTGCGACGGTGCGGCGGCAGCGAACTCCGGTTTCGGCATATTCTCCGACGGAGGCACCGCAGACAACGCGTTGTCTCCCTTTTTGGGATACCTGCTTGCCGATGCCGGCGATGACTTGCTTCTCTCCCTGCCTCCCCTACTGGTCAAGCGGCCACCTGCGGGCCCGCCTGCGGGCAACCCGGACGGCCATTGCAGCGTCCCGGCGGAGGCGCAGGCCGAGGATACCTCCCGCTCCGATCACCTAGTGGGAACAGGGACCCCGGAAAGCTGCACGAGCGCGGCATTCGTTGCCGCCGTGGCCAAGGGGGGCGTCATCACGTTTGACTGCGGACCGCGGCCGGTCACGATCACGCTCGCGCAGACCGCAAAGGTCTTTAACAACACGGGGCCCAAGATCGTCATCGACGGCGGCGGCAAGATCACGTTGAGCGGCGGCGGCGCGCGGCGGATCCTCTACATGAACACCTGCGACCCCGAGCAGGTGTGGACCACCCCCCACTGCCAGAACCAAGACCACCCCCAGCTCACGGTCCAGAACCTGACCTTCATGAACGGGAACTCCAAAGGGGAGACCACCTATGAAGGCGGCGGCGCCATCTGGGTCCGAGGGGGCCGTTTCAAGATCGTCAACTCGCGGTTTTTCAACAACGTCTGCGCCGACACTGGACCGGATGTGGGCGGCGCCGCCGTGCGCGTCTTTAGCCAGTATGAAGGCAATCCCGTCTACGTGGTGAACAGCACCTTCGGCGGCGGCGAGGGCTACGGCAACGTCGGTTCGAACGGCGGGGGCTTGAGCAGCATCGGGGTCTCCTTCACCGTGCTCAATTCGCTCTTCAGCCACAACCGGGCCGTCGGCACAGGGGCCAATCCGGCCCGGCCCAACACACCCGGCGGCGGCAGCGGGGGCGCCATCTACAACGACGGTGACTTCTTCACGCTGAGCATGTGCGGGACCAGGATTGAGTACAACCAAGCCAACGAGGGTGGCGGCGCGATTTTTTTTGTGAGCAACGACCGCAGCGGATCCCTCGTCATCCAGCAGTCGCGCCTGTCCAACAACCCCAGCTATGGATTCGAGACGCAGGGGTACCCGGGCATTTTCTTTTTAGGAAATGGGACTCCCCTGGTGCGCGATTCCGTAATCGAATAGATGATCACACGCGCAGGGTCGTCCCATGATTTTTGATCATCAGGGAAGTCGATCCCGTGCGTGGCCTTCTCCGACCGCTTGACGCCTGTTTTTCAACAACCCGCTAAAGACTTTTAGACTCAGGCCAATATATGCAAAAACTTCGATCGGTCTCCTTCCCGGTCAAAACAGCCGCGACCGGGGGTCTTTGATTGTTCTTCAAACAGGGAGGCATTATGGTGCTGAAGGGGCTCAAGCGAGCTCTTGCGGGTGTTCTGTTGATGGGCCTTTTTGGGGATGCGGCTCGGGAGGAGACGAATTGTCGTTCGCCTAAGTTTATGTTACGGGTTTCAGGATTGAACGGAGACCTCCACAGGCTCACGATTTCCTCTCCCCGTAAGTTGCGGGAGAGGGTAAGGGAGAGGGGGCTATTCGAAGGCCGGCCTGTTAGGAGGCCTCTGATAAAAGAAGGGGTTTTTACAACCCTGGCACAGCCGAACCCTTCTTCATTTCCCCATAGAGATAGGTCCGCTCGTCGATCCGGTTTTCGTCGGGGCGCAATTCACAATTCAAGATTTGCCCCCCTCTCCCTCCTTTCTTCTTTTTTGCTCGGCTCTATGAGCCCAGGCCTCCGGCGGTTCATCCACGGGTGTGCGGGGAACTCTCGCCAGGTTTTCTGATGGGAGCGCCTTCGGCCCAAGCCCCATCAAGCCATCCAAACGCCGTAGCGCAGCCGCCAGAGGATCGCCGGAAAAACCGCCAGGCCGAAAAAAACCGCGTTTGCCGACAAAACGCGCACGGCCGCGGCACGGCAGCGCCGTTGCGCCTCGGAGGAGAGCTGCGGGTGGGACAGGCCCACCTTGGCTGAGAAGAGAGCGACGGGGCCCTCCAGTGCCGCCGCCAGCAGCGCCGCAAACAAAAGGTAGCCGACCCGGCCATGTTCGGGGAGAAACAGGCACCAGGGGCAGCGGTGCTGGAGCACTTCATAGTGATAGGCGGCAAAGGAGTCGATCAACGCCGACG
>JALOPD010000175.1 GCA_025454075.1 Desulfobacterales bacterium | reverse complement strand
AGCAGAAAGCTTCTCTCCACCGCGTCCACGGAGCTGCGGCGGATCTCCTTCTTGAGCTTTTTCAGGTCGTCCTTGGTGCGGGGCGCACTTTCTGCCGCTTCACGAGGTGCGGCGGCCGCCCCCGGTAGGTCGAGATCCTGGGACGTCAGTTGGTCCCCCTCGCAAAGGATCACCGCACGCTCAATCACGTTGCGCAACTGGCGCACGTTGCCCGGCCAATCGTAGCCCGTCAGCCGGAGCACGACATCCGGGTCCATCGCCCTGATCCTCTTATTCATCTGTCGGCTGTAGTGCCGAAGGAAGTGCTCCGCGATCGGCAAGATATCCATTTTTCGCTCCCGCAGCGCGGGCAGCAGGATGGGGTAGACGAAGATGCGGTAGTAGAAATCTTCCCGAAACGACCCGGCCGCCACCAGCTGTTCCAGGTTCCGGTTGGTGGCGAAAATGAGGCGTATGTCCACCTTGCGGGGCGCCGTGGCGCCCAACGGCCAGAACTCGCGGGTTTCCAAAAACCGCAGCAGCTTGCCCTGCACCTCCAGGCCGATGTTGCCGATTTCATCCAGGAACACCGTGCCCTGATCGGCCAGTTGGAAGATGCCGTCCTTGTCCCTTTCAGCCCCCGTGAAAGCGCCTTTGGCATGTCCGAAGAGCTCGTTTTCCAGCAGGCCGGCGGCGAGCGTGGCGCAGTCGACCGCGAAAAAGACCTTCTCCCGCCGCCGGCTGTTGGCGTGAATGGCCCGGGCGATCAGTTCTTTGCCCGTGCCGCTCTCGCCGCCCACCAATACGGTGGATTCGGTGGGGGCCACCTTTTCGACCATGGAGATCACCTGCCGGATTTTGGGGCTGTCGCCGACGAGCTGGTGGGTCATGGACCGTGGACCCGGGGCCGCCGGAGCCTCACCGTAGGGGCCGGCCGGCGGGGCGCCGGCCAGGGCCTGCCGGACTACGGCCCGGACTTCATCCGGGGTGAACGGCTTGGCCAGGTAGTCCACGGCCCCGAGCTTCATCACTTCCACCGCCGACGAGACGCTGGCATACCCGGTCATCACGATCACGGGGAGGCCGGGGTTGAGCTCCTTGGCCCGCCGCAGGACCTCCATGCCCCCGAGGCGGCTCATCTTGAGGTCCGTCAGCACCGCATCGAAGGCTTCGGCCGCCAGCAGGCGGAGCGCTTCCTCGCCGTTCAGCGCTAAACGCACGCGGATACCGGCCCTGGAGAGGATCTTTTCCACCGAGCGGCAGATGTTGATCTCGTCATCCACCACCAGGATCTTGGGCGAGGCGGGTAGCGTCATGGCGGTCCGTTGCCGATCGGCAGGGTGATGGTGAACGTCGTGCCGCTGCCGGCTTGGCTGGCGACTTCGATGCGGCCCCCGTGCTGTACGATGATCCCGTGGGTGATGGCCAGCCCCAGTCCGGTGCCGGACTCCTTGGTCGTGAAGAAGGGTTCAAACACCTGCTCCAGAAGACCCGGAGGGATGCCGGCGCCGGTGTCCTTGAGGTAAACCCTGACGTTCTTCATGCCGGGGCCGAGCTCGGTGCGCAGGCTGATTTGGCCTCCGGGGTCGGTGGACTCGATGGCGTTGATGATGAGATTGATGAGCGCCTGGGTCATCTGGTGGGGGTCCAACAAGAGAGGCGGCACCTTCTGGTCGAGGGACAGCTTCAGTTCGATGTCCTTGAACGCCGATTGTTTGCGCGTGAGCATGACGGTTTCGGTCGCGATGACGTTTATGGAGCATGGTTTCATTTGCGGGGTTTTCTGGCGCGCAAAATCGAGCAGGGCCGTCACGATGCTCCGGCAGCGCATGGTTTCCTTGATGATCGTTTCGAGCTCACCGTGCAGCGGGGCTCCGGGGTCCGTGTCTTCCTGAAGGAGCATGGCGGTGGTCAGGACCGTGGTGAGCGGGTTGTTGATCTCGTGGGCCACACCGGCCGACAGCCGCCCGATGGACGCGAGCTTCTCCTGCTGCATGAGGGAGCGCTGCATCAGGATGTCCCTGGTGATATCCTTGGAAATCTCGACGGCGCCGATGAGGCCGTCGGGCCCCGTGAGCGGATAGCAGGAGATCGAGACGTGGCGCTCCGAGTTGTCCTTGTCCAGGTGGATGTGAGTGGTGCTGAACGGCTTAAGGGTGGCGAGCGTCTCCTTCAAGGGGCACGGGCAGTTTTCCTCGCTGCACGGACAGCCGTAGCGGTGGGTGACTTCGTAGCAGTTGCGCCCGATGATTTCCTCCCGGCGAAGCCCGACTTTTTTGAGCAGCGCGTCGTTGGCGTCCATGATCTGGTGATTGGGGGCGATGACAAGCACGTCCTCGTTGACGAGATCGTTCATCACGATCTTGTAGATGGAGTTGGCCTGCAGGAACCGCCGGTCGCCCTCTTTGTGGTCGTCATAGATCCGGTACATGTCCAGGAAGAGGCGGCTGGTTTGGTAGTTCATGGCCCGTACGGTGGGCTTCTTGTGGACCAGGATCTCCTTGAACAGCTCCACGTCATCGGTGAGATCCATGATGAGATTGATGTCATCGCGTTCAAAAAAACTTTCGTACTTTTCCACCAGCGGAATCCCGGCGCTCTGGATTTCGGATAGGCACGCGTGACCCCCCTTGGGGTCGGCGAAACCGACGATGGTGGGCTCGATTTCATTGTACGCGTGGGTCTTGAAAAAATTGATGATCCGGATGCATTCGGTATCGGACCCGATGATCGCGATGTTCATGAGTGTTCTCCTCCCGGAGGTCCGCCGCACGCCCTCATCGAGACACCGGACGATCCCGCCCGTCGGTGCGCGGCTTCGCTTGATTTATGAAACAGTTTGAAAAAAAGTTCAAGTGCCCTTCCGGGCGCGGGGGCGCCTCGAGAAAATACCGTCGAGAAAACACTTGATCATCCGAGACGGCCCGGGTATCGTTTTGGGGGCCAATCAGCTGACGGCAGCGGCGGCAGACGGCTCGAAGGCACGCCGCACCCATCCGGCAAGCGAGTCACCGTGGAATGACGGATACGATTCTTATTGCAGACCCCTCGGAAGCATCCGCCGCACGGACCCGGGCGATCATCGCCGATCTGGGCTACGAGGCTCACGTCGCCCTCTCTGCGGCCGAGGCCCTGCAGGCATGCCGGAGGCTGAACCCCTCCCTGGTCCTCCTCTCCTACCGGCTGCCGGACATGGAGACCCGCGAGCTGCTGCGGCTGCTCAAACAGTCCCGGGGCGAGTTGGAAGTCATCGTGGTGTGCCCCCGGCGGTCTCTGCCGGCGGCGGCCGGCCGGCTCAAACCGCTGGCGTCGGGCCTCCTCGGCAGCCCCGTTCACCCCGATGAGATGGAACTGGCCCTGCGGGGTGCGATGGAGCGGATCGGCCTGAGGCATCAACTGCAGCGGGCCAAAAGAGACGTCGCGCGCAAGATCCGGCGCCGCTATGTCAAGCGGATTGAAACGGAGCGTTTCCTCACGGTCAAGCAGATCCTCGACAAGGTGTCGACCTTCATCGGCGAGCTCGCCCGGGAGGTGGAGGGCGGCGTCCGCTATTTCAACGAAATCCCCTATTTCATCGCCATCCACGACCGGAAGTGCCGGGTGGTGGCCGCCAACCGCGCCTACCGGACGCTGCTCGGACGGCGCATCGGCGACCCGAGCTGGGAGATCTACGACGGGGAGTCCCGCCGCCGCGAAAACTGCCCCGTGGGCCGCACCCTTCTCAGCGAAAACGCGCTGGAGGTGCGCGAGACCGTCTGCTACCGCAGCGGCGCGAAGGTGCCCCTGATCGTCCACACCGCCCCGATTTACAACGACGACGGGACCGTGAAACTGGTGATGGAGGTTTCCGCCGGCACCCGGGACATCGGCCAGTTGAAGGAGGACCTGCGCAACACCCAGCAGCGCTATCAGCTGCTGTTCGACGAGGTCCCCTGCCACGTGGCCGTCTTGGACTCGGAGATGCGGTTCACGGCCAACAACCGCCATTTCATCAACGAGTTCGGGGACCAGACCGGCGTCGCCCTTCAGGACGCCTTTCCGTTCGACCCGGAGAAATTCAAGCACACCCCCATCCGCAAGACCTTTCAGGACGCCAAGCCCCATCACGGCGAAATGCGGTGGGTGACGGCCGACGGGCACCGGTACGCCACGCTGGTCTGGACCTCCCCGATCCTCTCCGCGGCCGGCAAGCTCCTCCAGGTGCTGCTGGTGTTCGTCGACATCACCCAAATCCGGGACCTGAAGAGCAATCTTTCCTTTCTCGGTTTGATGATCGCCTCGATCTCCCACAGCATCAAGGGAGTGCTCTCGGGTCTGGACGGCGGGGTCTACCTGCTGGAAAGAGCCATCTCCGGCCGGGACGAGGCCCGCACCCAAGAGGGGCTAGAGTTGGTCAAGCACATGGCCGAGCGCATCCGCAAGATTACCCTGGACATCCTGTTCTATGCCAAGGATCGGGAGCTGAACCGGATCCGCGTGGACCTGCGGCAATTCGCCGCCGAAGTGGCAAACGCCGTAAAACCTCGTTTCGCCCGCCTGGGCATCCGCCTGGATTGCGATGTCGAGGGCGGCGCGGGCGAGGCGGAAGTCGATTCCGGGCTGCTCAAAGCGGCCCTGGTCAACATTTTGGAGAATGCCGTGGACGCCTGCGTGGCCGATGCCAAGGGCAAAGCCGATCACCGGGTGCTGCTGACGGTCCAGTGCGGTTCGGATGCGATCGGCATCTCGGTGGAGGACAACGGCACCGGCATGACGCCCGACCAGCTCAAAAAACTGTTCACGGTCTTCTACTCCACCAAGGGCATCAAGGGGACCGGCCTGGGACTTTTCATCGCCGACAAGATCGTGCGCCTGCACGGCGGCGACATGGTGGTGGAGTCGAGCCTCGGCCAGGGATCCCGCTTTTGCATCCGCCTGCCCGGCCGGGCCCCGGCGGACGCGGCGGCCGGCTTATCGCCGCAAGAGGTGAGATGAGCGGCATCCGGCGATGGGCCCGGCTGATGCCGGCCCGGCCCGGCCGACGCCGCAGGAGCTATGCATGGCCACGTGTGTCCTGATCGCTGATGCCGACCCCTCGCGGCGCAGGCGGCTGAGCCGCACCGCCGCGGGGTTGGCCTACCGCGTCCTGGAGACCGGCAGCGCCGCCGAGGCCTTGGGTCTGATCGGTTCGGCCGGGGTCCAGGTGGTGCTGGTCGGCGGCCGGCTGACGGGCATGGAGGTCGACGAGCTGGTGCGGGGGATCCGGCGCCGCTACCGGGACGTGGAAGTGCTGGTGTATGTGCAAGAGCCCTGGGTGATCCCGGAGCTCAAGTCTCTCGTGGCGGGTTTCATCCGCAGGCCCCTCGACCGCGACCTGCTGGAGGTGCTCATCGACCGGGCCGCCGAGCGGACGGCGCAACGGCGCCGGCTGCGGGAAATGCCCCGCGAGGTCGCTCACCGCGTCGAAAAAAAGGTCACCGAGCGCATGGAGACCGAGCGCTTTCTGACCGTCAAGCAGATCGTCGACAAGCTGTCCGCTTTCATCGGCCAGATCGCCCGGGACGTGGAGGGCGGCGTCCGCTATTTCAACGAAATCCCTTATTTCGTCGCCATCCACGACCGCCACGGCCGGGTGTTGGCCGCCAACCGCTCCTACCGCATGCTGCTCGGGGGCCGGGCCGGCGACGCCAGCTGCCTCATCTACGAGGGCCGATCGGGGGGCTCGGAGGAGTGCCCCACGGCACGCACCCTGCGCACCGGCAGTGCCCTGGAATCCCGCGAAGTGGTCCGGTACCGCAGCGGGGCGCAGGTGCCCGTGATCGTTCACACGGCGCCGATCTACAACAACGACGGCGAGACCGAGCTGGTGCTCGAGGTTTCCGCCGGCACCCAGGATGTGGCGCAGCTCCGGGACGAGCTGAGCAGCACCCAGCAGCGCTACCAGCTTCTGTTCGACGCCGTTCCCTGCTACGTGGTGGGGCTGGACCGCAGCCTGCGGGTGACCACCGCCAACCGCCTTTTTACGGACGAGTTCGGCGAGAAGACCGGGGCCTCTTTTCGGGAGCTGTTTCTGATCGACGACGACGCCTTTGCCGAGTCCCCGATCCACAAGACCCTGAAGGAGGGCAAGCCCCTTCACGGGGAGGTGGCGCTGACGGGGCCGAACGGGCGGCGCTACAACATGCTGGTCTGGACCTCGCCCATGACCACCGCGGCCGGCAAGCTCATGCAGGTGCTGGCAATCTTTCTGGACATCACCCAGATCCGCGAGCTGCAGAGCAACCTCGCCTCCCTGGGCCTGATGATCGGCTCCATTTCCCACAGCATCAAGGGCGTCCTGACGGGGCTGGATGCCGGGGTCTACCTGCTGAACAAGGGGCTTTTCAAGCGCGACGACGCCCAGGTCCAAAGCGGCCTGGAGATCGTCCGCAACATCGCCGAACGCATCCGCAAGATGGTCATGGACATCCTCTTCTGCGCCAAGGAGCGGGAGCTGCAGCGCGAGCGCATCGACATCCGGGCCTTTGCCGAGGATGTGGTGCGGACCGTGCAGCCCCTGTTCGGCAGCAAGAACGTGGAGCTGGTGTGCGAGTTCGAGCGCGACCTGGGCTTCTTCGAGGTGGATGCCGCCATGCTGCGGTCGGCCCTCATCAACCTGCTCGAAAACGCCGCCGATGCCTGCGCGGCCGAAGGCTCCGACAAATCCTACCGCACGGTTTTCGGCATCGAGGCCAATGCCGAGGTGGTCGGCATCCTGGTGGAAGACAACGGCATCGGCATGACGCCCGAGCAGCTCAAGAACCTGTTCACGGTGTTTTTCTCGACCAAAGGCAGCAAGGGGACGGGGCTGGGGCTTTACATCACCGACAAGATCATCCGCCAGCACGGCGGGACCATCGCCGTGGACTCCGCCGTCGGCCGCGGGGCCAAGTTCGGCATCATGATCCCCCGCCGCGCGGCGCGCGCCGAAGTGAAAGGGGACGGGGAAACAGGCTCTCCGTCTTGAATCATGAACCTCCCGCATCCCGCCGAAAACGGTAAACCCGCCGTCATCGTGATCTGCGGGCCGACGGCCGTCGGCAAGACCGCATGGACATCGGCACCGCCAAGCCGACCGCCGCGGAGCAGGCCGCGGTCCGCCACCACCTGATCGACATCGTGGACCCGGACGAGCCGTTCGACGCCGCCGCCTACGCCGCTCTGGGGCGCCGAGCCGCGGCGGAGGTGGGCCGGCGCGGCCGGACGCCCGTCGTCGTCGGCGGCACCGGGCTCTACATCAAAGCCCTGCTGAGCGGGCTTTTCCGCTCCGACGCACGCGACCCCGCGGTGCGAAGCCGCCTGCGCGCCGAGGCCGAATCCATGGGCCCGGCCGCCCTGCACGCGCGGCTCGAGCGGTGCGACCCGCAGACCGCGGCGCGGCTGCACCCGAACGACGCGGTCCGCATCCTGCGGGCGCTGGAGGTCTTCGAAGTGACCGGCCGGCCGATCTCCGAACTCCAGCGGGAGCACCGCTTCGCGGACACGCCGTTCCGGGCGCTCACGATCGGGCTCGCCCTGGAGCGCGAGGCGCTTTACCGCCGCATCGACCGGCGCGTGGACGCCATGGCGGCGGCCGGCCTGGAGGGGGAGGTGCGGAGGCTCCTGTCCATGGGCTACGGGCCGGAGCTCAGGCCGATGCAGTCCATCGGCTACAGCCACATGGCGGCCTTCATCGCCGGCGCGGTGAGCCGGGAGGAGTGCCTGCGCACCCTCCGGCGCGACACCCGCCGCTTTGCCAAGCGCCAGATGACCTGGTTTCGGGCTTACCCGGACATTGTCTGGCGGCCGCCGGGTCAGATCCGGGAGATCATCGGGCTCGCGGAAGCTTTTCTGCGCGCCAAATGAATCCTCCCCGCAGCTTGCTGCGGGGAGGATTCATCTGAAGGGGCAACGCCGCCATCGGGTGCCCGGCGGGGTCATTCCAGACAAAGGTTGCCCGACGCATCAAAGGCCAGTGGGGCGGTCGCGACGATTTCCGCTTCGGGGACCGCGTCGATCTCCCGGCGCAGCGCTGGGCTGGCCCAGAACTCGGAAAGGTGCAGGGTGTCGCGGAGGATCACCGCCCGCACCTCCTCGGCCGGCACCGGGCCGATGGTGGTGAAGCCGGCCTGGATCGCCTTGCGGTCGTTCGGCATCCGCACCGGGATGAAGGCCTTGTGCAGCGAGAGGCTGGTGAGGGCGTTCATGAGGGTGGCTTCGTAGTCCAGCGCCTGGAAGACCTTTTCGGTGATGATGTCGGCATTGCCCAGGCCGATGGCGTTGCCGCCGGTCTGGGCGGAGAGGTTCAGGACCGCCACGCGCTTGGCCTTCAGGATCTCGGAGAAATCGCTCTCCATCAGGTCGAACGCCCGGCCGGTCACGTTCGGGTCCATGCCGGCGCCGCTGATCTCCTTGCCGATCTGCCGGACGACCAGCACGTCCAGCGCCTTGAACGGCAGCCGGGGGATGCGGGAGTTGGCCAGGGCGTTCAACTTCGTCTCTTCCGCGACGAGCCGGTCCGCCGGGACCCCGGCGACGGCCAGCGGGCGGTCGAAGGCGTTTTCGACCACCGCCAGCCCGAAGCGGAAGTTGGAGGCCTCCGCCAGCGCTGCGCCCATCTCCCGCAGCAGGGGGTAGAAGCCGTATTTCATCGCATAGGTGTGGTAGGCGAGCGCCCCCTGGTGCTTGCCCATGCCGATGCAGAGCATCTTCAGGATCCCGCTTTCCACCGGGCCCCGGAACTTGGTGTGGGGCTTGATGCGGTTGATGACGATCGAATGCTCCATGGCCAGGGCGTCCTTGGAGTACCAGAGCGGCACCTCCCCGAACACCGTGCCCACCTGCGCAACGTCGAGCGAAGAGAGCAGCGGCGCGCCGCAGGCCTCCTCGGTCACTCCCAGCCGATGCAGCACGGCGAGCTGCCCCTCGGCCGTCGCCCCGCCGTGGCTGCCCATGGCCGGAAGGATCGTCGGCCGGGCCCCCGCCTCCCGCAGCCGCCGGCAGGCCGCCCGGACCATCGCCGCCAGCTGGTCGATCCCCCGACTGCCGACCCCGACGGCCACCCGGTCGCCGGCGCGGATGCGGCCGGCGAGCAGGACGGCGTCGAGCGCACGGTGGACCGCCGCCGGCACGTCGTCGAGCGCCTCGCGGCTGAAGTTCATGCGCACGTGGTGAAACTGCGGAAAATCGAAATCCGATTCGATGAACGCCGGGTACCGCATGGGTTTCCGTCCCTGGTTCGCATGTCGCCGGTGACAACGCCGCCGGATTGCGTTAAGATAAACAGATGGCGATGAATTCCGACAAACCCGGCGCAGAGCTGTTCAAGGGGGTGATGCTCGCCCACTTGATTCTGGGCCTGCATCTGGCCGTCTTCGCGCTGATCGGCCTGCTCGTGATCTTCTTCGGCGGCATCGCCCGCTATTGGGGCTGGGTCCTTCTGGCAGGGCTTGCCCTCGCGGCGCTGGCCGCCTGGGTCTTCTATCGCAAGCTCAAGGCCCAGGGCCGCAACATGGTGAAGGACCTGCGCGGGGTGTCCGTGCCGGCCGGCAGCACGCTCGAGGTCAGTTTTCTCGGCGGCCTGGCATCGGTCAAGTTCGCCCGGCCGGCCCATGCGGCGCCGCAGATCGCGGCGCCCTCCGCCCCGGCCCTGCTCGAAGACCCGGAAGCCCAGCGGGTCCGCGAACTGACCCACCTGGCCCGGATGTACGAAAACAAGCTGCTCACCCGTGAGGAATTCGAGCGCGCCAAGGGGGCCATCCTCAACCCGGCGCATCGGTCAGGATTCGGGCCCGGGACATTAGGGAACTGAACTCGGCCTCCGGCACCTGCTCCCAGGGCTGCCGCGGCCGGAATTGAATGAAGGATTTGACCCCGGGCGTGAACACCTTGCCGCCCTGGATCTCGGGGCGGCCCATTCGGTATTTGAATTCGCCCCCCAGGTCGAGCATCAGGTCCACGTCGTCGCCCTCGTCGAGCAGCTGCACCAGCAGGGAGTTGCGGACCCGGCCGCGGCCCTGCAGCCGGCGCCCGCCCCGCCCTTCGGAAACCTCGATGATGGCCTCCTCGACCTCCACCGCCCTTCCGTCGCCGGCGAGCAAAACCGCGCGCTCGGCGAGGTATCGACCCTCCGCAAACGGTATCCAGTCGTTCATTGCCGTCCCGCCGCGCGTATCGGTTTTTTATTGAATCCGGGATGCGTTCTGTGTACAAAACACGATAGCACAAATTCGTTTCGGCAGGAAACACCTTTGCAAACAGGAGACACACCCATGCACGGCTGGTGCGGTAAAATTCTGCGAGTGGACCTGAGCCTGGGGAAGGTCGCGAGCGAGCCGCTGGACCCCCGCGTGGCGCGCGAATACATCGGCGGCCGGGGGTTCGGCATCTACTACCTCCGCCAGGAGGTCGACCCGGCCTGCGACCCCCTGGGCCCGGCAAACAAGATCATCATGGCGGCCGGCCCGCTCACCGGCACGGCGGCGCCGACGGGCGCACGCTACGTGGTGACGACCAAGTCGCCCCTGACCGGCGCCATCACCTGCTCCAACTCCGGCGGGAATTTCCCGGCCGAGCTGAAAAAAAGCGGCCACGACGCCCTCATCATCGAGGGCGCCTCGGCCCAGCCGGTCTACCTCTGGATCGACGGAGACCGGGCCGAGCTGCGGCCGGCGGAGCACCTGTGGGGCAAGACGACGCACGAGGCCGACGACACCCTGCGCGGGGAAACCCATGAGAAAGCTAAAACGGCCGTGATCGGACCGGCCGGGGAGAAGCGGGTGCTCTTCGCGGCCATCATGAACGACCGCGACCGCGCGGCGGGGCGCGCCGGCGTCGGCGCGGTCATGGGCGCCAAGAAACTGAAGGCCGTCGTGGTGCGCGGCGAAGGCGAGGTCGCCCTCGCCGACCCGGCGGCCTTCAAGGCGGCGAACGCCAAGTACCGCGATGACTTCAAAGCCAAGACCCGGGTCAACCCGCCCGCCCTGCGCACCCACGGAACCGCCATCACGTCGGTGGGCACCCAGGCGCACGGGGTCTTCCCGACGCGCAACTTCCAGCAGGGGACCTTTGAAGGGTGGGAGGCTATCGGCGGCGAGGAACTCACCAAAAAATACCTGGTGCGGGCCAAGCCCTGCTTCAGCTGCCCGATCGCGTGCGGCCGGGTGACGCGCGTGCCGGACGGCCCTTTCCAGGGCGAGGGGGAGGGCCCGGAGTACGAGACCATCTACTCCCTGGGCTCCAACTGCGGGGTCGACGACCTCGCGGCGCTGACCAAGGCCAACTACCTCTGCAACGAGCTCGGGCTGGATACCATCAGCATGGGATGTGCGATCGCGTGCGCCATGGAGCTGGTGGAGAAGGGGCACCTCAAGGAGTCCGAAGTCGGCATGCCGTTGCGATGGGGCGACGGGCATGCGCTGGTCGCGTTGACCCGGATGACGGCCCTGCGCGAGGGGTTCGGGGACGTCCTGGCCGGCGGCAGCCGGCGCCTGGCCGCGCGCTGCGGCCGCCCCGAACTGGCGATGACGTCCAAGGGGCTGGACTTCGCCGGCTACGACCCGCGGGGCGTGCAGGGGCTGGGGCTTAACTACGCGACCTCGCCGATCGGCGGCTCGCACATGCGCGGGGACACCGCTTATTTCGAGCTGCTGGGCGTGCCCATTCCGGCCGACCCGCTCACCTGGGAGGACAAGCCGCCGCTCGTGGCCAAGTGGCAGGACCTCTTCTGCGTGATCGACGCGGCCGGCCTGTGCGTCTTCTTCAGCGTGCGCTACCTCGTGGAGCAGAACCTGATGGTCAAGCCGGTCGGGATCACGGAGCTGCTCAACGGGGCCACCGGCGCCGGCTACACGCCGGAGGAGGTGGAAAAAATCGGGGAGCGCATCTTCAACGCCGAGCGGCTGTTCCTGCTGGCGGCGGGCTTCACCCGCAAGGACGACAGCCTGCCGCCGCGGATCACGAAAGAGCCAATGCCGACCGGCCCGGCCAAGGGCCTGGTCTGCAAGCTGGAGGAAATGCTGGCGCCCTACTACCGGCTGCGCGGGTGGAGTGCCGAAGGGGTACCGTCGGAGGCAAAGCTCGGGGAGTTGGGGCTTCTGTAAAAACGCAAGGCCAGAGAATGAAAGTGCGCGTGAACACATTCGCCAACCTGCGCGAGTACGCCCCGGACGGCCGAAGCGGCTTCGAATTGGCCCTTGCCGACGGGGCGACCGTCGCCGAGCTGTTCGCCGCGCTGCGGATCCCGACGGCGGTCGAAGCGGTGATGCTCGTCAACGGCCGTCGGGCGGACGCCGCGACCCGCCTGAACGGGGGCGACGAGGTCACGCTCTTCCCGCCCATGGAGGGGGGGTGACGTTGCCGCCTCAGCGCGCTTTGCGAGGCACAGGAGATGGCTCGACGTGCATCCGTAAAGACATGCATGAGATGTGCGCGCTTCGTTTTTTAAACTTTTAGTTGAGCCCGATTCAACCGGATCCCGCCACGGCCGACAGGGCGGCCGGCCAACGCCAAAATGAGGTGAAAAAATGACAGCCGCAGCGGATAACAGCCTGGGCGACGGGTTCAACTTCGCTCAACACCTTATAGGGTTGAATGCCGGCCACCCCTCGAAAACAGCCTATATCGACGACCACGGCTCGCTGAGCTACGGTGAGCTCAGCTTGCGCATTCGAAAGCTGGCGGCCGCCCTGCTGGCTCTGGGCATCCGGCGCGAGGAACGCGTGTTGTTGCTGATGCAGGACAACCAAGACTGGCCGGTGTGCTTTCTCGGCGCCATGTACGCGGGCATCGTGCCGGTCGCGGTAACC
>JALOPD010000029.1 GCA_025454075.1 Desulfobacterales bacterium | reverse complement strand
CCCCCCGTCGATGCTCTTTACGGCGATTCCCAAATGATCGATTTTCAGAACTTTCATGATATCCTCCTTTAAAATTTCAAATCTGAAATTTCAAATTATTTTAGTTTGCCGCCTGCACGGAAACAATTTCCGGCACCTCTCTTTTCAAAAGCTTCTCGATCCCGTTTTTGAGCGTCATCTGCGCCATTGGGCAGCCGTGGCAGGCCCCCTTGAGCCGCACCGTGACAACGCCCTCCTGCACGCCCACCAGCTCCACATCGCCGCCGTCCCGCTGCAGCATGGGCCGGATCTTTTCGATGGCCGCCTGCACTTTTTCTTTCATGGCCCCTCCTCCTTTGCCGGACCCCTCCGGCCGGCCGTGGTCTGCGCAACCGGCGGGCCGGGATGCCCGCTCCAAGGCATGTGGGTGTTTCGGCCGGGTGGCGTTGAACCGGACACCGGAATGGCCGAATACCCAGACACCGTGTTCTGGCGAACCTATATCAGATTTCCCGGTTTTCATAAAACCGCTTTTTGAAACCCTCGAATTCGTCCTTGAGAATCGCCTCGCGGATCCGCCGCAGGAGGTTGACGAAGTAATGCACGTTGTGGATCGTGTTCAGGCGGTAGGCCAGCAGCTCGCGCGACAGGAACAGGTGCCGCAGGTAGGCCAGGGAGTAGTTCCGGCAGGTGTAGCAGTCGCAGCCCGGCTCCGGGGGGTCTGTTTCCGTCCGGTACCAGGCATGCGTGATGGTGAGGGTGCCGTCGGCCGTGAAGAGCTGGCCGTTGCGCGCGTTGCGGGTCGGCAGGACGCAGTCGAACATGTCCGCCCCCAGGCAGACCAGGTCGATCAGGTCCTCGGGCCGGCCGACGCCCATGACGTATTTGGGTTTCTCGTCGGGCAGCAGCGGCAGGCTGACATCCGCCGTTTGCAGCATGAGATCCAGGGGCTCGCCCACGCTCAGCCCGCCGAGGGCATACCCGCTGAAGTCAAGCGCGCGCAGGCGCTCCGCCGACTTCCGCCGCAGATCCCTGTGCATCCCGCCTTGAACGATGCCGAAAAGGGCCTGGTTTCCCCCCTCGTGGGACCGCCAGGCGTCGCGGCAGCGCCGGGCCCAATCGAAGGTGATCTCCTCGGCCCGCTCGGCCGCCTCGAAGGAGGCCGGGTAGGCCGTGCATTGGTCCAGGCACATCATGATGTCGGAGTCCAGCCAGCCCTGGATGTCAATGGATGCTTCCGGCGTGAGCCGGTGGCTCGAGCCGTCGATGTGGGACTGGAAGACAACCCCTTCCGCCGTGACCCGGGCGAGCTTGGCCAGGGAGAACACCTGGAAGCCGCCGCTGTCGGTCAGGATGGGGCCGCGCCAGTTCATGAACCGGTGCAGGCCGTGAAACCGGCTGATCACCTCGCGGCCCGGCCGCAGGTAAAGATGATAGGTGTTGCCGAGGATGATCCGGGCGCCGCAGGCCGTCAGCTCCTCGGGCGTGACGGACTTCACCGAACCCAGGGTCCCGACGGGCATGAACACCGGGGTTTCCACCGGCCCATGGGCGGTCTGAATCACCCCCGCCCGGGCCCGGCTTGCTGCCGACTGCTTGACGACCGAAAAATGGAACATGCCCGTCCTCGTTCCTCATGACTCTTCACTCATCACTCATTGCTCATCACTATTCCCCCGTCACTCGATCAGCATCGCGTCCCCGTAGCTGTAAAACCGGTAGCCCTCGCGCACCGCTTCGCGGTATGCATTCAGGATGTTCTCCCGGCCGGCAAAGGCGGACACCAGCATCAGCAGGGTCGATTTCGGCAGATGGAAGTTGGTGATCATGGCATCGACCGCCTTGAAGCGGAAGCCGGGGTGGATGAAAAGGTCGCAGGCTCCGCTGCCGGCCGCCACCCGCCCCTGCGGGTCGGCCGCAAACTCCAGGGTGCGCACCGCCGTGCTGCCGACGGCCACCACCCGCTTGCCGCCGGTGCGGGCGGCCTGAACGGCGGCGGCCGTCGCCTCCGGGATGGCGAAGCGCTCGGCGTGCATCCGGTGCTCCCGGATGTCCGCCGCCCGCACCGGCGCAAAGGTCCCGTAGCCGACGTGCAGGGTGATGGGGGCGACCGCGACCCCCATGGCCCGCAGCCCGTCCAGAAGCTCGGGGGTGAAGTGCAGGCCCGCCGTGGGCGCGGCCACGGCGCCGCGCACGGCCGCGTAGACCGTCTGGTAGGCCGATCGGTCCGCCGGGGCATCGGCGCGCCGGATGTAGGGCGGAAGCGGCACGTGCCCCACGCGATCGAGCAGCGCATCGAAATCTTCCTCCCCGGAAAACTCGACCCGGCAGGTCCCGTCTCCCGCAGCGGCCACCCGACCGGTCAGACCCGCGTCGAAAACAAACCGCGTTCCCGCCCGCACGGGCTTCGAGGATTTGACGAGGCACTCGCAGGTGAACCGGCGGGGGTCGCCGGAACGGCGGCCCCCCGCGTAATCCAGCAGGAACACCTCGACCCGGCCTCCGCTCTCCTTCCGGCCCAGCAGACGGGCCTTGACCACGGCCGTGTCGTTCACGACGAGGACGTCCCCGGCCGAGAACGACCGTGCGATCTCGTCGAACCGGCGATGGGACACCCGGCCCGTGGAGCGTTCGAGCCTCAGCAGCCGCGAACGGTCCCTCCGGGCGCTGGGCGCCTGGGCGATCCGCTCGTCCGCGAGGTCGTAATCGTAGTCGGCCAGGGAGAACATGGGCCGTCAAGATCTCCCCGCATACACCAGCCACAGTCCGAGGGCCATGAGGGCCAAACCGAGCTTGCGCAAATGCCCGTCGGGCGTCGCCCCGATCCGTGCGAGCCACTCCTTCATCCGGGCGGGGAAGGCAAAATAGGGAAGTCCTTCCACGATCAGCACCATTCCAAGAACACACAGAAAATATTCCATGCCACCGATCCCATTCCCACGCCCGCATCCGCCGCCGGACCCACGCGGCCGGCACCCCGCCCCGCCCGGCCGCGGCTCCCCCGGCAACGGTTTTTTCAGCTGAGCAACATATAGCGTCCACGCCGACATCTTGTCAAAAGCATTCGCGCCCGTCGCAGGGACGCACGCCCGCCTCTTGCCCGTCTCTTGATTGACACCGAAGGCCCACACCTCTATATTCACCCATCGCCGGTTTTTGGACCTCCTCACCCCTCAACTGCCGAACAAGGTGGCCTCCATGCGCATTCTCATCCACTACCTGATCGCCGTCGTGATTCTGACCGTCTACGGAGGCCAGGTCTGACCGTTCATGGCGGAGCTACCCCCCGTGAGCCTGGGGGTGCACATTTTTGCGGCCTACCTGGTGGTCCTGGCCCTGCGCCGGCCTCTCGAAAAGCGCTGGGTGACGGTCGCCGACGAGGTGACGCAGCCCAAGCGCCAATTCGTTTTCGATTTCCTGCTGGGACTGGCCGCGGGCCTGGTGGCCGCCTCCCTGAATGTCATGGTCCATGGGTTCCCCGCGCCGAGCACGCTCAGTCTGATTTACGGCGTTCTCATCTACAGTTTTTTCATCGCCCTGGACATGTCCCTGGCCCGGGAACGGGCGATTATTCTGAGCGCGCTGGCCGAACACACCACCCAGGCGCCCCCCAAGCGCCTCTACTCCATGACCCGGCGGTTCACCTTGGTGGCGGTCGCGACGGCGCTCTGCGTCTCGGTGGTCAACCTTTCGGTGATTGCCCGCGACATGTCCTGGATGACCACGGTCGGGACCGACCCCGGCGCGGTCCGCGACGCCGTCCTGTCGGTCACCTACGAAGTCCTTTTCATCATGGCCGTGCTCCTGGGGCTGGCCGTCAACCTGATCGTCTCGTATTCACGCAACCTCAAGCTTCTGTTCGAAAATGAAACCGGCGTGCTCGAGCGGGTCACCAACGGCGACCTGAGCCGGATGGTGCCCGTCGCGACCCGCGACGAATTCGGCCTGATCGCCGGCCACACCAACACCATGATCGAGGGGCTGCGCCACCGCATCGAATTGATCACGGCCCTCAAGCTGGCGGAGGAAGTGCAGCGCACCCTGCTTCCGGCCGCCCCGCCTAGGGTCCCGGGGCTCGACCTGGCCGGGGCCAGCATCTACTGCAACGAAACGGGCGGAGACTACTACGACTACGTTTTTCTGCCCGCCGGCCGGCTGGGCATCGTCGTGGCGGACGTGTCGGGGCACGGCATCGACGCGGCGCTCTTCATGGCCTCCGCCCGGGCCTTCCTTCTCTCGGGGACCCAGGACTTCAAAAGCCCATCACTGCTGGCGCGGGACGTCAACCGCCACGTGACCCGGGACAGCGCGGCCACCGGCCGCTTCATGAGCATGTTCTTCCTTGAGATCGACCCGGCCGCGAAAACCCTGCGCTGGGTCCGCGCCGGACACGAGCCGGCCGTGGTTTACAACAGGGCCGGCGCCGGCTTCCACGAGCTGGGCGGTGAAGGGATGGCAATGGGGGTGGTCGATGATGCCGAATACCGGGACTACACCCGGCAGGGGTGGGAGCCCGGGTCGGTGGTCGTCATCGGGACCGACGGGATCACCGAAACCCGCAACACGGCCGGCGAGCTTTTCGGGAGCGAGCGGGTCCGCGAGATCATCCGCGCCAACGCCGCCGCCCCCGCCGCAGCCATTCAGGCCGCCGTGATCCAGGCGGTGCATGCCTTCCGCGGAGAGGCCCCCCAGGAGGATGACGTCACGCTGGTGGTGGTGAAGCTGCTGTGAAAACCGTTTCCAACGGTTTTTATAGGGGGGTGCGGCCGGCGGCTGCGATCGCCGCCCGTGCCAGGATCAGGAGCGTGTCGAACACGGGAACGCCGAGATCGCCGGGCTTCAAAGCCAATGGGATTTCGGTGCAGCCGGCAAGCACCCCCTGGGCGCCGCGCTGGATCAGCCTCCCGGCGATTTCACGGATCTCGGCTGCGATCGCGCTGCGGCCCCGGCCGCCGGGTGCGCCCTTGATCTCGTATATGGAGACCATGACGCGCTCTTGGTCCGGCCCTGCCGGCGTGATGGTTTCGATCCCCGACGCCTGGAGCTTTTCCCGGAAGCGGCCCCCCTGGAGCGTGCCGGTGGTCGCCAGCAGACCGACCCGGCGGATGAGCGGGTGGTGCTGGCGCATGTGTTCGGCCGCGACGTCGAACATCGACAGAATCGGCAGCCCGGCCTCCCGCTGCAGCTCCTCCAGGAAGAAATGCGCCGACACGCAGGGGATGACCACGAAGTCCGCGCCCGCCCGCTGCAGGGCCTCGATCCCCGCCTTCATCGCCGGCACCGGCGACGCCCCCCCTCTGAGAATGGCCGCCGTGCGGTCCGGCACCTTGGGGTTGGAGTCGATGACCACCCGCAGGTGATCCTGGTCCCTGGCCGCCGGGGTGTGGGCGATGATCTTGCCGAAGAGATCCAGCGTGGCCTCGGGCCCCATGCCGCCTAGAACGCCGATCGTCTTTTCCATAGAAGCCCTACTTAGACC
This sequence comes from Desulfobacterales bacterium, assembly GCA_025454075.1. The sequence continues at coordinate 38,542 of JALOPD010000029.1, read as the reverse complement.
ATGGGAACGGGGGGGTGCAAGCGGGAACGGATAGGGTTCAAGGATTGAAGGGTTCGAGGGAAAAAAGGCCTTTTCTTTTGGTTCTCCTTGACCCCTTGTACCCTGGACCCCTCGACCCCTTTCATTTGAGTATCTGCCCCAAGAAGTCCTTCGTCCGCTGGCTTTTCGGGTTCTTGAAGAAGTCGTCGCCCCGGCCGCGCTCGACGATGCGGCCCGCATCCATGAAGATGATCTCGTCGGCCACCTCCCGGGCGAAGCCCATCTCGTGGGTCACCACGAGCATGGTCATGCCCTCTTTGGCCAGGCCGATCATGACCTCGAGCACCTCCTGGATCATCTCCGGGTCCAGGGCCGAGGTGGGCTCATCGAACATCATGCAGGCCGGTTCCATGGCGAGCGCACGGGCGATCGCCACCCGCTGCTGCTGGCCGCCCGAGAGATTGGCAGGAAACGCGCCGGCCTTGTCCGGGATGCCCACGCGCTCCAGCAGCTCCATGGCCTTCTTCTCGGCCTCCTGCCGGGATTTCTTCCGCACCTTGATGGGCGCGAGCGTGATGTTGCGCAGGACCGTCATGTGCGGGTAGAGCTCGAAACGCTGGAAAACCATGCCGAGCTTCTCCCGCAGCCGGTAGAGGTTGGTCTTGGGGTCGCTGAGCGAGACCCCGTCGACGACGATCTCCCCCTTCTGGTAGGGCTCCAGCCCGTTGATGCAGCGCAGGAGCGTACTCTTGCCGGAGCCGCTCGGCCCGCAGATGACGATCTTCTGGCCGCGCTCGACCACTTCGTCGACGTCGGCCAGGACCTGGAAGTCGCCGAACCACTTGCTGACGTTTTTGATTTCGATCATGGCTTCACAAGACCTTGGCTTTGCGGCTCTTCTCCTCGTAGTGCAGGCTGATGCGCGAGCCGACGAAGCAGATGATGAAGAACAGGACGGCCACGAAACTGTAAAGCTGGACGGAACGCACCTCCAGACTGTCCACGATGGTGGTGCGGCGGACCATTTCCTGAAGCCCGATGACGTAGGCCAGGCTCGTGTCCTGGAAGGTGATGATGCTCTGGGTGATCAGGCTGGGCAGCATGCGCCGAAAGGCGATCGGCACGAGGATGTAGGCCGCCGTCTGGCGGTAGGTGAGCCCCGTGGAGTAGGCCGCGCTCACCAGGTCCTTGCTGATGGACTGAAAGCCGGCGCGCAGGATTTCCCCGAAGTACGTCGCCTCGAACACGATGAACGACACCGCGGCCGACACAAATGGGTCCATGGTCCGGCCGACGAGAATGGGCATCACGAAGTAGAACCAGAAGATGACCAGGATCAGGGGGATGTTGCGCAGGAAATTCACGTACAGGGTGACCGGGTGGTAAATCCAGGGCCTCTTTGAAATCCGTCCGAGCCCCACCAGGATCCCCAGGAAAAGTCCCCCCGCCAGCGCAAAGGCCGCCAGCTGCAGGTTGGTGAGAAACCCGCCGAGCAGGTAGGGCAGGTTGTTCAGGATGGCGTCGAACATGGCTATCGGGTCACCAGCCCGGGAATCCGGAACCGGGCTTCAATGAAATCCATCAACTTGACCACCGTCATGCCCAGCACCAGGTAAATGGCCATGGCGCCGGTGGTGGCCTCCAGGCCGTGGAAGGTCTGCTCATCGATCTTGTAGCTCATGAAGGTGGTCTCGGCCACTCCGATGGTCATGGCGACGGCGGAATTCTTGAAGATGGTCAGAAACTCGGTGGTCAGCGGCGGGAGGATGAGCCGCAGGGCGTGCGGGATCATCACGTACCAGTACATCTGCAGGGGGGTCATCCCCGTCGACAGCACCGCGTCGTATTGGCCGTGGCCGATGGAGGCGAAACCGGCCCGCACGTGCTCGGCCACGCGCGAGGCGGTGTAGAGCCCAAGCCCGACGATGGCGATGTAATAGTTGAGCCCGGAAATCTGGTTGATCTGGAACTGGAGGGTCTTGCCGAAAAGCATGGGGCCGGCGTAAAACCAGAAAAAAAGCTGGACGAGAAAAGGGACGTTGCGGAAGACCTCCACGTAGAGGCTCCCTAAAATGCGCAGGGGCCAGAACCGCACGGAGCGCATGGTCCCGAAGAGGATGCCCAGAGAAAGAGCGATGACCCACGCCAGGGCCCCCAGCTGGATCGTCAGCCACAGGCCCTGGAGGAGCCACTCCCCGTAGGGTTGGCGCCACAGAACGCCCCAGTCGAATTTGTAGGCAAGCATGGGAGTAGGGTCCAAGGGTCCAGGGGATCAAGGGGTCAAGGGACGCGGGGATGCCGTCCCCCCTCGAACCCTTGAACCCTCGGGCCCTCGAACCCTTCTCTTTTACTTCTTCTTGAGCCACCCCTCGTCCATCGGGTAGACGATCAGCTGGAGGTAATCCTTATAAGCCTGGGACATGGGAATCGGCACCAGCCCCTTGGGGCCCATCCATTTGTCGTAGAGCTCGTAGAATTTTCCGGTCTTGATGGTCCACAGGATCGTGTTATTGACGAAGTCCCTGAAATCGGAGTCGTTTTCGCGCATCAGGTACCCGTAGGGTTCGTAGGCGATGGCAAAGTCGACGGTTCTCCAGGCGCCCGGGTTCTCGTCCTTCATGCGCAGGCCTTCCAGCAGGCTGCGGTCCGTGGCATAGGCGTCGATCTTGCCGGTTTTCAGGGCCAGGAACCCCTGGGCGTGGCCTTCGGCGGTGACGATCTCCTTGGGTTTGTACTCGCCGGCAGCCGCCTGGTCCTCAATGGCCTTCAGGTTCGTGGTGCCGCGGGCGCCGCCCAGACGCATCCCGTTGAGATCTTTCTTGGTCTTGATGGGGCTGTCCTTGGCCACCAGGAAGCTGGTCTCCGAAAAGAAAAAGGTCAGGCTGAAATCGACCACGTCCTCGCGTTCCTGGGTGTAGGTGGTGGACCCCATCTCCACATCCGTCGTCCCGTTGAGAATCATCGGGATGCGCGTCTTGGTGGTGATGGTGACGGGCTCGACCTCGATCTTCTTGCCGAAGTACTTGGAGAGGTTCTCCGCCAGGATGGTCGTCATATCCACCGAGAAGCCCACCTGCTTGCCCACCTTGGGGTCGATGAAGGCGAAGGGGATGGAGTCCTCGCGGAAACCGACCTTGATTTTCCCGGTTTTTTCGATCTTGTCCATGGTTTCCCCGGCCAGTGCCGGCGCGGCGGCCATGGCCAGCAGACAGACCCCCAGGATGAAGAACCCACACAAGCGACGTTTCATCATACGCACCTTCCTTCCTGTTATGGTTGTTCAAGATGATGCTTCTTCCGTGAAACAGCTCAAGGCACTTGCGCTGGATTTGAGACGACGTTGAAACGGTTGGGATCGCTTGGAGTGCATTTAATAGAATGTCTGCGGCGTCGAGTCAAGATGGAACTCGCGGAAGGGGTCCGGGCCTGCGCCCCTTCGGGGAACAATAATTTCTTGTCAACGCCGGAGGTTTGATAGTAAGAAATCAGATTAGACCTCAAATCTCCCTGCCGGCGGGAGGTGGTTCAAGGAGCATCGCATGGCCAAAGCCAAACCGCCGATCGTCAAGCGGTCGCTGTTTTCATGGGTGTTCGACGGCAACCTCAAATGGCAGGTCGTGCTGCTCGCCATCATCGGCGTCTTCGTGTTCACGCGCGTGCTGCCTCTGGAGATGCAGAAGCGCATCGTCAACCAGGCCATCAGCCTGCGCAAGGTGGACCTGCTGCTCATGTACTGCGGCTACTACCTGGCCGCCGTGCTGCTCTCCAGCGTTTGCAAGTACCTGATCAGCGTCCTGGAAACCCACATCGCCCAGCAGGCGCTGGCCCGGATGCGGACGGCGCTCTTTGAGCACATCATCGCCCTCCCCCTGAGCTTCTTCCGCAACACGCAGCCCGGGACCGTGGTCAACGCCATCGTCAACGAGCTGGCGGTGCCGTCCAACTTCGTGGGCTCGGCCATGTCGACGCCGGTGTCGAATGTCCTGACCCTGCTCGCCTTCGCCGTTTACCTCCTCTGGCTGAACCCCCTGCTGGCGGTCGTTTCCCTCAGCGCCTACCCGGCCGCCATGATCCTGCTGCCGCTGCTGCAGCGGCGCGCCAACAAGGCCAACAAGCAGCGCGTCGACCTGTCGCGCACCTTTTCCGGGCGGATCGCCGAGTCCATCAGCGGGATCCACGAAATTCACGGCAACGGCGCCTATCGCCTCGAGATGCAGAAGTTCAACCGGCTCGTGGAACAGCTGCGCAAGGTCCGGGTCGTCTGGAGCCTGTACCGCTTCGCCGTGAAGTCCACCAACAACTTCTTCACCAGCCTCGGCCCCTTCATCGTGTTCATCCTCGGCGGCTATCTGACCATCAAGGGCCAGCTGGAGCTAGGCTCGCTGGTGGCCTTCCTGTCCGCCCAGGAGAAGCTCTACGACCCGTGGAAGGAGCTGATCGAGTTCTACCAGGTCTTCCAGGACGGGAAGATCACCTACGAGCGCACCATCGAATTCTTCGACGTCGAGCCGGACGGCCCACTGGCGGCCGAAGGCCGCGGCCCGCTCGAACTCGAACCCAGCCTGGAGGTGAAGAACCTCAGCTTCGTGACCGACAGCGGCATCCGGCTCCTGGAAGACATCAACCTGTCCCTCAATGCCGGCGAGCATCTCGCGCTGGTGGGGTTTTCCGGCAGCGGCAAAAGCACGCTGGCGCTTTGCATCGGCCAGCTCTACAAGTACAGCGACGGCCATTTGCTGATCGGCAGCCAGGAGGTGTCCCGGCTGACGAAACAAGACATGGCCGCCAACGTCGGCATCGTGTCCCAGAGCCCCTTCATCTTCGAGGGGTCCATCGCCGAAAACCTCCTTTACGCGTGCCGAGCGGTGGCCGATGAAAACAGCCGGACCGGCAGCGGCCTGCCGAGCCTGGACGACATCATCGCCGTGCTGCACCAGACCGGCATTTTTGAGGACGTGCTGCGGTTCGGCCTGAACACGCTGCTCGCCCCCGGCCGCCATCCGGAGCTGGTCAAGGCGATCATCCGGGTGCGGCGCAAGTTCCAGGAAAAATACGGCGAACGGCTCTCGGACTACGTGGAGTTCTTCGATGAAAACGTCTACCTGTCCTACTCGAGCGTCTCCGAGAACCTCACTTTCGGGACCGCCGACCGCCCCGAGTTCGCTCACCGCAACCTGGCCCGCAACGACTATTTCATGAAGTTTCTGGGCGATGAGGACCTGCTGCGCCTGCTCATCAACATCGGTGTCAAGCTCGCGCGCCAGACCGTCGACATTTTGGGCAACCTGCCGCCGGACAACGTCTTTTTCGAGCAGAGCCCGATGTCGGCCGAGGAGCTCCCGGCCTACCGGCTGGTGCTGGAGCAGCTGCGTCGCCGCAAGACCCAGGAACTGCCCCCCGACGATTACCTCCGGCTGCTCGACCTGGCCCTGCGGTTCACTCCCGGGATTCACAAGATGGTGGGGATGGGCGCGGACCTCCAACAGCTGCTGCTCGAAAAGCGCGCCCGGTTCCGCGCCGGCATCTCCCGGGACCTGCCGGAGGCCTTCACCTTCTACAGCAACCGCGAGTACATTTACTCGCAGACCATCTTGAACAACATCTTTTTCGGAAAAACCAAGACCGCCGGCTCCCAGGCCCAGGAGCTCATCACGCAGAGCATCATTCAGCTTCTGATCGAAAGGGATCTTCTGGAAACGATCGTCGAAATCGGCATGCACTACAACGTCGGCAGCACGGGCGACAAGCTCTCGGGCGGCCAGCGCCAGAAACTCGCCATCGCCCGTGTGTTCCTGAAGGCGCCGCGGCTGCTGATCATGGACGAGGCCACCTCGGCCTTGGACAACAAGTCCCAGGCGCGCATCCAGAACCTGCTCGAAACCCGCTGGAAGCGCAAGAGCACGCTGGTCGCGGTGGCGCACCGCTTGGACACCATCCGCAATTTCGACCGGGTGGCGGTCATGCGGGCCGGGAAAATCATTGAAATGGGCGGCTACGATGAGCTGATTGCCCGGAAAGGAGCCTTGTATGAGCTCGTTGGACGAAAATAACCTGGGCCCGTCAAGCGAATATCAGGAGAACCTGGACATCCTGCGCCAGACCTATTTTTTTTCGGGGCTTCCCCTTGAATCGCTCAAGGTTTTCGCGTATCTTTGCACACGCGCGAAATTCAAAAGCGGGGATGCCTTGTTCAACCAGGGCGAAGACGACGGCGATGCGTTTTGCCTGATATCCGGCAAGGCCCAGCTTGAGCGAACCGTCGATTCGACGCGTTTCCCGGTGCGCGTGCTCGGGCCGGGGGAGTTCATCGGCGGGCTCAGCCTGCTCGGTGAAACGCGGCGCCTTTACTCGCTGCGCGCGCTGGAGGACACGATCTGCCTCGTGCTCAGCCGCGAGAAATTCTCCAAGACCCTGCAGCAGTTCACGGGGCAGATGCCGCGGATCTTCAAGGCCGTGGTGAGCGCCATCAACCGCTGGGAGGAACACTTCCTGGAAGAGATGCCCGGTGAGTGCGGCGGGTGCACGCCGCGGATGGGAGTGAGCCTGCTGTGACCGTCAAGCGAGAAGACCCGAAGAAGGTGCGAGGCTCATGACGTCCCAGACCTGCGTGTCGTTCGAGCTCAAGAACAACCTGAGCGAGCTCTCGACCCTGTGCGAACGGCTGGAACGCGTCGGGGGGGCGCTGGGGATCCCCCGGCGGTTGTTGTTTGAAATCAACCTCGCCCTGGATGAACTTTTCACCAACATTATTTCTTACGGCTATGCCGATCAGTCCGAGCACAGCATCCGTGTCCGTCTTTCCGCCGAAAACGACCTGCTGACGGTGGTGCTGGAGGACGACGGCATCCCCTTCAACCCGGTGGAGCGCCTGCCGCCCGAACCTCCCTGCAACTTGGAAGAATGCAAGGTGGGCGGGCTGGGCATTCACTTGGTTAAAAACCTCATGGACGAAGTCGTTTATTCCCGCTGCGGAAACAAGAACGTGTTGACGCTCAAAAAAGCGATTGAAAAGAACTGAGCCGGCCCGTCGGCGGCGGCGGGAGGAGGAGGACTTTCATGGAGATCATCGAGGAAAAACGCGGGCCACTCAGCACCTTCAAACTTCAGGGCCGCCTGGATTCCAACACGTCCGTCGTGTTTGAGAAGCGCATTTTCGACGCGATGTCCGACGGAACGAAAAACGTGATCATCGATTTCAAGGAGCTCGACTACATCTCCAGTGCGGGCCTGCGCGTCATCCTGAAGGCCACCAAGGCCCTGAAACGGGAAGACGGCATGATCCGGCTCTGCGCCATGCAGGATTACGTGAAAGAGGTCTTTGAAATTGCCGGCTTTGATTCGTTCCTGACCATCGTTCCCACCCTGGACGATGCACTGAAAGGCATGTGACCCTCCGGCTCCCCGGCCACGGGCCGACTCGGTTCAGCGCAAGCCGACCAGGCCGCGCCGACCCAGCTCCCGCACAAACTGCGTGACGGCGACCTCCGCCTCGCGCGTCTCCAGGCGGTGCTCTCTGGCAAATGCCGCCGCGATCGCCCGAATCGACGCCCGTCCGTCGAGCATCGCCCAGACCGTTGAGCCCAGGCCATCGAGGTGGAGCTTGCCGGTGCGCGGCGGCGTCGCGGCGGCGCCCAGCCAGGTGGAGACCTTCACGATCCAGGGCCGCGCCGTCACCGGATAATGGATCACCAGCTCCCCGCTCTCCAGGCGCTGCTCCCGCACGTGGTGGTTCTTGACCGGTATGCAGCCGAGGGCCTCAGCCCGGGTCAACGCCGGTTTCCCTTTCGGTCTCGTCATCCATCCCATAGGCACGGCACAGCTCGCTCAACTCGGCCGCCGTCACCGGCTGCGGCGCCTCCAGCCGCACCCCCAGGATCCGGTTGCGGCGCCCGACGCACCAGACACGGACCCCCCGGAACCGGGGCCTTCGCAACACCGCTTTCAGACGGCCCGCCAGGCCGATCGGGTGCGGATCGACGCCCTCCACCCCGACCCGGCCGGCACCGGTAAGGGACCGGAAATCCATCCCCGTCCCTCCCGCCGACGCCGCGGCAAAGGCGTCCAGGGTCTGATCCTTGAGCAGCACCCCGGCCGGCGCCCACCGGTAAAGCATGAGCCCGCGCCGGCGGCCGCGAAATTCCAGCATGAAACGTCCGGCCTCAAACCGGTGGCCGACCAGTCGGAAATGCACCGGCAAGACGGCGCGGATGTCGTAAAGCGCCCACGCGCACCGGCCGTCGGAACGGTGGTCTTGAAAGGAGTCGATCACCTGCAGGGCCTGCCGGTCGCCCCCGCTGCCGGAAGCCCGGAGAAAGAACTGCAGCAGGCTGACCGTGCGGCAGACGGGGCAAAATAATAGGGCGCCGACCGCGCCCCCGTCCTTGCCCTTCCATTCGAAGCCCAGGCCCTCGACCGGCCCCGGGGGGCTGCCTCCATCGGCGGGCAGGGCGCGCTCCTGGAAAACCGCCCCCCCGCGTGCGACCCGACGGGCCAACCGTCGCAGATAACGTCGGCTCGAGAAGCCTCTTCCGGAAGGCCCCCACTTGATCTCCATGGCAGGGCCGTCGTCGCTCTCGAACAGGAGATGCCGCGCTCCGATGCGACCAGGCTCCCATTCCCGTGGAACCGCGAATTGCACTCCGCTCCACGCGACAGATTTCCAGCCGGCGTCCTTCACCGTTTCGCTCACCTGCCGCATGGGGCTTTCCGGAAGCGGCATTCCTTGCCGCGGTTCTTGAGGGGCGGCCCTATTGCGGGACGAACCTGCCCCACGGGGAACCCTCCGACATCGGCGGCCGGGGCAGCTGCCGCCGCAGCTCCTCGCGCCGGTTGGGCTTCTGCTGCCAACAGAGAACGTCCTCTTCCAGCTGGTTGTGAAGGGTGAGCTTGACGGCGTTGCCGATCTTCTCATCCTCATCCTTCAAGTTGTGCTGCAGGACCATGCTGACCCGGTTTTCGTTCCGGTCTTTGAAAGACCACTTCCAGCTGATGAACACGCGGAACGGATCGCCCTGGTACTCATCCGGTTCGCCGAATTTCTGCTTGAGACGCGCGAGCAGCTCCTCGTAAAACGCCAGGCTGCCGTCAACGTATTTCAGCTTGACGCGGACGATGGCGCCGGGTTTGCGGCAGGTGCCGAAGGCGATGAGTCCGCTTTTGAAGCCTTCGAGCGGCACGATCTCGACTTCCTGCAGGTTCTCCATGTAGCGCACCGGCAGGGCGGTCTCCATGATCACTTTTTGGGAAACCGCTTCGATGGGGCGCCCCAACGTGAAGCCTGCGATGGACAGCGGGATCTCCCCGGCCCGGGCGGGGGCAGCCGACGCAATGAATGCGGCGGCCATCGTTGTCAGAACGCGTATTCGCATGGGAACCACCTGCAGCCGGGGGGTGAAATCGTCGATCCGAACGAGCTGATGATAAGGCGCAGCAGGAGAAATTGCAACCGGTCTGAAACGGCCGACCGGCCGTTTAGCCCCATGGCGAACATGCCCATCAGGCCCATGCCGCAGGAGAACCCCGCCAGCAGCACCGGTGCGTACTGCCGCCACATGGCACCGTACCGCCGCAGGAAGAAAAAACGGCCGAGCAGCGCCCCGATCACCTCGAGGATGAGGCCGTGGGGGGTGCTCTGGCCGAGCCCGCGCACCAGTCCGTAGACCAGCATGACCGGCAGGCCGAACAGGGTGAGAACGAGGTAGATGACCACACCCAGCAGCGTACCGGATCCTACATAAATCCAGTTCAACGCCTGGAAGAAAAGGGAGTTTCCCTCTAGGGTGGAGGTCTGCATGAGCAGCGAGTTCAGGGCCTGCAGATGCCAGAGCTCCTGGGCGAACGGGTAGGCGTTGGAGGGAATCGGGGCCAGTCGCCAGATGAACTGCGAGAAGAGCAGGCTGGCGATCATCACGACCGGGAAGACCACGATCTCGGACTTGATGATCCCCCGGATGCTGGTTCCGGTCAACTCGATTTCCCGGAAGCTCACGGTGGCGCTGCCGTAGTTGTGAATCGGGATGGGGGCGTACCAGATCTCGATGCCCTGGTAGCCGAAGTACTTCGCGCCGGCGATGAAGCTCGCCTCCCGCACGAGCGGCAGGCTCACGAACTGGCCGGCGATGCCCTCCATCCGCGCCGTGATGTAGGAGATGATCGGCGTGTAGAGAAACCCGTAGACGATGAAGAACACCACCGGAAAATTGGGGACCAGCCAGACGCAGAGCAGCACGTAGGACGCGGTGGAAAAAACATAGATGCCGATCGACAGCCAGAAGTTGATGTCGCCCCTTCCCGGCGGCGGCCGAAATAGGTCGCGCAGGTTGCCGCGGGCACCCGGCCCCCGGCGGCCGAAGGATCGGATCACGTGCCAGATGCCGATCAGGCCGATGGCCAGCCCCAGCCCGATGCCGAAGCTCAGGTAGAAATCGAAGTTGTTGGCAAAGACCGTCTCCACGGTCCGCATGCCGGGGTGCCAGCGGTTGAGGATGCCGTGTTGGTAGAGGAGAGGGTTGGCAACGATGGTGATGATGAGCCCTCCCAGACCGCCCATCACCGCCCAGAACGGCAGCACCATGCCGATGAAGACCAGGCCCAGGTCGAGCTGGATGCCGGTGGCCACCGCCGGGAGCCAGTCCTCGGTGTGCAGGGTCAGCTCGATCCAGGGGATCGGGATCAGCCGGATGGGCTCCACCAGGACCAGGCTGGAAAGCGCCGGCAGCAGCACGTAGACCGCGCCGAACAGCAACCCGAGCATGCCGCCGATGGAGAACACCCGCCACTTCCAGCTTTTTTCCCGCTCTTCGGTGGATTCCGCCAGGGCCATGGTCCCCAGCGCCGCCACCGGCGCCATGGGGAAGGGCAGCTTCTCCACATCGGAGGTGATGCGGTAAAGGGCATAGCCCAGGCCGAACTGGTCGATCCGGGTGATGATCTGGGTCCCGATCAGCAACAGGATCGGGATCAGCCAGTCGCGGTGGAAGAAGCTGCGCTCAACGAGCGCGGAGGACTCCAGCGGAGGGGCCACCCACGCCGGGATGAACTCCGCCACTCCCAGCATGCGCGCGGCGTCGGACTGCACCAGATACTGGCTCCAGAGCAGGCCCTGAAAAGGGGTGTGCAGCGCCGCGCCGGCCATGTAGTAAAGCAGGAAGATCTCCTGCTGCTTCAGGTCGCTGTAGGAGCGCTTGGCAAGTTCGGCGAACAGGATGATGCGATGACCAGCTGCAGGTACATGCTGCCCGGCATCATCAGAAACCCGATGAAGATCGCCCCGACGACGGTCTTCCAGTCGAAGCCCTCCTCGAAGTGCGAGGGGGTCTTCAGCAGGTCCCGGTATTCCTGAAGTTCCTTGTCTTCACGCATAAGCGAAGCTGAAAATTTAAAGTTTAAAGCTCAAAGCAGCCAATACAACAGTTCAGAGCTGAAAGCCCTCGGCAAACAAATCACTCTCTATTTTGAGCCTCCAGCTTTGAGCTTTAATCCGGCAGCACCATGTAGCTCGCGTAGCTGAACAGCCCATAGACCGCCCAACTGCCCGCCATGAAAAAATCGCCGATGATCAGTCCGATGAAAAACATCCGCAGGTTCTTGAACAGCGCCGTCCCGCCGTAGCGCATGCACAGGGCATTGCAGAGCCAGCCCAGAAAGAAACTGAACCACAGCGTCCACATGGCGGAGCTGTAGGCGGTGAGATACCCGATCGGGTGGATCGGCCACCAGTAGAAGCGGTGGTAGCAGACCACCAGCGTCAACATGACGGCCGCGCCGGCCGCGATGAAGATCAGCACCCAGCGGCCGGGTTCGACCGGCGTTTCCACCAGGCTGAAGATGTCGTCATAGACGGAGACGACGGTGCTGGTCGCCCAATCCATCTGCAGCTCGCGCATGCCGAACTTGTAGGCGACGGCCAGCATCGCGGCGAAGGATACCGCCACGCCGGCTACCAGGGTGAGCGCGATGGCGACGGCCACCATGCGGTTGCTGCGCACGCCGTCGGTCACCTTGCGGGTGTGCAGCAGCGCGGGCATCAGGGATTCGCGCAGGTCCAGGAAAAGCACCTTCTGGGCCACGGCGGCGACCACCAGGCCGGCCTGGGTCAGGAAGCGCGAGCCGAAAAAGGCCGTCAGGGCGTCCAGCGGGGCGGCCGTCAGGGTGAAATACGTGATGCCGCCCTGGCAGATGACGCGCACCGCCACGAGGGTGAACATGAAGAAAGCGGCCAGCACCAGGATGGCGGCGCCGATCGGAAGGCCGTAGGAATGGCACCAGGCGACGAGCCCGATGCTGCCGGCCGCAACCCCCCAGAACGCCGGCCGGGTCGCAATCCACTCGGTCTGCGGGTCGGCGTCCGTGCGCCGGCCGAAGGCTTTCAGGAAGATGTCGAGAAAGTGAAACCGGGCCAGCCATGCCAGAAACAAAAAGAACACCAGGTAGGCGCCGATCGCCTGGGTTTCCTCCGGCCGGGCCAAGGTCGGGCCGAAGCTCGTTTGGAGCGCCGCCGCCGGGATGTTGATGCCCAGCGCGTTCAGCAGGCCGACCAGCAGCGCACCGGCGAGGAAAAAAACCCAGAACGAAAAGGAGACCGGCTTGGCGGTCAGGAACGCAAACCCGATGAAGGCCGGGTAGAGATAGATCTTGAGCTTGTAGAACCCGGAGAACAGACCGGCTTTGGGAAAGTACTTGCCCGCCAGCACCAGCGTCGGAATGGAAGGGATGGTTGGGTTGTAGAAGCTGAGCCCGTTGATCAGATGCAGGCAGACCGGCACCATCAGGCCGACGAGCAGGTAGCGGTGGGTCAACACCGTCGAGAGCCGGTCCTCGTCGATCGCCTCCTGCAGCAGGATCGGCACCCTCAGCAGGGGAAAGTTCATGCGCTCGTTGTACAGCGGCTGGCGGCTCAACAGGCTGACGATGCAGACCATGAGGAAATAGCACAGTAGAATGAAGCCGGACCACTCCGCCAGCGGGCCCGCCCACGCCCCCCAGGGAATCTGCCGGGCCACCCCCAGCCACCCCATCTGCCGTGCGCCGGCGATCCCGTTGTAGAAGTCGTCGATGGCCTGCCGGCTGTCGGGGTACCACCCCTTCGGCAGCAGCGGCTGGAGCACCTCTTCCCAGCGGTTTTCCGTGGTGGCGAAGTGGTAGGGAGCGGTAAGGTTGATGAAAAACGTGCGCGCCAGGCCGGTCCACGCAATGCCGGAGAGCAGGACCATCAGGGCCCACATGACGAGCAGCTCCCGGCCGGTCAGAAAACGGCGGCCCTTGAACACCGACCGCAGCAGCCCCGTCAGAATCACCATCCACACCAGGATGTAAAACGGCGCCAGCGGAAACTGCCCACCCCCGAGGGGGGTCCCCTGGAGATACGCGTTGTTGAACGGAGTGATCAGGCAGATGATGAGCGCCAACAGCGCGCCGATGAGCACCGCCCGCAGCCGAATCCGCTCGCCGCCGTGAAGCGCAGCGTCCCCGGGTCCGGCGGCCGGGGGATCCGTGGGGCGGGGGTTTTCGGTCATCGGGCTCACCTTCCCTGTCGTGTTCGTGTGTCCGTCGGACGGGCTCAACCGGCGGCCTCCGGCATCGCGCCCTCCGCCGGCGCCGGCGCCGGAGCGCCCCCCGTCAGACGAGCGCGTGCGTCCGCCAGCCGTTGTTCATAGTGCATCTTGGCCGGTTCGTCGAGGGAGCGCCAGATCAGGAGCTGGCGCCGAACGTCGTGAAGAAAACCCTTGTTGATCCGCCGCCAAGCGTTGGATTCCCCCGACTCCCGCGTCAGCCGGACATGGATTTCGACAAAGCCCGGCTCGCCCCGTGCCGGAGCGAAGCGCAGCTCGACCCGCTGCATGATGCCGAAATCGAAGGGGGCCAGCCAGACGCCGCACTGGAGGTGCAGGCACTCGGGCAGCTCGCAGGCTTCCTGCGGGCAGGTGTCCGTGTCGGACGCGACGCTCGGGGCGGTTTCGCAGGCAAAGGTTAGATCGATGCGGGACGTCGAAAACTTCCCGTGCGACACGTCGGAATGCCCCTCGAAATAATCGTAGAGAAACCCGCCGACACTTGCGTGCTCCCGGAACGTCATCAGAAAGGGGAACGTCATCTCGAGGGTGTTGCCGCGCGCGGCCGGAAGCGTCCAGGAGCGGTTCACATCGGGGATGGCGATCTCCGCGGCCACCATGGAGGGGTAGATCACCGACAGCAGCACCACGGCGATGACCAGCACCATGGCGGCAACGCCGGCGAGCGAGGAGTAGTTCACCGTGATCCCCGTCCAGAGCGCGGTCTCGGCAAACAGCTTGGCGGTGGTCTGCGCCAGGAGGTAGCCGAACACCACGCTCAGCACGGCAAAGGCCAGGGCCTCGGCGATGAACAGAAAGGAGACGTGCGACGGCGCCAGCCCCACCGAGGTGTAGACGGCGATCTCGCGCTTGCGCTCGTAGACGGCGCCGATCATGGTGTTGAGCACGATGAAGACCGAAATCGCCAGCGGGATGATGATGTTCGGCACCCCGCTGTAGCTCATGGTGTCGCTCGCGTGGTAGAGAAAGATCCCCTCCGGCTCCCCGCTGAAAAGCGACAGCCCGAAGCGGTCGATCAGGTCCTGGGCGGACGCCTGCGCCGTCTGCCGGGAGTCGTCGCGAACGGCCACCGCCTTGAGGCTGCCGCCGGCCGACATCAGGGTCGGGTAGGGAACGATGAGGGTGACATCGCCCGGGATGTGCTGGTAGCGGCTTTGGAATTCGCGCACATCCTCGCCGGATTCGAGCGCATCCACCTCCTCTTCGGTCATCTCCGCGGACGCCTCCCGCGGGAAGGCGACCGGCGTCAGCGGCTCGCCGTCGAGGTCCAACCGCTCCTGCAGCTGCCTGCCGGAGAACACCCCGACCACCGCGACCTCCATGCCCCACATCGAGACCGCATGGCCTTCCGGGCGCTGCGGATCGATCCCCAGGCCGGCCGCCATCCGCTCGGACATCAACACCACCTGCCGTTCGTGCTCGGCAAACCAGCGGCCGCCGACCAGGATCGCGTCCAGGCCCGAGACCTGGGGCTCCGCATGCGACAGCCCCATCAGCCCCTGGCCCTCGGCGCTGCGACCGCCGGCCCGCAGCGGCACGGCGCTCGTGCGGGTCGGATCGTCTTCCTGGAGCCATGCCCGCGGCACGGCCATCCCCCGTCCGGAGAAGTGCCTGGCGATCGCCCCGAAGGCCTCGGGCGGGAGCGTCGTCCAGTTCACGTTCTTCAGCAGAAAGCCCTGATAGGTCGCCTCGGGGCCATAGAAGACGCGGGCATGCCGGCGCATGGACTTGGCCGAAGTGAAGCTCATGATGGTGAAGGTGAGCAGCACCAGGGTGGTGCAGGTCAGCGCCGTGCGGACGCGCCGCCGGCGCAGGTTGCTGACCCCCAGCAGGAACGCGGCGACGAACGCTTTCCAGCGGCTGATTTCGCCGACCTGGACCATGCGCGCACGGCTCTGCAGCCCGGCCATCTCCTGCTCGAAGCGGAAGAAGATGATCAGCGTCACGATGAGGGACAACCCCATGATGAAAAAGGCAAGGATCACCACCATCGGGCTGTAGGCCAGCTGGAACGCCGGATGCACGTTGTAGATGAGGACGATCAGCACCAGCAGGATGACGCTGAAAGCGACGATGCGTCGGTAGATGTTCGCATAGGAGAACAGCAGGCGCTCCAGGCAAAAGGCGAACGGCACAAAGAGGGCGATGTAGAAAAGCACGCCGTAGAGCACATCTTTTTGGGTCTTCTCCACATCGTCGTAAACCCGGATGGCCAGGGCCCAGGACCGGGCGCTGGCCTCCGAGAACCGGTCGTAGTTCTCCGCCGCAAGCGCCGCATCCGCCGTCTTCAGGGCCTCCCGCCCCTCCTCTTCGAGCCGGCGGATGCGCTCGTTGAAGATGCCGCTCACCTCCAGATTGGCGATGCGCGGCGTCAGCAGTGCCCACATGTCCCGCGCCACCCGGTAGGTGGTGCGGTGCAGCCGGGGGAACTCCTCCACCCGGTACCCGATACCGATCGGCCACTCCTCGCTCGCATTGATCAAGACGAATTTGCGTCGGAGCACCGTGTCGGACAAGCTCATCTTGAGCGGGGTGCCGGGTTCCAGAAAAACGGTGGTGATGATCGAGGACCAGGTGTCGAGCCGGCTCATGAACCAGTGCAGCGGCTCCGCTTCGCGGCGTCCGTCCAGAACGTCCGCCTTGGTCAGATGCCGAAAGGTGCGGGGCTCGAGCAGGTTGAACAGCGTGATCCCGTCCCCGGCGAACATGACAAGATCGGTCTCCATGAAGCGCCGGTTCATCTTCACGCGGTAGGCGTCCTTGCCGGTGAGCTTCTTGTCGATGGTCCAGAGGGGCTGACCGGTGCGCTCGTCGAAGCGATAGCCCTCGATCACCACCTTGTGGAAGCTGTGGGTCTTGTCCGCCACGCCCTTGAGGCTGAAGCGCCCCTGGGTGTCCACCATGGTGTGAAAGCGCGAAAGCCCCTGGTAGCAGAGCAGGACCGTCCCCGGCGCCGGCTTGTCGGCAAACAGCTCGCCGTGGCGCAGAAATTTCGCCCGGCCGCTGACCGTCGAAAACCCGTTGCGCGGGGCGTCTTCCTCGTGCAGCCTCGGCGCCCGGGACAGGTGGCCGATCAACCCACAGACACCGGCGCTCTGCTTCGCTGCATAGCCGATGTCCACCCGCTCCGGGGCGTCCTCCGGGGTCCCCCACGCCGCGCGGGCGTCGCCGGTGGTAGCGAGGGTGATGCCGTGGTAGCCCGCCAGCGCAGCGACCTCCCCGCCCAGGGCCGGCTGATCGACCAAGTGGCTCTGCCAGGACCTCAACCGGCTGGGGCGCAGGGTGTCCTTGAAAATACCGTTCACGCCGGACGCCTGCGCGGCGGCCGGCGCCCCCTCCCGGAGGGCCTGATCGAGCGCGGCATAGGCGGGGACCCGGTTGATCCTGGGCCGCAGCGGGTAGAGCCAGCCGTAGTTGAACGCGCCGAAGCCGTCCCCGTGGCTGGACAGATGCAGGGAGACGGAGGCGGCGATCTCAAAATCCTGCAGGGCGCCACGCAGGGTGCCGGCGCTGTCCACCAGGCGCAGCTGGACCCGCGCGTCGGCCAGTGCCGATTCCTGGTCCTTGCGGGCCTGGATCGCCGCCCGCTGCAGCAGGCGCCGCTCCTCGTCGGAGAGCCCTTCGTAAGAGGCGCGCCATGTCAGGCGCCGCAGCGCCTGCCGCTCGGCGGTGAGCGCCTGGATGCGCGTGACATCGCGGTCACGCTCCGCCAGGCGCAGCTGCATGAGCCGGCGGGACACCTCGTCGGCGTCGGTCTTGAGACGATCCTCCAGGGCCGCTTTGAGCAGGGCGGCGGGGTCGTCGCCGCCGGCTTCCTCCCCGGCCGTGTTCTCGGCGGCGCCGGCGTCGGCCGCCGGCGCCCTGCCCGTGGCGCCGGCCGCATCCAAACGGAAATCCTTGAGCGCCCGGACCGTCAGCCGGGTTTTCTTCACCAGGCGCCGCAGCTCGTTTCTTGCGTCGCGCAGGTCCTTGGAACGCGCCGAAAGGCTCCACACGAACTCCCGCCATCCGGCCTGCGACTGCGCGTGGCCGGAGGTGGCCGCCAGCAGAACGGATCTTTCGGGCGGATTTTCTTTGAAAAACCGTGCCAGCTCGAGCAGGGTCGCCGCCCCCAGGGCCTCATCGGCGCCGGGGGAGGCATCGGCCACGTGGGCCGTGCTGTCGTAAAAGGTTTCGACCAGGAGCACTTCTTTGCGCCGCTCGGCGTGGGACCCGGCAATGAGGCAGTAAATGTTTTCGGCAATAACGTTCTGCCATTGCGCCTCGGAGCGCAGCTGGACCTCGTCGGCCAACCAGCCGGCCGGCGCCGACCCGACATCGCCGAAGATCCGGTGCAGCTCCGCGGCCGGCAACCAGAAACGCGGGAACTGGATGGGGGACAGCTCGAACTTGTCTTCGAAAAGGAACCGCGGCGACTGTCCTCGGTCCACGTAGATCACCGCACGGGCTCCCAAGTCGGCCGCATCGAGCCAGTTCCGGGAGGAGTCGAGCTCCATCAACAGAACCGCGCCGTCGACCCGCTTGCCGTTCAGTGAGGCAAGTTCGCCGCTACCGACATAGACCAGCGGGCCGGTCAGACCGGGGGCGGCCACCGCCGGGGGGCTGATGGCGTTGCCGGCGATGGGTTGAAGCGGGACGGTGATCCGCCGGGACGGAATGCTGAGCACGCTCTCTCCGCAGCGGATGACGGGAACGGCAAACGGTTGGGACTGGACGGCCCCGATCTCCAGCCGCTCGAGTTCCTCCCGGAGGAAAGCGGCGGCCTTTTCGTTGCCCGGGGCCCCCGTGCTGCGGTCGCCGAAAGCGGCCAGGGTGCGGAGGGTCTGCGCCACGCGCGTGCCGGCGTCCGAGGCGGCGGCGTGGGGCGCCGCCGCGATGAAACCGGCGCACAGCAGCACCACGGCGGCCGTCCGCACGCACCCCAGAACCGCGGGGCCGATGGCCGTCGTCGGGTGCGGCCGTATGATGCCGAATCCGGAACTCACTCGCGCGTCCCTATCCGTCCGATGGAGATCGAAAGCTCCTCCCGGTTCTCTATTTTATCGACCCGCCCGTCGCGGATCCACACCACCCGGTCGGAGACGTTCAGCATCTTGAAATCGTGGGTGGCGGAAATAACCGTGACCCCACGCTGCTGGCTCAAGCGTTTCAGAAGGGCGATGATCTCCTCGCCCGTCGTCAGGTCGAGGTTCCCGGTGGGTTCGTCCGCCAGGATGATGGCCGGGTCGTTTGCCAGGGCCCGCGCGATCGCCACCCGCTGCTGCTGGCCGCCGGACAGCTCGAAGGGCTTGTGGCTGTGGCGATCGGCCAGCCCCACCTGCTCCAGGAGCTTCATCCCTTTCTGCACGGCGGCGTCGTTGTTCACACCGGCGAAGATCATCGGCAACGTGACATTCTCCAGGGCGGTCATGACCTGGATGATGTTGAAGGTTTGGAAGATGTACCCGATCTTGCGGCACCGCAGCCAGGCCAGCTCGTAGGCGTCGAGCTGGGCGATGTCGACCTCGTCGATGAACACCTTGCCGGAGGTGGGCTTGTCGAGCCCGCCGATCATATTGAAGAGCGTGCTCTTGCCGGAGCCCGACGGCCCCATGATGGAGACGTACTCGCCCCGGTCGATCTGCAGGTCGACGCCCTTCAGCACCTGGACCTCGATCTTTCCCAATTTGAAGTTCTTGGTGACGCTGGACACCCGCACGACGTGGCTGATTTCGGGCATGACAGTAGCTCAATTTGAAATTTGAAATTTGAAATTTGAAATGGCCATTATTGCTCCACCCGCATGGCCTCGACCGGCTGCATCCTGGCCGCCACCAGGGCCGGGTAGGATACCCCCAGCAGGCTCAGCCCGATGCCGATGGCCGTTGAAAGGCCGATCGAAGCCGCCACATCGCCCGCGGCGGCCTGGCTCACGGCCGTGGTTCCATACCGGATCACCCCGCCGGCCAGCGCCAGGGCCGCGCCGGCGAGCGACCCGGCAACGGACCCCGCCAGGCCCTGCATGCCGGCTTCCAGGATGAAGAGCCTCAGTACAAATCGGTCGAGCGCCCCCAGGCATTTCATGGTGCCGATTTCACGAAAGCGCTCCGTGACGGCCATGAGCTGGGCGTTGACGATGCCCACCGTGCACACAAGCAGCGAGAGAAGGATGATCCAGCGCTGCTTGGGGCTGGCCGCCACGTTGGTGGTGCCCGGGTCCAGGTCGAACCCTGCTCGGATGAGGGCCTGGCGCATCTCCGGGTTGCGGCCGGCCAGCATGCCGTTGGCGATATCGTTGCTGACGTCGGTGTAACTCAGAAACGACACGGCCAGGACCAGGCTGAGGGTGGTGATCAGGGAGCGGAAAAAGCGGACCTTGATGCTCTTGTAGGCGATGTCCACCGATTTGCCGAACGGCAGCTTGACCAGCCGCTGCACGCGGGTCGTCCGGTCGGGGAAATCGGCGAAAATCCGCTCTTTCATCCACTGACCCTTTCGCTCATCGCCTTCCGGGCATCCGACCCCGGCAGCGCCCGCCGGCCGTTCGAGTCCGCGCAAATGCTGCGGGGCGCCCATGCGGGCGGGCAAAAATTGGATATCACAAGCACTATTTCGAGTAAATGATAATGATTCCTGAAAAAAGCCCTTGCCTGCCGCGGAGGCGAACCCCTCTCAGGCCGAAGGCGCATGGCCGTGCGGCCAATTATCCAGGCAACGGGCCGTCCGGGCGGCTCCGTCGAGATCCACCGGCGGGGGGCCGGGGCGGGGCTTCAGCTGCAGGCCGCTTTCGATGGCCGAGGCCAGGCGCTCCGGCGCGAGGTCCTCCTCGCTCAGAATCATCAACGGCAGGCAAGGTTTGAGCCTTTCGACCCTCAGGGGCTGCTCCCGCTGGCGGGCGTAGGGCAACACCAGCGCCGGCACCCCCGTCGCCAGAAGATTCATGCAGGTGTTGTAGCCGGCGAGGCTGATGGAAAGATCCGCAGCGCTCAGGTAGTCCAGGAAGCGGGGGGTGAAGCGTTGGACGACGAGGCCCTCGCCCGCCTCGGCCTGCAGGTCGTTGAACTCCGCGTCGGCCATGAACGGGCCGGTGAAGAGAGCGAGCCGCACACCAAGGCGGCTCTGCAGCCGGCGGCAGGCCGCCAGCACGGGCTTCAGCAGGCGGTAGCCGGCTCGGCCGCCGCCGCTGCTGGCCACCACGAGCTTCTGCCCGGGCGCAAGGCCGAGGTCGCGGCGCAGCTCTCGACCTTTATCCGGGTCCGGCCGCGGGGCCACAAACCCCGTGTAGACCTTCGGCACCCGGATATCCCCGACCCGGCTGAAGGTGTCATCGAGCGGCAGCAGGCGCTCGTCGGAGTGGATCAGCAGCAGGTCGAACCACCGGTTGAGGGCCTCCACCACGCGCGCTTCATAGGCCGGTGCATCGCGCTTCTCCACGAGCACGTCGCGGAGGCTGCACACGGTGCGCACCCGGCCGCGGGTCGCCGCCAGCAGCGGCTCCAGCTCGAAGCCGAACGCGGTGCGGCCGAAGGGGTAGAGCTCGACGATGAAGATCTCCGGCCGGGACCGCTCGAAAAGCGCTGCGAGCGCCTCCCGGCGCTGCCGCTGAATGGCCTCGACGGACCGGCCGGCGACCCCGGGGATCAGGGTGGTGAAATGCTCATCCATGAAGAGGGCGGGCAGACGCACCAGTTCGACATGCCCGGGCAGGTCCAGGGCGACCTCCTGGCCGCCGGCCACCAGAACGACGCGGTGCCCGGAGAGGGCCCGCGCCAGCTCAAGGCTGCGAAAGAGATGGCCCATTCCCCACACATATTGGCAATACAAGACGATGGTCACGGTGCGCCTCCTCCGCCGTCCGTCGGCTGCCAGGCGTCGATCCAGCGCGCGGCGGCCCGGGCGCCATCCAGGTTGAGGCCGACCTCCGGTCGCCCGGCTTGATCGAGCCGCCGGTCCATGAGGGCTGCCAAACGCACCGGTTCGAGGTCCGCGTCCTGCAGCAGTTGCAAGGCCCCCAGCGCTTCCAGGCGTTCGGAGCGCAGCCGCTGCTCGCGGTTCTGAGCGAACGGCCACACCAGCGCAGGGGCCCGGGCGGCCAGCAGGTTCATGACGGTGTTGTAGCCGGCCATGCTGACCGAGAGGTCGGCCGCGGCCAGATACGATACAAAATCCGGTGTGAACCTCGCCACGGAAGCCCCCTCGCCGGCCGCATGCGACAGCTGCTCGAAATCGCGCTCCGGCAGAAAGGGCCCGGTGAACACCTGCAGCCGGGTCTGCCGCGCTCGCTTCAGATGCCGTGCGGCGCGCACGGCGGCCGCCAGCAGCGGCATGCCCACGCTGCCGCCGCCGGCGCTCACCACGATCAGCCGGTCTGCCGCCGCCAGCCCGAGCGCCGTTCGGAGCCGTTGACGGGCGTCCGCCGCCGGCGCCGGCGTGATGAAACCGGTGTAGACCAAGGGGACGGCCACCGCATCCAGGCGGCTGAACGTCTCCTCCAGGCGGACCAGCCGCGGGTCGGCGTGAATCAGGACCGCGTCGAAAAAGCGGTTGAGCACGCTCACGGCGCGGGCCTCGTGCTTCTCCGCGGCCTCTTTCTCGACGAGAATGTCCCGCACGCTGCACACCACCCCGCAGCGCGGCAGGCGCCCGGCGGCCATGGCATCCAGGACCGGGTCGATCTCGAACCGGAAGGCCTTGCGCCCGAAGGGGTAAAGCTCGACGAGAAACAGATCCGGCCGTTCCGTTTCAAAAAAAGCGCTCAGGCGTTCCCGCCGCCGCCGCCGGGTGGCGTCGAGGTCCGCGCCGGAAGCCGCCCGCAGCCCCTTGAACCCGCGGTCCATCTCCAGCGCCGGCAATCGGACCTCGGTCACGTGGGAGGCCAGCGCCGCGTCCGGGCGGGCGCCGCCGGTGATCAGGAACACCTGGTGCCGGGTCAGGGCCCGGCAGATCTCCAGGCTGCGAAAAAAATGCCCGACGCCGAGCACGTGCTGGCAGTAGAATGCGATCTTCATCCCAGGCCCCACCGGAGAAATTGGAAATCACGGCTACCGGAATCGTGTCCGGCTCGAACTTAAAGAAGAACCGCCGCGGACACAAGAGGAATATCACCCGATCCGGGCCGGCGGCGGCGGGCAGGGAGGAGCATTTTTATTTTGTCCGCGGGGCGCGCGCCGCCGGCAGGGAGTCGATGTCCATCCGGCCGATGATGCCGGGGTCCTTCGGCGACCGGGAGGCGTAGAATTCCTGGAAGCCGCAGGACCGCAGCACCTCGATCAACGGGGGCGAGTATTCGTTGAACGGGAAACAGTAGGCGTTCGGGGTCCGGCCGAGATGCGTTTCAAACCAGCCCAGGCACAGCTCGGTGTCGCGCCGGATGTCGTCCAGCCAGTCGCGTTGCGACCGCGGTACCAGGCGCCCCTGGCGGAATTCAAACCCTCGAAACGCCAGACGCGAGCGGATGCTGAGCCCCCGGCGCAGCGGCTCGGGCACGTCCTTGAACCGGGCGGACTTCCAGGGGCTGACGGGCTTGGGCTTGCGGGGGTGCACATCGGTGAGGACCAGGTCGTGAAAGTGGCTGTGGGCGCCGAGGCGCACGTTGGGCTGCTCCGCCAGGAAACGAACCTCCTCCAGCGTCATGAAGCCCTCGAGGTCCTTCTCGATGTGGGCCCGGAAGGAGTAGACGCCGGTTTTCATGTGATCGAGGAAGCGCCCCGTGAAGTGCGGCCGGGCCGGCCCCTCGCGGATCAGCGCGGTGGTGATGAAAAACGTGAGGGGCTCGGGAAGGCTCCGCAGCAGGGGATAGTAGTAATACTGGGAATACAGGCCGTCGTCGAAGGTGAGCCGGTACCGCTCCAGGGGCAGGTCGAAGTACTCCTTTCGGACGTCATGAATCATCAGCACGTCCATGGCGACGCCTCCCGGGGCGGCAGCATCGGCCGGCTCACGGCAGCACCAGGGCGTTGCGCCCGCCCGGAGAGAGCCGGCCGGCGGCGGCGGCCAGCCAGAGCAGCCGGTAGGAGGACGCGCCGATCTCGTCGGCCGCCGGCGGCCCGCTGTCGGGCAGGCTGTTGGCCAGGCATTTGATGACCCCTCCGTGGGTCACCACCAGGATCGAATCCCCCGGATACCGGTCGGCGAACTCCAGCAGCGTCCGGCGGCATCGAGCGAGCTGGCCGCGGCGTGATTCGCCCTGCGGCGGCTGGAAGTCCCAGCCGGCGCGTTCCTGGATCGCCAGCAGGTCGCCCTCCTCCTGCCGGAGCTGGGCCAGGGTCTTGGTCGTCCAGCGCCCCCAGTCCAGCTCCCGCAGCCGGGGATCCAGCTCCATCGGCAGCTGCAGGCGGGTGTTGATCCGGCGGGCGGTCGCCGTCGCTCGACCGGTGTCGCTCGCGAGGATGCGGTCCCAGTGGAAGACCCGCAGCGTCAGCCCCCACCGGTCCGCCATCATCTCGCCTTCCGGTGTCAGCGGCGAGTCCTGGTGGCCCTGGATGCGCTTTTCGCGGTTCCAGACCGTCTCGGCGTGGCGGATCACTCCGAAGGTCGTGACGGTAGGGTCGTGCGGCGGGTCCGACTCGGCGCAACGGTTCACGGATCGATGCCCTCCTTGCGGTCGACACCCTCCCCATGCGTATCCGCGATCCGGCGCAGCACCTCCTCCATCCGTCCGTAGTTCTTGTCGAGATCGTGAAACTCCCGGACATAGTCCTTGGCGTTCTGCCCCCATTGCCTCCGGAGTTCCGGGTCCGACAGCAGGCGGTCGATGGCCGCTGCCCAGCACGGGCCGTCGCCCATCGGCACGAGCAGGCCCGTTCGGCCGTCCTGAATCGCCTCCGGGGTGCCGGCGTTGTCGAACGCCACCACCGGCAGGCCGCAGGACTGGGCCTCCAGGTAGACCATCCCCAGGGACTCCCGGATGCCGGGGAACACGAAGAGATCGGCGGCGCTGTAATACCGGAAAAGCTCCGGCCGGGCCACCTGACCTGCAAAACGCACCCGCCCGGGGGCCGCACCCTCGGCGAGCTTCATGAGCCCCTCCCGCTCCCGGCCGTCGCCGACGATGACGAGCGAAAACCGCCGTCCGCGCCGCAACAGGTCGCCGCCGGCGCGGATGACCCAGCCGAGGCCATCGGCCTTGACGCCTCGCCGGAACATGGCCACCGAGAGCACGACAGGGTCGTCGCCGGCGCCCCACTCCGCCCGCAACCGCGCGCGGGCCTCCGGGCTGAAGCTGAACTCATCGGGGCGCAGGCCCGGGGCCACATACGTGATGCGCTCCTCCGGGATCAGACGCTTGAGATTGAGGAGGTCGATCTTTTTGTTGGTGAAGACGTGCCGGGCGGATCGCAGCGTTTTCCGATTGAGAAGAAAACCGGGAAGGGTTTTCAGGTCGCGCCGGCGTTTCGTGGAAAAAATCCCCTGGAACAGGACGTACGGCACCCTCAGCCGCCGGGCGGCGGCCGGCCCCAGCACGTCCGGCGCTTTGTAATAGGAATGGTAGCTGAACCAGATATCGCAGGGCTGGGCGGTGAACCGCCGCACCGCCTGCCGCCGTTCCATCAGCAGCCGGAGCCAGAGCCACGGCTTCCAGAAGATCCACCGGCAGCGCAGAGAACTCGCCGGCACCAGCTCATGCCCGCGGCCGGCCAGAAAACGGAAGATGCCGGTGGCCGTCACCGCATCTCCGGAGGGCGATCGGTGGCCGAGCGGTTTGAAGGGCGCGTAGAAGCAGATCTTCATGATGGGGATGACGGGAACCGGCCGGCCGGCGGCGGGAATGCGGCCGCCAGCCGTCGCGGCCTTTCCTCAGAAGTTCGGAAACCCGCTCTTCAGGAGCCAGGCATTCCTGTCGCTGTCGAACTCCCACACCTGTTGGTCCTGGAGGGTTTTGATCCGGGGGTCGTCCGCCAGAAAGTAGGAAATGTCCACCACCTGCACCACCCGGCGCTTGCCCTCGGCATAGGTCATCTGTTTGACCTCATAGTCCGTGACGCGCACGTTCTTGGGAGGGGTGGTTTTCGCCCCCGGTTCGGCCGGTGCCAGATAGGACTTGGCGGATTCGAAGTCGGACCAGCGGATCATCCGCCCGTAGCGCTTGGCGCTGTCCTCGAAGACCTCTTCGCGGCGGAAGTCGAACACCGACGCACACCCGGCCAGCAGGGTTCCGCACAACAAAATGGCCCAGACCGCTCCTTTCATAACGCCCCCCTTTCGCATTCTACTGCGGCTCAGCTTAGCCCATAATCCTGGAATCGCCAAGCGATAATTGCGCTGTCCGTGTGCGGAAGAACGCGAGTCGCGGCCCGGGTGGCGATCCGGCCGTTGACCGGAACCGTGCGATGATCTATGACGGCGTCACCTGCTGTTGAACGATCCGGGCACGGGCCCGTGCGGCGCGGGCCTTGCCCCTGGGCAAGCCGGAGGACCTATGACCGCTGTTTCGGTCGAAGCACTGCGTCGGTTGGCGGAGGAATATGTGGCGGCCGAGCCCGGCCGCTCGGGGGTGCGTGGCTGGTGGCGCGCCCCGCTGCTGGCGGCCGCCCCGGTCGATGAGCGTTTCGAAATGCTCGCACGCATCGCGGCCGACGACCACTTGCACCCGCGCGATCTGCTGCCGACCGCGCGATCGGTCGTCGTTTTTTTCATCCCCTTCAAAAAGGAGCTCGCACGCGAAAACCAGAAAAGCGACCGGCCCTGCCGCAACTGGGGCCTCGCCTACGTGCAGACCAACGATCTGATCAACCGCCTGGGCCGGGCGTTGGGGGCGCTGCTGGAGGGGCATGGTTCCCGTTGCGGGCTGACGCCGGCCACCCACAACTTCAACGAGGAGCGGTTGACGGCCCGCTGGTCCCACAAGCACCTGGGCCATCTCGTCGACCTGGGCCGCTTCGGGACCCACCACATGCTGATCACACCGGCCGGCTGCACCGGCCGCCTGGGGAGCCTGGTGACCGAAGCCGAACTCGGCGACCATCCGCTGATCGAGACCCGCGAGGCCTGCCTGCTCAAGGCCGGCAAGGGCTGCGGCCTGTGCGTCGCGGCCTGCCCGGTGGAGGCCCTGGCGACCAACGGCTTCGAGCGCCGCCGCTGCTGGGAACGGCTCAAAGACAACCGTGCCGGCCTTGAGGATTTTTCGGACCTGCCGGAAAGCACCCACGTCTGCGGCAAGTGCGCGGCCATGATGCCCTGCAGCTTCGGCAACCCCGTGGCCCGGTTGGAGTCGGCCGGCCGCTGAGACGCGCGCCGGGGGTCATGTCCGCGCGGGCGCCCCGTATTCGAATATCCCGTTGTCGATGACGACGCCCCCGTCGGAATCCTTCACGACCCGCCAAAGCGCCCTCCCCTCGCCGGCCGACCAGATCAGCGTCCGGATCGCCGTCCCGGGATAAAGCGGCCGCGTGAAGCGGCAGCCGATGCGCCGCACGTTTTCCGGGGCCCCCGGGCATCGCCGCGAAACGAGCGCGCGGCAGGCGAAGCCCAGGGTGCACAATCCGTGCATGATCGGTCGCTCGAAGCCGGCGGCCCGCGCAAAGTCAGGATCGACGTGGAGGGGGAAGGTGTCGCCGGACAGCCGATAGACCAGCGGCTGGTCCTCGGCGGGCACGGCCCCCACTTCGCAGTCCGCCGCCCGGTCGGGGATCCCTTGGGCCTGGCGCGGAGCGTCTTCGCCGCCGTATCCGCCGTCCAGGCGCGCAAACAAGGTCGCGCGCGTGCCGAAGAGCCTCCGACCGCCGGCGTCGCGCGTTTCGAAGTCGGCCACCACCAACGCCCCCTTTTCCCGGCCCTTGTCGTAGCAGTGGGCGATGGCGCCCTCGGTGACCAGGGTCCCCTGAGGCGGGATGGGGTGATGGAACACCATCTCGTGCTCGCCGTGGACCACCCCGGCGGCGTTGAGGTTGCTCAGGGAGGCCAGATGCCAGACGACCTCGAAGGTCATCGCCGCCCCGAAGGTCGGGATCACCCTGAGGCGTTTCTCGTAGCAGTAGTCGAGCTCGCCGAAGCCGGCCCCCACGCCCAAGGCGTACAGGGCGAGGTCCTTCCAGTCGTAGGCGCGCGTGAAGGGGCCGGTCTTCCGGCCGACGGCTTCCAGGTTCAAGGCCATGCAGGCTGTCTCTCGCGCCGACGGGCCGGGGGACCCGCACGCCGGCGCGCATGGAGGTCCGGCTAGGGTCGCGGCCCCCGGTCGTCGTCCGGCGCCGGCCGTGGCAGCTTCGAATCGATGCGGCGCAGCAGCTCCTTGATGTCCTTCAGGTGGGCGATGACGGTGTCGGACTCGCCGGCCCGCGCGGGCGGGTGGGCCGAATGGCCGCCGATGCTGCGGGTGATCTCGTCCAGCCGCACCCCCAGCGTAACGATGAAATACAGCAGCAGCACGAAACCGAGGTGCCGCTCCCCCCAGCCCAGAACCCGCCACCCCAGGAGGATCAGCGCCAGAAAGATCAGGCTGGTGACGGTGTAGGGGTGCTTCGAACACCACTGAGCAAGCGAATTTCCCATGAAGCGTGGCTCCACCTCGTTTTCGGCGTCGCGCGATTGATTCCGGGGCGCCGGCCGGCCCGGGTCCCGGGCGAAATCCGGAGAGTGCGTGTCCGGAAGGGCGCGCCTACTTGGCTCCCCGCTCCTCGTCCCGCAGCAGCCGCCGCAGCACCTTGCCGACGCTGGACATCGGCAGCGTCTCCCGGAACTCGATGCTCTTGGGGCGCTTGTAGCCGGCCATGTTGTCCTTGCAGAAAGCCATGATCTCCTCCACCGTGGCCGTCTCACCGGGTTTGAGCTGAATGAAGGCCTTGACCGCCTCGCCGCTCTTGGCATCCGGCACGCCCACCACCGCCGCGATGGCCACCTTCGGGTGCTGGAAGAGGATGTCCTCCACGTCCCGCGGGTAGACGTTGAAGCCGCCCACGAGCACCATGTCCTTCTTGCGATCCGTTATGAGGATGTAGCCCTCGTCGTCGACGTGGCCGATGTCGCCGGTCAGAAAATAGCGCCGGCCGTCGATCACCCGGAAGGCTTTCTCGTCCTCCTCGGGCCGGTTCCAGTAGCCTTTCATCACCTGGGGGCCGCAGATGGCGATCTCGCCGTCCTGCCCCCGGGGCAACTCCTGCAGCCCCGACGCCACGTCCAGCACCTTGATGTCGGTGCCCGGCAGCGGGAAGCCGATGCTGCCGATCTTGCGCTGGCGGGTGTTGGTGGGGTTGGCGGTGGCCACCGGCGCGGTTTCGCTCAGGCCGTAGCCCTCGAAAATGACGGCGCCCGTCTTCTCCTCGAACCGCCGGCAGACCTCCGGCGGCAGCGGGGCGCCGCCCGAGAAACAGCCGATGAGCGAGGTGAGGTCGAACTTTTCCAGCTGGGAGTGGTTCGTGAACGCCATGAAAATCGTCGGCACCGCCGGCATGAGCGTGGGGCGGTGTTTCTGGACGATTTTGAGCACTTCGGTGAACGGCGGGTTGCCGGCCCTGGGGTCGGGGACGCAGATCAGACGGCTGGCGCTGGCGCAGGAGGAGAGCATGGCGCAGGTCATCCCGAAGCTGTGGTACCAGGGCAGAACCCCAAGATAGGTGTGAAAGGCCCTGCGCTGCGTCTCGGGTTTGGCGCCCGGTTCGTGCACGAGCTGCATCCAATGGTTGATACCGGCGAGATCGTAGGTGAAGTTGGTGTGGGTCAGGCAGGCGCCCTTGGGGACCCCCGTGGTGCCCCCGGTGTAGAGGATGAGCGCCAGGTCCGTCGAGGGGTGGATGTCGACCGCGGGCGGTTCGGGTCTGGCCGCCGCGATCACGTCGTCGAAAAACAGATGGCCGGGCACGTAGGACTCCGCCTTGGGGATCTTCCCCAAAAGCCCGCCGATGATCCCTTTCAGCTTGGGCAGGTAGGACTTGACCCCGCAGATCACCACCGTCTCGACGCCGGTCCCTTCGATGGCCTTCACGGTGGTCGGGTAGAACCCGGGGTGATCCATGCAGAAGACGGCCTTGGCGCCGCAGTCCTTGAGCTGGTGCTGGAGCTCCTGGGCCTTGTAGAGCGGGTTGCAGGTGACCCCGACCGCCCCGGCTTTGAGGATGCCGAAGTAGATCGCCGGATAGTGCGGCAGGTTGGGCAGGAAGATGGCCACGCGATCGCCCTTGCGGATGCCGCGGCCGGCCAGGAAGTTGGCGACCCGGTCGGCGGCGTTCTTGACCTGGGCGTAGGTCCGCGAAGCGTCGCTGAAAACGGTGTACACCCGGTCCGGGAACTCTTTGGCCGTGTCGTCCAGGATCGAAAAAAGGGGCTTGTCGTATCCGGTGACTTCGCGGGGGACGCCGTCCGGCCAGTGGGGTGTGGGCCACGCTTGCTGAGACATGTCAGCCTCCTTGGGTGATGGGGGTGGAAAGAAGCAATCCGCACGGGAAGAGTCGAGGAAGTATAGAAGAACCGACCGGGGCTGTCAAACAGGAAAGAGGCCGGGACCGGCCTTTTTTCGACCTCATCCAAGGTGGGTTGAGAATTCGGTGCATATCACCCGGTAGAGCTCCTCGCCGATGGAGATCCCCGCATCGATGAACCGGGGGCCGTAGGCCCTGCCGGTCGGGGTGCGGAAGGTGGACCGGATGCGGGCGAGGCTCTCCATGCCGGCCGGGTAGTGCCGCACGAAATCGCGCAAGGTCGGCCGGCGAAAGGCGACCATGGCCCACAGGGTGTCGGTGAAGTTGTCCGGACCCCAGCGGAACTTGTCGGCATCGTACAGGCAGTCGGAGATCAGCGCCCCCTCGCGAGTGTCGATGCCGACCGTGGTCTTGAAGGCTTCATGGTTGCGGATGGCGATGCAGATGTCCTCGATTTCAGCGGCCTCCAGCGGGTATTCGGCGAGCAGGCCGCCTGCGAAGGTCGCCCCCTGCTCGGCATGATTGCGCTGCTTGCGCTGGATGTCGTGCAGCAGGCCGGCCACCTGCGCGATGCTGACCCGGCGCGCCAGATAATCGCCCATGTAGCCGGCGGCCCGGCCCTCGATGTGGGTCAGCGCGCCCGCGTCCAAGGCGACCTTGGTGGCGTGCAGCATGCCGTGGCCGAAATCGTCCTCCAGGCGATCGACCACCCGCTGCCGAAGCTGGACGACCAGCGGGTCGGTTTCAAAAATTCTCCGCGAGACGTCCACCGCGCCGGCCTCATCGAGGTAAAAATCCACCGCCGGAAACCGGGCGGCAATCCGGCGCGCCCGCTCACGCAGCTGCGTGTAAAGGGACAGCGTATCGGCCATCGCAGGTTGGAAAAAAGGGGTGAAAGGGCGGAAGTGCCGATTTCTGCTGAGCGAAACCGGCACTCCCCGGGATGATTATAGCGGAGAAAGCGTCAGCTTTCAATCAGGCGGAAGGGCTTGCCGCATACTTTCCAGCGGCCGCCCTCCCGGACCAGCGTCAGGGTCTCTTCCACCGGATGGGTTTCGCCAAGGGAAAACCAACGGGCCACGAGCCCGAACACCGGGTTGATGGTGCGGCGGCGCTCGCCCTTGAACCTGACTTCGGCCGTGTCGACGTCCTTGAGAGTGGTCTGGGTCTGAATGTGGAAGACGCCCTGTTTCATATAGTTGAACTGGAAGCCCATGGCACGGGCCTCCTGGTCGACCCGTTGCAGATAGTTCGCCACCACGCCGTCCTCGGACGGCTGCGACAGCTGCTTGCAGAGCCGGTCTGCCATGGAGGCGTCCAGCCAGAAATACGCCTCGGCGAATTCCACGGCGGCCCTCTCGGGGTTGTCGCGCTGATCGGCGACGGCCAGGACCACCTGGAGGATCAACCCCAGCATGATCACCGAGGTGAATGTCAGGAATTTGCTGCCGCTGTCCATCGGGCCCTTCCTCCTTTTAACCATTCATGGGATTCGCCGAGCCAAGCCTTGAATCGACGGGGCCTGCTGCACGCACCGCTCCAAGGTTCATCACCGTTGGCGCTTAACATGATTTATTGGGCAAGACAAGATTTTTTTATGGGTCCGGCCTCACCGCACCAGACAGGTTTGAACCCAGGGCTCCGCGATGCATTTCAGGCGGTCCATTTCGGCAGGAGAGCACGCGGGGTCGAACGTGCTGAAGAATTCGGGATGCAGGAGGGTGGCCGCCTTGAAGGGCTGCAGGGCATACCTGCGGCAGCCCTGGATGAGCCGAGCGATGCGTTCGACAGTGCCCGGGGTGACCAGGGGCTTCACGCAGGTGGTCCGGAATTCGTGGTCGAGCCCTGACTCCATGACCACGCGCATGCCCGCGAGCAGCGCGGAGCCGTCGCAACGGCCGGCGACGCAGCCTTCATAGCGCGCCGGGTCCGTCTTGACGTCCATCGCCACGTAGTCCACCAGGCCCTCGCGAATCAGCCGCGTGAGCATCTGCGGCCGGCTGCCGTTGGTGTCCAGCTTGACGGGGTAGCCCAGGCGCTTGACCCGCGCGCAGAAATCCGGCAGGTCCGCATGCAGGGTGGGCTCCCCGCCGGAGATGACGACCCCGTCCAGGAACCCGCGCCGCTCGTCGAGGAAAACGAACACGTCCTCCGCCGCCACCGCGGCCGGCTGCCGGCCGGGATCGCCGGTCAACTGCGGGTTGTGGCAATAGGGGCAGTCGAAGTTGCACCCCGCCATGAAAACGACGCAGCTCACCTTCCCGGGGTAGTCGATGAACGAATGTTTTTGGAGTCCCCCGATGCGCACGGCGCGTTCTCCTGCGGGCGGGCTTCGGGTCAGGATGCGACCCGGATGCTCTTCCGGTCCCCGAACTCGGCCTGCTTGCCGGTGTTCCACTGCTTCACCGGCCGCAGATACCCCACCACCCGGGAGTAGACCTCGGTCGACTCGCTGCACCGGCTGCAGCAGGGCTGCTCCCCGTCCAGATAGCCGTGGGAGGGGCAGATGCTGAAGGTCGGGGTGAGAGTGAAGTACGGCAGTCGATGCTGGGCGGCGATCTTGCGCACGAGCGCGCGGACGACGGCGGTGTCCTTCACCTGCTCGCCCAGGAAAATGTGAAGCACCGTCCCCCCGGTGTATTTGCACTGCAGCTCGTCCTGCAGCCTCAGGGTCTGGAACAGGTCGTCGGTGAAGCCGACCGGCAGCTGGCTGGAATTGGTGTAGTAGGGGGCGGCGCCCTGCCGGCGCACATCGGCGTCATTGGCGCCGACGATGTCCGGAAACCGCTTCTTGTCGAGCATGGCCAGCCGGTAGGATGTGCCCTCGCCCGGGGTCGCCTCCAGGTTGAACAGGGTCCCGACGTCCTGCTGGAAGCCGGCGAGGGCCTCTCGCAGGAAATCCATCACCCGCAGTGCGAACCGCTGGCCCTCGACGGAGGTGATGTCCTGGCCCAGGAAGTTCAGGCAGGCCTCGTTCATGCCGATGATGCCGATCGTTGAAAAGTGGTTCTTCCAGTAGATCCCGGATGCCTTCTTGATCTCCCGCAGGTAGAACTTGGAGTACGGGTAGAGATTCTTGTCGGTGAACTGCTCGAGGACCTTGCGCTTGATGGTCAGGCTCTCGGCCGCCAGCCGCACCTGCCGGCTGAGGCGGGCGAAGAAATCGGCCTCGCCGTCGCTGAGGTAGCCGATGCGCGGGAGGTTGAGGGTCACGACGCCGATGGAGCCGGTGAGGGGGTTGGCGCCGAAAAGCCCGCCGCCGCGCTTGAGCAGCTCCCGG
The DNA here is from genome assembly GCA_025454075.1 of Desulfobacterales bacterium. The sequence continues at coordinate 5,384 of JALOPD010000029.1, read as the reverse complement.
TTGTCGAGCCGCAGCCGGCAGCACATGGAGCGGGCGTCCTCCGGCGACATGTCGGAGTTGATGAAGTTGGAGAAGTACGGGATCCCGTACTTGCCGGTCATGCGCCACAGCGGCTCGAGGTTGGGGTTGTCCCAGTCGAAATCCGCCGTGAGGTTGTAGGTCGGTATCGGGAAGGTGAACACCCGCCCCTTGGCGTCGCCCTGCATCATGACCTCGGCAAAGGCCCGGTTGATCAGGTCCATCTCGGCCTGGAACTCGCCGTAGGTCTCCGGCCGCTCCACGCCGCCGACCACCACGGCCGTATCCTGTCGAGGGTGATGTTCGTGAAGGGCGTTTGAAATCCCACCCGCGTCGGGATGTTGATGTTGAAGATGAACTCCTGCAGGGCCTGCTTGACCTCCGGATACGTCAGACGGTCGCAGCGCACGAACGGGGCGAGCAGGGTGTCGAAATTGGAAATGGCCTGCGCCCCGGCCGCCTCCCCCTGCAGGGTGTAGAAGAAGTTCACGACCTGGCCCAAGGCGCTGCGCAGGTGCTTGGGCGGCGAGCTTTCCACTTTGCCTTCCACCCCCTTGAACCCCTGGCGCAGCAGGTCCATCAGGTCCCAGCCCACGCAGTAGACCGAGAGCAGGTTCAAGTCGTGGATGTGAAGGTCGCCCTCCGTGTGGGCCTGGCGGATTTCGGGCGGGTAGATGCTGTTCAGCCAGTACTCGGAGGTCACCTCGGAGGAGATGTAGTTGTTCAGCCAGTACTCGGAGGTCACCTCGGAGGAGATGTAGTTGTTGAGCCCCTGCAGGGAGTAGCTCATGTTGCTGTTTTCGCGGATCTTCCAGTCGAGCTTCTCGATGTAGTGGTTCACCAGGTCGACGTTCGCCCGGGTGGTGATTTTGCGGATCTGGGCATGTTGTTCGCGGTAAAGAATGTACGCCTTGGCCGTCTTATAGAAGGGGGAGTCGAGCAGCACGCGCTCGACGATGTCCTGGACCTCCTCCACCTTCGGGGTGGGCCCCAGCCGCAGCTCATGCGCCAGGGTCAGGACCCGCAGCGTGAGCTTTTTGGCCTCGCGCTCGCCGAACTCGCCCGTGGCGGTGCCGGCCTTGGTGATGGCCGCGGTGATTTTGGGCGAGTCGAATTCCACGATCCTGCCGTCGCGTTTTTCAATTTGATCGAACACGGGGGCCACTCCTGCGGGTTTTCAGGTCAATGCACGGCACGCGGCCTCTCATTCCATCAGGCCGATATCGGCGTTCCAGTGCCATGGGGGAGGATTCCATGCAAATTTTCGGTCGTTCCGGGCGAGGGCGTTGGTGAGGGCCGTTTTTTTAAGTTCTGAGGTGATTTTACACAATATGTAGCGTGAAGTCAATAAAATCGTTCAACATATAGTGATAATTAAAGATTTCAGCCTGACAGCTGAAATCTTTAATCAGTGGGGGACACCAGAATGTAGTCGGCGATGGTTGGATCGACATCCTCGCCGGTTGAAGCCTGGTAAATGGTGCGGTAGGGGATGCCGTTGCGCTTGAAGGCGCGCTCGGGGATGCCGTATTTGAACTGGATGTGACCGTTGCCGACGAGCACCACCATGCGGTCGGCACCGAGGCCGTGGGCGACGGATTCGGCCATCACCTCCTCCCACACGCACTGGGCCATGTAAAAATCCTCGAATTTAACGCCGGTCTTGAAACCGTGCATGCCGAAGATCGCTTGGGCGAATTCCCGGTGGGCGGCGACGGTGGTGTCCACCTGCGCCGGCAGAAACCCCTTTTCGTAGGCCGAAAGATGCTCGATGCCGCCGACCCGGATTTTCGGCGGAATGTTGAAGGGCAGGTTCAGCGCCACGAGCCGGAGGTGGGCGGGTTTCACGTATTGGAGGATGTCGCGGTAGAGCGCGAAATCAAACCGCCAGTTGGCATACCAATGGGTGCGGCGCAGGAATGCGTCCTCGTCGAGGCTGCCGGCCGACCATTGGTCCAGCGCGGCCTGATAGGAACGGTCGAACATTTCCATGCCGACCGCCAGCCGGGAGTCGTTGGCATGCAACGCGCGGATCACGCGCAGCTGCACCGCGTGGTGCGCCGCCAGGTTGTGCTTCTCCCCGACGTAGACGACCCGCACGGTTTGCAGGTCGGCCGTCATCTCATCCCAGGATACGGTCGCCCCGGTCCGGCCGGAGATGATGATCCCGTCCCCGGGCGCAGGGGCCGGCGGTTGGTCCCCTTTCGACTTCAGCGGCATGGCGCAGCCTCCCATCACCCAGATCGCAAGCCCGGCCAGGCAGAAGACCCCCAGCCGTCGGATCGCACAAAGCGCTTGTTTTATCTCTGCTTGATTTTTAAGCATCGGCCTAATAGATAGCGACTGATTGCCGACCAACGGAGGGCCACGCCATTTACCGAAGACTGATCGACCGGCTGAAACACCGCCAGCCGCCGATAATCCGCAGCTTAGACCCCGGCCGGAGTTTGGCCTCCAGGAGGCCGACCTTCTGGCTGAACCACCCCGCGCTGGTCTACAGCCTGGTCCTTGCCGTGCTCGCGGCCCTTTTCTATTTCGGCCTGATCGGGGTCTCCGTCGCGCGGGAGTCCGAGGCAACCCTTCCCCACATCTGGGTTCCCCGCCTGCTGGTGATCGTGAGCGGGTTCCTGATCGCAACCACCCTCTACCGGATCGTTCGCCGGATCTCCCGCTGACAAGCGAACCATTCGCTGTTGCTCGCCCGGTCTGCGGGCGTGCCGACGCAACCGGCTATTTTCCCGGGTTGGAGGTCGTGATGGCCGTCAGGATCTTCATCAGCTGGTCGGGTGGAAGGAACCCGGGCCGGTGGCCGATCACCTCCCCGGATTCGGCGAGAAACCACAGATCCGGCAACCCCTTGACCCGGAACAGGGCGGCGGCGGCCGTTTCACGCTCCGAATCCACCCGGATGGGGATGAAGCTGCGGTTGAGGGCGGCGACCACGGCCGGGTCTTTGAAGGTGGTGCGGTCCATTTCCGCGCAGTAGGTGCACCATTCCGCATAGAAATAGAGAAACACCTTCTTTTTCTCGAACTTCCCGCGCGCCAGGCCGCTCTCGTAGCTGTGCCAGTCGATTTGGCCTGCGGCGGCCAGTCCGCTCGAGGCCCCGCCGGCCAGCAGGCACAACAGAAAAATCGCTATTTTCAACCTCTCCATCCGGTACGCCTCTCCCTGCGAAAAAGTGTCAACAGTCGGTATTGTAACATCGCACGGGACCCGTGGCAATGTTTGCCGGGCGACTGTTTGCCGGGCGACTGTAACATCGGTAGGTGACAAGCAGTGGCCTCTCATTTTTCTGCTTCGATCAAATGGCACCAAAGTCAATAATCAAGACTCGACACCATTACTTCCTCTGGGGAACGGAAGGCTGGTGCGCGGCGCCATTTGACCTCCACGGCGTTTGAAAGAGATGGAGACATCCTAATCTTACATAATTTGTCAATTGAAATTACAAATTATGTGTTCTGTAAAAATGTGGGCGCCTAAAGCTCCCATGCTGCGAACGGCAGCTCCTGCTTCTTCCACCCCATGTCCTCAGAAACGGAATTGACCCCAACATTCTAAAAATGGTAGACTGCGCGACAATCGATAACTTTTATAACCCGTTAACGCCTATGGATAAATTCGTTTCTCACTGGCTCGAAAGATCGAGATACGACTTGGACACGGCAAAAGCGATGCTGGATGCCGGACGTTATCTTTACGTTGCCTATATGTGCCAGCAGGCCGTTGAGAAACTTTTGAAGGCGATCATCGCCTATCACGGCAAGGAGAACCTGCCCATTCACAACCTAAATCGCCTTGCTGAGCTGGCTGAATTAAGAGGAGAATTGGCTGACGAACAGATAGATCTGCTGGCCGAACTTACAGCCTATAACGTCGAAGCTCGTTACGGCGACTACAAGGAAAGCCTGTCAGAGATTATCGACATCGATAAAGCAAAAATCCTGTTTGACAAGACACAGGAGTTGTTTCGATGGCTATGCGCGAAGATCAGTTAGATGGAATCATCCAAGGGTTCATTGCCAGGCTTGAACAAGAGATTCCGGTTCAGGAGGTTATCCTGTTCGGGTCCTATGCGCAGGGTAATCCCCAGGAACACAGCGATATAGATCTGGCGGTAATCTCGGACTGGTTTGAGGGCAAACCTGCCATTGAAAACCTGACGTTTCTATTGCGCATTGCGTCTCGTTACAATACGTTGATCGAGGCGTTGCCTTTTTCCCAAAAAGAATACGACAGAATCGATCAGCGAAGCCTTCTATCCAGAATCGTCCGAACCGGAAAAAAGTATAAAACAGTTCATTGACTGACAACAGTAAAGATGGGAAAGATAGTAACGCTGTTTCAACGTTGCATAATTTTGCCTTTGAGCTGCATGTCATTGCAGTGGCCGCAATGAGGGCGGCCGCCAGGCCAAGCGAATTGCTGAAGTGATGCTGCAAACTCATGGCCTTCCGGCGTCGTCCTAGTATGCACGGCTGCGATGCTCGGCCGCGACCATCGAAACGACACGGCGCTTTTCGTCGATGCTGTAGAAAAAACGCCAGGCCCCGATACGGTAGCGCCATACATCCGAGTACGGGCCCTTGAGCCGTTTGATGTTGGGCCCTGTTGCCGGGCTTGACCGGAGCTGCGGGTAAACATAGTCGTGAAGCTTGTTCACCAGCTTGGGCATGCCGGAACGGGCGATCTGCTTCAAGTCCTTTTGAAACTGTACGGTTTCAAAAATCCTGAAATCAGCCAACGAACCGGCCCTTTCCGAGCTTTGCCTCGCGGGCGCCTTTCTGCATCCGCTTGAGCAGATTTTCGTTCGTCAAAATCTCAGACATCTCCGCATCGTCGACGAACTGCTGCTCCCGGATCCGGCTCAGAGCCGCCGTCTCTATCAGGTTCGACAAGGGCCGTTTTTCGGCCTTAGCCGCCTCCCGAAAAAGATCGTAGACCTCGTCGTCCAGCCTTAATGTCACGGTTTTCGCCATGCGTCACCTTTATTTGAATGTATTCTTTTTTATTCTAATTGAGGGCGACCCGCGTGTCAAGCGTGACATTGGTAAGTGACAAGCGGTGGCTTCTCATTTTTCTGTTTCGATCAAATGGCATCGAAGTCAATAATCAAGACGCGACACCATTTTATCCCCTGTTTCGATCAAATGGCATCGAAGTCAATAATCAAGACGCGACACCATTTTATCCCATTTTATCTTCCGGTAAAGAGTTCGCCATGGGCTTCAGCCCGCTACATCCTCAGGTGCTCACCCAGCCGTCGGGCGATTTCCTGACCCAAGGCTTGCGCTTGCTGCCATGTCTCCTTTTGGTCCTCCACCTTGCAGAATTTTTCCGGCGTGACTTTCGTATCGTTTCCA
>JALOPD010000554.1 GCA_025454075.1 Desulfobacterales bacterium | reverse complement strand
CCACACGCCGACCGTGAACCGCTGCGAGTAGCCCACGCACCAGTTGTCGCGCATGTCCTTGCTGGTTCCGGTTTTCACCGCCGTCCAGAAGCGGGTCGCCAGGGGGTTTTCCAGCCTGAAGGTCGGGGCGCGGGCCTCGCGGTCCGCGAGGATGTCCGAAATAATGAAGGCCGCCTGGGGCGAAAAAACACGGCGCGGCGGCGCGGCCGCCACCGGGCCCGGCGCGAGCGCCATTTCGTCGTGGATGCCCCGGTTCGCCAGCGTGCGGTAGGCGTTCACGAGTTCCCAGAGGCTGACATCCGCCGTTCCCAGCGCCAGCGAGGGGCCGTAAAAATCCCCGTACGCGGACAGCTCCCGGATCCCCAGCCCGCTCAGCACGTCGAGAAAGGCGTCGACCCCCGCCATTTCAAGCGCCCGCACCGCGGGAACGTTCAGCGAGGCGGCCAGCGCCGTGCGCACCGTCACCGCGCCCTGGAAGCCCGGCCGTCAGGATGCGCCGGTCGAGGGCCAGGGCGTAGAGGAAGGGCTTCAGGGTGGACCCGGCCTGGCGCTTGGCCGTGACCCCGTCCACGAAGCGCGAACGGGCGGGATCGGCCGTGGCCGTGGCGTAGGCGCGCACCTCCCCCGTGGCGTTGTCGGCCACCAGCACCGCGCCTTCCAGGACGCGGCGCTCCTTGAGCGGCGACAGGTGATGCGCCAGGCGCTCGCCGGCGAAGCTCTGCAGGCCGGCGTCCAGCGTGCAATGGACGGCGGCCGCATCGCGCCGGCCCTTGAGGATCCGCCGGGCGGCGTGTGCGGCGAGCTCCGCGCGCGGCGGAGCGGCGCCGCCGGCCGGCTGCAGCGCGCGGTAGACCGCGGCGCGGACGTCTGCGTCCGCAGCCGGCCCGCCGAGCGAGCGCGCCAGCCGGAGGGCACGGGCCTCGATCCGGGCCGGCGGCGCATTCGGGGAGCGGATCAGCGCCGCCAGCACCGCAGACTCGACTGCGTCCAGCCCGTGCGGCTCCTTGCCGAAGAGATGGCGGGCGGCCGCGGCCACTCCCTGATGCTCTCCCCTGAAGTAGACCAGGTTGAGGTAGGCTTCGAGGATCTGGTCCTTGCCCCAGGCCGCTTCCAGCGCCCGCGCCGCTGCGACCTGCCGCCATTTCCGGAGCAGCGACCTCCGGCCGCCCGGCGGCGGTCCCCCGTCCAGCATCGCGGCGAGCTGCATGCTGATGGTGCTCGCCCCCCGCCACTGGCCCGAAAGCAGCCCCTGGACCGCGGCCCCGGCCAGCGCGCGCCAGTCGACGCCGGAATGTTCCCGAAAGCGCTTGTCCTCGGCCCGCACCACGGCCGCCTGCAGCGCCGGCGAGACCTCCCCTATATTCGTCCAGGATAGGCGCCGCACGCTGGGATCGGTGCGCAGTTCGTGCAGCACCTGACCGCTGCGGTCGAGCAGAATCGAATCGGAGGGCCGATAGGCGGCGCGCACCTCCTGGTAAGACGGCAGGGCCGCAGCGGCCGCTTCAAGGTTGACTATCAACACAATAAGGCCGAATCCGAGGCATTTCCATGAAAGCCGGCTCAGCATGCGGCCAAATGCGAAATTCGAATATCGAAATACGAAACAAATCCAAATGACTAAAATCCGAAACCTGTTTTGAACATTAAAGAATTCGGATTTTGAATTTGTTTCGGGTTTCGAATTTCGTGCTTCGTATTTTACCAAGGGTAACCTCAAATCAACGGTGCGCGGACGCCCTGTCCGTCAAGAACCTTATGGAAAAACCTCAAGTTTTTCATTAGGTATCTCCCCGAACACCTCCGGCGCGTACAGGGCCTCGACGCGGGTGGGCGGCAGGCTGAAGGTGCCGGCCTGGTTGAGGCGCAGGGTGTACTCCAGCGCCAGCGCGCCCTTGGGAACGTGCTCGTAATAGGACCGGAAGGCGTCGAAAGAGCGTTCTTCGAAAGCCGGCCACACCCCCAGCCGCCGGTCTTCGCCCGACGCCAGCAGCCGCGAGTCCCGGCCGAGGCCGGTCCCCAGAATCGCGGCCCCGGCCGGCACGGGATCGCTCACGGCCACCCAGGTCATTTCCGCCTGGGCGTCGATTTCGAGCCGCACCCGCAGGATGTCCCCCCGGCTCCAGCGCTCGGGGTGCTTGCGCTCCAGCGCGGTGACCGTCCGGCGCAGGGTGTAGCCGTTGGACAACGGCGCCTTGAGCGGCAGCGCCGCCAGCCCCTGGACGGTGAGCCACGGCTTCCCGGCGCCCTGGTGCACGGCGGACAGCTCCGCCATGGCATCCGGCCAGCTCATCAGCAGCGAATCGGCCATCAGCGGCAGGCCCCATTCGACCACCCGGCTCTGGCCGGCCAGTTCGACCCGGGTCGTGCCGTTGATCTCGCCGGACTCGTTCTGTTCGGAAAACCGCTCCATGGCGAGCACTCCCCAGGCATTGGCGGTCGTGAGGTCCCAATGCCCGCGGCGCTGCCGCGCCAGGGCCCCCCGCACCAGCTGCGGCAGGTCCTGCCGCCAGCCCTCCAGGCGCGTCGCCGTCAGGACCAGGCGCACGGCGTTCAGATCGTTGGACACCATCAGCCACCACAGGTGGTCCGACGCTTCGGTGGAGAACGCCAGCTGCGTGCCCTGGTAGACCAGCCGGGCGCGCAGCACCTGCTCGGCCTCGGCCAGCCGCTGCCGGCGGTCGGGGATGGCGGCCTGCGAAAGCAGGATCTCCACCCAGTCGATCACGGCCGACGTGGGCCAGAGGCCGGGTTCGACGGCCAGGGTGCCGATCAGCGCCGGCTCGGCCGCCCCGATGCGGCCGAGCGCCGCCAGCGCCGCCAGCTTGCGGACGGTC
>JALOPD010000174.1 GCA_025454075.1 Desulfobacterales bacterium | reverse complement strand
AGAACTGCCAAGCAGCCGAAACCATAACTGCTTCGGCTGCAGCCCGACAAACCCCTCCGGCCTGCGGATGCGTTTTTTCACCGACGGGGAGAGCGTTTACTCGCGGCTGAAGGTGCCGGAACACCTCTGCGGCTGGAGCCACATCGTCCACGGCGGCGTGCTCACCACCATTTTGGACGAGATCATGAGCTGGTCGGCCATCCATCTGCTGAAGCGCATCGCCCTCACCCATAGCATGACGGTGGAGTTCGTGAAGCCCGTCCAGATCGGCGGCGATTTGGAGGCGCAGGCGCGGGTGCGGGATACCAACGGCAAGAACGATGCCGCCACCGAAGGAGTGATCTACGATCCGAAGGGCGATGTCTGCGCCCGGGCCACCGCCGTATTCAAGGTCTTCTCGCCGGCGGTGGCCCGCCGCCTGGGCATCGCCGACGAGGCTTCCATCCAGTGGTTCGAGAAGATATTCAAACAAGTGTGAGGGATAGGGGGATTCAGGTGTTTTGATAGTTAGGCGTTTGGGTGTTTGGAATAAAAACGGAAGCGGATGACCGCCTTTTCCGGGATGCCGGCCACCGGCAACGCCGCCAACCGTTCCATGAAAGGAAGGCGGCCGACCAGCATAAGGCGGCCGCCGGGATCCAGGGACTGCCACGGCGCCACGTCATCCAGGGGATTCAACCCGGCCGCTTCGGCAGCCGACCGCTCGGGTTTCAACGCCGCCGCATACATTTCGTATTACCTGCCAAAATTTTGAACACGGCAAGCCCCCAACCCGCCCCCTCCTATACTGAAAATCTGAAAGATAAAGTATTTTCAACCCCTACGGAGATTGTAGGGGTTGGCATATGATTTGCTTTTCCTCGAAGATTGTCTCGTATCGACTTGCGCAGTTTTTCACCTGCGCGCCTGATTAATTCAAGACCATTCTTCCCATATGAAAGGAGATCCGGATGTCGAGATTCTATTCCCTGATGTTCGTTCTGGCCTTAGCACTCGGCACAACCGCTTGCCTCGAAACCACGCTCGGGAACCTCACCAGTTCCGCGCCATCCCCTTCCTCGACTCGTTTGAGCGAAATAAACTCCCAATTGGCTTCCATCGAAAACCAGAAAAACTTGGCTCAAGACATGCGCGAGGCCGCCGAAAACCAAATGCGCGAGTCTTTTTTCGAATTGAGCAAATTGACCGGGATGGGACCCAAAATGCCGTCGGCACTATGATCACCATGCACAACGCCAACATGAACACCTGCCGGGATATGATGAATGCAAAAGATGCGGAAATAGCCAAATTGAATCAGGAGGCCGCCGAGTTGAAAACGGAACGCACTCGACTGGAACAAGCGATGGCACAAAGCAGCAAAGTCTCCTCGTCCTCCGCCAGCCCGTCCTGTTTCACTCCGGACTCCCGGGTCCGTATGGCGGGCGGGGTTAAAAGCATCGCCGCCGTCTTGCCCGGCGAAGAGGTCCTCGTATACGACGAGGCCACCGGCAAGCTCACCTACCGACGGGTTCTCAAGGCGTTTCAAGGAAGGGAGGATCACTACTGCATTTTGAACGGTGAGATACGGGTTACCGCCTTTCATCGCTTTCTGACCGAGCAGGGCTGGATCCGGGCCCAGGATCTCGAAATCGGCATGAACCTCAAAACGGAAAGCGGGTGGGTTCCTCTGAAAAGCAAGAAATGGGTCAAAGCGAACGTCGAAGTTTTTAACATGGAAGTTGAAGAGCACCACGACTTCTTTGTGCTCGGCGATAAGGAGAACTACCTCGTCCACAACACCGGCGGCGGTGGCGGCGGCAAATAGCAGCGAAGGCCGTTCTACCTTCCCCTCGGAAAATGAAAAGAAAGGATGACGGGATGAAACGTTTTGTGTGGATCGTCTTCTTTGCGATGGTATCGGTTTTGGCAACAAGAGCGGCGTTCGCTGTCACGGATCCAAACGGCTTCATGGGTCTGAAATGGTCGCAATCCGCGGGCGATTGCCGGAAGCAGGGAATCTGCAGCGAACAAGTCCTGACCCTGCCGGATAAACTCGCGAACGAAAGCACTCTGTTTGGCAAAGAGAAGACCTTCAACGGCATCGCCGCAACATCTTCTTCATTCGGCTTTTTCGATAATAAATTCTATTTCGGGGCCGCCTATTTCGACCCTCGGATCGTCTCGTTCGACCATCTGAAAAATGAGCTCGTGAAAACGCACGGACAACCCAAATCTTCAAGTGCCAAAACCTCGACGTGGCTGCTCGGCAACACCAAGGCGACTTTGTACAAGGGAAATAGCTTCTACGGGGTCATCTACACCCACGCTCCCACTTTCACCAAGGTCGCCAAGGTCAAGGGTTACCCCATCCGCGAGAAGCCGCCGGCACCCGGAAAAAAGAAAAAGTAAAAAAAACAAATAAACCATCCCCGCCCCGAAGGGCGGGGATGGTTTATTTGAAAACGGTTTTTGTGTGAATCAATTCGCCTCGCTTTTTCCCCTATCGTCCAGTCGCGCCAGGGCCTGACAGTCATCCCGCAAACAATCGAGTATCGACACCCCTTCGCCGGTTGCGGGGCGTCGGCTATTCTTTTTCGACCGGGAACGTCATCGACGCCCCGTTCCAGCCGATGACGGTCACCATCGCCGACAGCGACAGCACGAGCAAGATGTAAAGGAGCCCGGCGCCGCTGAGCGCATCCAGAATGTTCGGGGCCTCCAGCCGCCAGACGAAAAGGACGATCGAGGTGATCAGCATGGCCAGGGTGAGCGGGATCTTGATTTTGACCGGGTTCAACGGTTTGGCCATGTAATTGAGCCACCAGGTGTAGAAGCCGGTCGCGATCCCGATGACGTTGAAGACCACCCCCGCCCCCAGGCAGTGAAACGCCGTGGTGTCGAAGGATTTCTCCCCGGTGACGAGATAGAGCAGGCTGAAGACCGTGGTGGAGAACATGAACACGATCGGGAAGTGCACGGTCATCGGATGCGGGTGCCGCCGCAGGAAGGGAAAGGTCCGGATCAGCGCGGCCAGGGCCGGGGGCACGCGCGGGTCTTCGGCTGCGTTCTCCGCCTTGAGCATGCCCACCTGGGGGAAGCGTTCGAGCACCTCCGGTGTGTGGGGGGCCCCCTGGATGTCGGTGGTGAGGTCCTGGCCGGAGCGGTGCCGCTTCATGTGCGTTCCGGTCTTCCACATTTTGCTGGCGCTGACGTCGTACACCTTGCCCTCGTGGGCGATGTAAACCGGCTTCCCGTTTTCGCCGTTGAAGGACGCCAGCTCCTCCGGTGTGAATTCCCTCATTTCATCTCCTCTCGGTTGTCCCCCCGCAACGGTTCAGGACGTTCGTTTGCCAAAAAGGCTTTTACGCGGTCATGAGGCCCAGCAGCACCACCCCCAGCAGCGCCGCCGGAAGATAGCTCGCCCGGGTGAAAAGGTTCATGGCCGCGGCCCGGTCCTTGGCTGCGGACAGCCGCAGGCCGGGCCACGCCATCAGAAAGCACCCGGCCGCCAGAGCCGGCAGGGCAAGCACCTCGGCATGCGGCAGCGGGCTGAGCTGGAAGACGACCACGTTGAGGACCAGCGCCAGGGCCGCCGCCGCCACGGCAAGGGTTACGGCTCGTTCGACCCCGAAGTGCACCGGAATGGTCCGCGCCTGCATGCGGCGGTCCTCCTCAAGGTCGGTAAGGTCGTTGGGGATGTTTTGCCCGCCGATCTCCCAGAGGAAAATGGCAAAAAACAGGGCGACCACGAACGCGGGCGACGGTTGGGGGTCAACCGCGAACACGGCGGCCATGGAGCCGGAGGTTTTGACCGCCCCGCTCACCAGGGCCCGGTAGGGGCTCACACGCCACAGCCAGCAATAGACGGCCTCGAAAGCGCAGCCTGCCAGAAAGATGGCAGCGCACACCGGGTTCAGTTTGAACGCGCCGAGCAGGGCCACCGCGAACCAGAAAAGCGCCCAGGCCAGGCCTTCCCTGAACGTGAGAAGCCCCTGGGCCATCGGGTGCCGGACGATCACCCCGTCGATGTCGCCGCCGGCCTCGGCCAGCCCCCCGGCGGCCGCCTTTTCCCGGTCGACGCGAAAGTCGACCAGGTCGTTGAGGGCATAGACCGCCGTGTAGCCCGCGAAGGTGGTGATCAACCCGATGACAACGACGTGAATCGGAGGAAACCCGCCCAGCCAGAGCAGGGCGGCGAAGATCGGCGTGCACATATCAAGGAGCCCGTGAGGCGTCCTGGACAGAGCCCAGAAGAGCTTCAGGCGGGAGACCCCGCTGAAAGATGGATGACTTGCCGGTTCGGCCACTTCACCCTTCCCGATCAACTAATTGCAAGCCGGTGGCGGTAAACGATGGTTGTCTAACACGTCTCTTGAAACCGCGTCAAGGCAATGCCCCGGTTTGGATTTCTCTTTGTCATGGCGCCGGAATCTGCTATTGGCACAGCGGCGGCAGGGTCCGCGTAAAGAGCAACAAGGAGGTCAAGGGAAATGGACAGGGGCGACATCTGGGGCATGTTTCTGCTGGGGCTGCTGGGCACCGGTCACTGCATCGGCATGTGCGGGCCGCTCATCTTCGCCCTCCCCGGCCGCACGGGCCGATTTCTTCCGCACCTTCTTTACCACCTCGGGCGGGTCGCCACCTACACGGTCATCGGCGGGGTCATGGGGGGCATCGGCCAGTTGATGGCCGGGGCCGCCGCCGGCAGCGCAGGGGTGGTCGTGATCAAGGTCGCCCTTTGGCTGATCGCGTCGGCGCTGTTGCTCGTGTTGGGAATCACGAGGCTGGGCATCCTCCGTGAACCGGGATGGCTCAAGGCGGTCTCCCCCGAGCGAATCCCCGGCTTCAAAAGCGCCCTGGAGGGCGCGGCGGGAGACCGGGCGCACGCCGCCTTCTTTTGGATGGGCCTGATGCTGGGGTTCCTCCCCTGCGGCCTTTCCTACGGTGCCTTTGCCCAGGCCCTCGGCAACGCCGATGCCCTCCAGGGGGTTTTGGCCACCCTGGCGTTTGCGATGGGCACCACGCCCGGCCTCATCCTGCTGGGCACCGGAGCCTCGGCCCTTTTCAGCCGCTACCGCCGGCAGTCGGACATCGTCTCCGGGATTCTGATGATCTACATGGCCGTCAAGATGGGCCACAAGGCGATCCGAATGCTCTTCTGAGCGCCGAGGCGGTCTCCCGGCGCCGCGCCGTCCTGTTCGCCGGGTTCACTCCGGCGGCTATGACTTCATGCGGCACTCCGCGTCCCACTCCGGGCAGGCGTCCTTGGCGGGTGTGGAAAACTTGGCCATGCACTCGCCGCACTCCATGTCGAAGTTGGGCACATTGCCGTAGCGTTCTTTCAACTCCTCTTCCGACATCACCGTGGCCCCGCTGCAGCCGCACTGCGGGCAGGCCGCCTTCACCGTGTAACGCTTTTTTTTAGCCATTCCGACCTCCTTTCGGTCTCTCAAATGTTCAGCAGTTTTTCGATTTCCGCTTTCGGCAGAATTTTTTCCTCGATCAGCACCGCGCGCACCGTTCTGCCGGAATCGTAGGCCGCCTTGGCCACCGCGGCCGCACGGTCGTAGCCGATGCGGGGGACGAGACCCGTCGCGAGGGCCAGGCTGCGCTCGATGAAGGCGGCGCAGGCCTCGCGGTTGGCGGAGAGGCCTTCCACGCACTTCTCGGCGAAAACCGCCGCCGCCGCCGCCAGCAGTTCGATGGACTGCAGCAGGTTATAGGCGATCACCGGCATCATCACGTTGAGCTCGAAGCTTCCGGACTGCCCGCTGATGGTGATGGTCGCATCGTTGCCGACCACCTGGGCGGCGACCTGGATCACGGCCTCGGGAATCACCGGGTTGACCTTGCCCGGCATGATCGATGAGCCCGGCTGAAGGCTCGGCAGGGCGATCTCCCCCAGCCCGCAGCGCGGCCCCGAGCCGAGCCAGCGGATGTCGTTGGCGATTTTGGTCAGGCTCACGGCCAGGGTCTTGAGCGCACCGCTCGCCTCCACGGCGGCGTCCTTCGCCGCCTGGGCCTCGAAAAAGTTGACGGCCTTGCGGAAGCCGATGCCGGTCTCCTGCGCAATGAGGGCGACGGTCTCGCCTGCGAACCCGGGGTGGGCGTTGACACCGGTGCCGACGGCCGTGCCCCCGAGCGCCAGTTCGGCCAGGCGCGGTTCGACCCCGTGCAGCCGCTCGATGCCGAGCTCCACCTGCCGGGCATAGCCGGAGAACTCCTGTCCGAGGGTCATGGGCACGGCGTCCTGGAGGTGGGTGCGGCCGATCTTGCGCACATCGGCGAATTCCTGCGCCTTGTTCGACAACGCCCGCTGCAGCCGCCGCAGCGCCGGGGCAAGCTTGTTGTGGATGGCCACCAGCGCCGAGATGTGGATGGCGGCAGGGACCGTGTCGTTGCTGGACTGGCCGAGGTTGACGTGGTCGTTGGGGTGGACCGGGAATTTCCCGCCTCTCTTCCCGGTGAGGATTTCATTGGCGCGGGAGGCGATCACCTCGTTCAGGTTCATGTTGCTCGATGTGCCGGAGCCGGTCTGGAAGACGCCCACGACGAACTGGTCGTCGAACCGGCCCTCCAGGACCTCCCGGGCGGCGGAGGCCACGGCGTCGGCCAGCCGGGGCTCCAGCAGGCCCAGCCGCCGGTTGACCTCGGCCCCGCAGCGCTTGATCAGCGCCAGGGCGCGAATGAAGTCGAGCGGCATCCTGAGGTCGCCGATGGGAAAGTTGTCTACGGCCCGCTGGGTCTGGGCACCGTAGTAAGCCGTCTCGGGCACTCGGACCACACCCATGGTGTCTTTTTCTTCGCGGTAGGCGGCCATAGGAATGACGACGCGTTTTGGTGTTCCTGTATTGGGGTGAGCCGTTTAAAACAAGAACGACAGCGGACCCGCCGATACCTTCAGGCTTCCTTCAGGCGTTCGATGTTGGCCCTGAGCTGCGCGATCTCGATGCCGAGGCCGACGCACTTCTGCCCCAGCATGCATTTTTCGGCATCGCCCTCCTCAAGGAAGGTCTTGAGCTTGTAGGTGCCCTTCTTAAGGTGCACCACCCAGGCCTTCTGGGCGGCATCGTATTCCGCCGCGACATCGATTCCGCACTCTCCTACATCTGGATAGATCTTCCGAATTTTTTCGCAAAGCTCTTTCTTGTCGATCATCGATGGTCTCCCTTCGGCTTCCTGGGTGAAACGGCCTCCCTTGGAGTTGATCGGTGGCAAGGGTGTTGACATATGAGCCAAGATAATGCCGCGTGTGGAAAAATCAAAATACAGGATTCGCCCGGCCATCCCGGCGACAGCTCCTGTTCGGATAGGGCCTTCCGATGGCATCTTCTGCGTTATTGCCATCTTGCCATGAAATTCAATGAGTTGTAAAAATACAGGGGTCCGCCGGTGGCCGATGCGGCCGTGAGGGGATCGTTTGACACTGCCCATCCTTTTCTTTATGATCCGTCTCGGTTTCTTGAAAGGGATCCGATTCCTGATCGCCGGAGGACTGACTCCCCATGGCTTCTTCCCTGATCACCCTGAACCTTGATTTCATCGAATCGCAGCACGCCAAATGGATATCCGACCCTGAGTCCCTTCCCCAAGACTGGCGGTTTTTTTTCGAGGGCTTCGAGCTGGCGGCCTCCGGCCGGGCGGAGGGGTTCGGCGCAGCGAACGCCGAGCAGGCCCTGGGCCAGGCGCGGGCCCACGCCCTCGTCTACCGCTTCCGCGAGATCGGCCACCTGCTGGCCTGCCTCGACCCCCTGGAGGCCTGCCCCATCGACCACCCCCTGCTGAGCCTGGAGGCGGTCGGGTTTTCCCCCGAGGACCTGGAAAAGCCGTTCGTCGTCCCCGACGGGCCCCCGAACGTGAAGGCCCCGCTGCGGGACATCCTCGCCGGGTTTCGTGAAACCTACAGCCGCTCCGTCGGGGTCGAGTTCATGCACCTGCAGGACCCGGCCGAACGGCGTTGGCTCATCGAACGCATGGAGCCGGTGCGCAACGCGCCGAAACTCGAGGCGCCCGCGCGGCGCCGCATTTTGGAAAAGCTCATCCACAGCACCGTCTTCGAGCAGTTCCTGAACACCAAGTACGTGGGGGTCACGCGCTTTTCCCTCGAGGGTGGGGACACCCTCATCCCGGGGCTGGACATGCTCGTGGAGCGGGCCTCCGAGCTCGGCTGCCGCGAGGTCATCCTCGGCATGGCCCACCGCGGCCGGCTCAACGTCCAGGCCAACATTCTCGCCAAGCCTTTCACCGACATCTTCAGCGAGTTCGAGAACTGCTACGACCCGGAGATGCTGGTGGGCGCCGGCGACGTGAAGTACCACAACGGCTATCTCAACGACCTGAAGACCGCAGCCGGCCGGGACCTGCGGATGATCCTGATGAACAATCCCAGCCACCTCGAGGCCGTGGACCCGGTGGTGGAAGGCTTTGCCCGCGGGCGGCAGGAGCTTTTGAGCACCGGCGAGAGAAAGCAGGTGCTGGCGCTGCTGATCCACGGGGACGCGGCCTTCGCCGGCCAGGGGGTGGTGGCCGA
>JALOPD010000553.1 GCA_025454075.1 Desulfobacterales bacterium | reverse complement strand
GACCATGCGGGCCATGGTGCTGACCGGCTTCGGCGGCTACGAGAAGCTGCACTATCGGCCGGACGTCCCCGTGCCGGCGCCGGGCGGCGGCGAGGTGCTCGTAAAGGTGGCGGCCTGCGGTGTCAACAACACCGATATCTGGACGCGCGAGGGCGCCTACGGAGCGGGCGCCCGATCCGGCTGGCGCGGCGGCGCCTTCGAATTTCCGCGGATACAGGGGGCCGACATCGTCGGCCGGATCGCAGCCGTCGGCGCCGGCGTCCCGCGCGAACGCCTGGGCGTTCGGGTAATGGTCAACCCCACCCTGTTCGCGGAATTCGCGTGCGTCCCGGATGCGAACGCCCATGCGATCGACTCCCGTCTCAGCGACCCGGAGCTGGCCACGTTCATGACCGCCTATCTCACCGCCGAGCATATGCTGAACCGCGCGGCGGTTGGCGCCGACGAGACGGTCCTGGTCACCGGGGCCTCGGGCGGCGTGGGCTCGGCGCTGGTGCAGCTGGCGCGGCTGCGCGGCGCCCGGGTGGCGGCCGTCGTCGGGAAAGGCAAGGAAGGACCGCTGGAAAAACTCGGCGTGGACGGCATCCTCTTCAGAGGCGAAACGGATTACCGCCGCGCGCTCGAGAACCGGCTGCGGTCGAACGCCGTGGACGTCGTCGCCGACGTCGTCGGCGGGGAGCAATCCGCCCGCCTGATCGAGCTGCTCAGGGCCGGCGGGCGCTATGTCATAGCGGGCGCCATCGCCGGTCCGATGGCGACGATCGACTGGCGGACGATCTATCTGAAACACCTGACGGTGCTCGGTTCGACGATGGGCACCCAACGCGAGGCCCGGCAAATCGTGGCTTACGTCGCCTCCGGCCGCCTCAAATTCCTGCTCGCCGGCGTTTATCCGCTGGAGCAGCTTGTCCAGGCCCAGAAGGATTTCAAGGCAAAAACCCATTTCGGCAAACTGGTTGTCGTTTCTTAGCCGGACCCACGCATGAACACGGTCAGCTTCGAGCAGGCGCACTACGAATACCACTCGCTCCGGCCGACGGTGTCCCGCATGCTCGACCGAATCGGCAGCCTGCGGATCGAGCCGGGCATGCGGGTGCTCATCAAACCCAATTTCCTCACGCCGGCCCGGCCCGAATGGGCCCTGACCACCCATCCGCTGTTGGTGCGGGCGGCCGCCGAATACGTGCTCGATAAAGGCGCCGTGCCGCTGGTGGCCGACAGCCCGGGTCTGGGGAGCTTCGAGCGCCTGCTGCGCGAGGGCGGTTACGCGCAGGCGCTCAACGGCCTCGACATCGAACTGCGTCCCTTCAAGGAAACGGTCCAGGTGGACATCGGCGAGCCGTTCGGCAGGATCGCCATCGCGCGGGAGGCGCTCGAAGCGGATGCGGTGATCAGCCTGCCCAAATTGAAGACGCATGCCATGATGCTGCTGACGCTGGGCGTCAAAAACCTCTTCGGCTGCGTCGTCGGGCTCGCCAAGGTGCAGTGGCACATGCGCAGCGGGGTCAACCGCGACCTGTTCGCGCGGCTGCTCGTGCAGATCCACCGGGCGGTTAATCCCGCCGCCACGCTGATAGACGGCATCCTGGGCATGGAAGGGCAGGGGCCGGGAAGAAGCGGCACGCCGCGGCGGCTGGGCGTGCTGGTGGCCGGTGCCAGCGCCCCGGCGGTGGACATGGCGGTCTGCCGCCTGCTGCAGGTGCCGGCCGATCGGCTGCCGACGCACCGGGCGGCGGCGGATCTGGGGCTTGCGCCCCGCGAAGTCGCCATCGATGGCGATTTCAGGCCGGTGGGGGATTTCAAACTGCCGGTGCTTGGGCCATTGACCTTCGGCCCACGGAGGTTCGAACCCCTCATTCGCAGGCACTTCGTCCAGCGTCCGGTGGTCGATCCCGGCAAATGCCGCATGTGCGGCGAGTGCTGGCGCCACTGCCCGGCCAGGGCCATCGCGCATCACCCCGGGGCCATCGACTTCGACTACGATCGCTGCATCCGCTGCTATTGCTGCGTGGAGATGTGCCCCCACGGGGCGCTGGCCGCGGTCGAGACCGCTGCGGGCAGGGCGGTCCGGCACCTGTCGGCCATGCGCGACCGCTTCGTCCACCGCCTGGGACGCCGACCGCGACCTCCGGCGCATTGACTTTAAGGGGTGATTTGGGTATGCGGTGGTGCGGTGTGCGGACCGCAGATCCGTCCGACGCAAAAAACTGGAGGACTCCATTATGGCGGGCATCAACAAGGTGATCATTGTCGGCAACCTCGGGGGGGACCCCGAAGTTCGCTACACCCCCAGCGGCTCGGCGGTCGCCAATTTCAGCGTCGCCACCTCTGAATCGTGGAAGGACAAGAACACGGGCGAAAAGAAGGAGCGTACCGAGTGGCACCGTATCGTGGTATGGGGCAAGCTCGGCGAGCTCTGCGGTGAGTACCTGTCCAAGGGTCGCCAGGTTTACGTCGAAGGCCGGCTTCAGACGGCGCTCCGCCGGCGTCGGCGCATCTGGCGCGCCACCGCGGGATTCATTCGGAGGCCCGGGGGCGCCGCCTCCCGCGGATGACGACATTCCGTTCTGACGCGACGCAATCATTTTCCGTAAAGAAAGCGGCGCATGTCGTCAGGATGTGCGCCGCTTTCTTTGTCTGTTTTTGGCAGGCGGCGGCTGATGCGAACCCTGCTCTCCCAAAGTGAAATTCGCGAGGTCGCGCTGAAGGCAACGGATCTCCTCGATCACTTTTTGGAATCGATGGCCGAAAGCCGCTGGAAGCACGCATAAAAAGTAAGCTGCAAATCCGCGGAGTGAAGCGCGGTCGCTAGAATAATCTAACCACCGGGCTCCGATGCTGGGCGCGGGTGGGTTTGACAAAAGGCCCGAGCTTCCCAATATTGTTCCATCCGGAGGCAGGGCGGCCTGAAACCTGGCATTCCACGCCTGTCGCGCCCGGTCCGGTCTGTATAAACCATTGAACGGGGCATCCGGAAAGGAGAACCCAAAGATGAAAACAGCGTCGTTTTTCCGAATTTCTATTGCGCTCCTGCTGGTATTCCTATGTGCGGCCGCCTGGGCAGCCCAGAAGGGCGCGATCGATCGGATCAGCGTCGCCGACGCTCACAAAATGGTGAAAGCCGGCGATGCGCTTCTGGTCTGCTCCTACGAGGACGACAAGTGCAAGGCGATCCTCCTGGAAGGCGCTGTTCTGAAGAGCCAGTTCGAATCCAAGGTCGCCTCGGTTCCGAAGACCAAGCCGATCATCTTCTATTGCGCCTGACCCAACGAGGGAACTTCCGCCGGTCTGGCGGAAAAATATCGTGAAAAAGGCTACACTTCAGTGAAGGCGCTGCACGGCGGGGTGGATGCCTGGAAAGAAGCCAAGCTCAAGATTCAGCCCCCGAAATAACCTGCCGGTTTTTATTTTAGCCCAAGTTTGCCAAAAATTTTCTCCCAGGGCCGATTTTGGCGCGAAATTGGCCTGCGCGGCGCGCTAACGGCTTGATATTCTTATCGGCGGTCTTTCTG
>JALOPD010000552.1 GCA_025454075.1 Desulfobacterales bacterium | reverse complement strand
GGTATCGGCCACGGCGTAGGGCCCCTTGTAGCCGGTGTCGTTGGGGAACCCGTCGCTCAGGATGATCAGCAGGCGCACCCGCGCGGGCACCGCCCCCAGGCAGACGGCCGCGTGGCGGATGGCCGCGCCCATGCGCGTGTTGCGCTGCGGCGCGAGCGCCCCGATCCGGCCGCGCACGGCTTCCGAAAGCGGTTCGGCGAAGTCCTTGATCGGAAAGTAGTCCACCCCGCGCCGCCCGCTTCCGGAAAAACCCGCCACGGAAAAAGCGTCTCCCAGAATGGACAAGGCCTCGCACAAGACCACGATGGCCTCCTTTTCGATGTCCAACACGGAAGCCTCGGTCCCCGGCACGCGGGTCGTCGTGGATCGGGACAGATCCGCCAGCACCAGGACGGCCACGTCGCGGCGGTCTTTCACGCGCTTGACGAACAGCCGCTCCGACGGCAGCACTCCCGTACGGCGGTCGACCCAGGCCGCGATCAGCTCGCTATAGTCGAACTCGTCGCCGTCGGCCCAGCGCCTCAGCCGCTTGAGCCCCTCGGGCCGCAGGCGTTCGAAGGCGGACCGGGTGCGGCGCACGAGAGCTCCATGCCGCCGCAGCACGTCATCATAGAAACCCGCTCCATCCGGCGCAGGCGCCTGCTCCCGCAGGTGCACATGGTCTTGAAGATAATCTCCCAGGCGCAGATCCCATTCCGGATAGCGCCGCGCCGGGCGGTCCTCCTCCGGAACCTCACCGGACGCCGCACCCTCGATATTCGCCAAGCGCAGCAGTTCCTCGAGCTGCGTCGCAGTCAGCCCGGCATCGCCGAGCAGCGCGCGGAGGTCCGCCGGCGTCAGGGCCCCGGCATTGGCGGCCAGCCGCGGACGGAGGTCCGCCGCGTAGACCGCGTGGCCGGCGGACGCAAACAAGGCCTTGAGCCGTCGTGCCTGCCGGGCGAACGCGGTGGCGCCGTCTACGGCCGGGTTCGGCCAGGGCCGCCACCCGAACGGCGGGGAAAGCCCGCGCTGGGCCGGGCCGTCGCCGCCCTTCCCGGTGGCGGCAACCGCCCGGGCGGCCTCGAAGAAGCGCGCGGTCAGTTCGGCGCTGGCCTCCGCGGAGCTGTCCGGGCGGATGTCGGCCTCGAAGGCGACAGCCATGCGCGTCAGCGCCTCCGCGACCTCGGCCGCCGAGGGGCTCCATTCCAGCGGCGGCACCGCCAGGGCGATCCGCAGCATCAGGCCGTCGCAGAAGGTGATGACGGGCCTGCGGCGGAGTTCCTCGAGCGCCGTCGCCCGCAGCATGGGGTACGCCCGGCGGACGAGCCCGGGATAATGGCGCAGAAGGCAATGCCGGATGCGACCCAGCTCGAATACCGTGAAAAGCTCACCGGCAAGGCCAGGGTCTGCAAATCGGCCGAGGAAGCGGTCAAGATCGGAGCACTGCATCATGGCGGCGGCGGAGCAATCCTCCGCCGGCCGCGCGCCCGGCTCCGGATCGAAAAGGCCCCGCACGCCGGGATAGCGCTCCAACGCCTTTTCCAGGTCGAAATCGATCGTGCCGAATTCGTGGAAGGAGGCCTCCAGGCGCACCAGCGCGGTAACCAGGGCGAGGTTCGCCGCCTTGCTGTCGAACCAATCGATTTCATCCGGCACGTAAACCGCCTCGCCGTCGGAGCAGACCATCCGCTCCGGGTCGATGGTCCTGGAATAACGCCCCGGCAGGGCCGAAAAAGGCCGTATGGCCAGCGGCCGGCCGGTGCGCGCCTGCAGGTAGCGGCGCAACCGATCCCGGACCTGGGCGAAGCCGACGCGCACCTGCAACCCGGCGAAGGCCTCCTGGCTGGACCGCGATTCCAACGCCAGACAGCGCGTGGTGAATTCGGGGTGGCGGGCATGCTTCCGCAGCGCGGCATCGACGAATGCCTGGAGAGCGCCGCCCTCCAGCAGCCCGAGCCCCTTGGAAAGCCCCGTCAGAAACGGCTCGACCAGCCGATAATCAATCTCCATGACGCGGCCGAGCGCCGCGAGCTGCCGGCAACGCCTCGGCGGAGCGAGGCCGAGCGCCGTGCGCGGCAGCACCCCGGTCAGCCAGCGTGCCTCCTCGTAGGTCAGGTCGCGCTGAAACGCCTCGGCCAGCAGGTCCAGATACGCGGCGGCCGCCGCCGGGTCTCCGCTTTTCAGCAGGCCGCCCAGCGCCTCCAGCGGCGCCCGCAGCGCGTAGGTGCCCTTGCCGGTCAGGGCGGCCCACGCCCGGCGGAACCGGCGCAGGAGCTCCGCATCCCCGTGAACCAGAACCGGCGGCAGGCTTTCGGCCATGATGGCGCCCTGCGTGGCGCCCGGCGCCCTGCGTGGCGCCCACCCCGCCCGCTTCGCGCACCCAGCGCCGATAGGTGTCCACGGCGGCCGGAGCGGCCGCGCCGACCAGCTCGGCGTAGCCCGCCGCCACGGCCCGGCCGAAGGACGTCTCGATGGTCAACGCCCACAGGGTTTCCGCCGAGAGCATGTCGAGCAGGCCCGGCGCGGCCGGAGCAGGGTGGTCGGCCAGGCGGGCCGCGACGGATGCCGCCACGTCCGGGTGGAGCTGCCTGAGGGTTTCGAAGGGTTCAGAAGACATCGTCGATCAGGTCGTACAGCGTCTGCAGCATGCGCTCGTCGTCGGTCAGCGGCAGGCAGACGGCGGTGCGCAGCGCCTCGCGCTCGGGAACGCCCCTGGCCATCAGAAGCGCCGCGTGGACGAGAAGGCGCGT
>JALOPD010000173.1 GCA_025454075.1 Desulfobacterales bacterium | reverse complement strand
AGGTCGGGCAGTAGCACAGCGGGCAGGCGTTGCGGCAGGCGTAGCAGCGCACGCAGGGCGCGAGCAGGTCCTCGAAGTACTTCCAGCGCTGCTCGGGGCCCATGGCATCGACGGCGCGCACGTCGGCGTAGCGGTCGACCCCGGTCTGCTCCTCGACCGGCGCCGCCGCCATCTCGTCGTGGATCACCGGGTTGCGGTGGATGCACAGCGAGCAGTTGTGCTGCAGCACCTCTTTCTTCTCGAAGCGCTGGCTGAAGCCGTTGCCCTTGGCGGTGAGCCCGGTCTCGTCCTCGGTCACCTCGGTGATCTCCCCCGGGCACTTCATGGCGATCCTGCGCTTGTCCACCATGCCCTGGCAGGGCACGCCGATCACCACCAGCTGCTCGCGTTTGATCTTGTTCTCGATGATGTGGGTCACGATGTTGCGCGAGTCGCAGCCCTTGGCCACGATCCCGATCTTCTCCTTGCGGTCGGTCAGGTAGTTGGCCAGGTTGATCCCGCAGTGGCTGTCCCAGACGAGCGCGGCGGCCTCCGCCGGGGTCTTGGCGAAATGCGGCTCGTTCATCATCGGGATCGTCCCTTGGCGGAACCCGACGACCATCTCCACGGCGCCGGAGGCGAGCAGGCGCCCGGCGATTTCCCTGATCTTTTCGGTGTAACTCAACATGTCAGGCTACCTCGGCCAGTTTCTTGGTGAAGTTGGTGTTCGGGCCCAGGGCCTTGACGGCCCGGGTCACCTGCGTGACCACCTCCACGAACTTGGTGGATTCGGCCGACGAAATCCAGGAGAACTGCAGGCGGCCGGGCTCGATCCCCATATGCTCCATGAGGTTCTTGAACAAGGCGAATTTGCGGCGGGCGTAGTAATTACCTTCCAGGTAATGGCATTCGCCGGGATGTCACCCGGAGACCCAGACGCCGTCGGCCCCCTCCCGCAGCGCGGCCAGGAAAAAGTTGGGGCTCATGCGCCCGGTGCAGGGAATGCGGATGACCCGGATGTTGGGCGGGTACTCCATGCGGCTGACGCCGGCGAGGTCGGCGGCGCCGTAGCTGCACCAGTTGCAAAGGAATGCGAAGATTTTCGGTTCCCAATCAGACATAATTTATCTCCTCATCTCTAAAGATGCTGGATACCGGATTCGGGATGCTGGATGAAAAGAACGATACCCGCCCTCTTGGTATCCAGCATCACGCATCTAAAATCCGGCATCCGTCGTTTCATACCGCCTCGTTCAGGCTGAAGATCTGGGCGAAGATCTGGTCGTTGTCGAAGCCCTTCAGATGGATGGCGCCCGAGCGGCAGGAGGCCACGCACAGGCCGCAGCCTTTGCAGAGCACCGGGTTGACCTGGGCCTTGCCGGCGAACATGCCCTTCTCGGTCCAGGAGGGCGCCGAATAGGGACAGACCGAGACGCACACACCGCACTGGCTGCACATGCGCGGGTCGACCTCGGCCACCGTGCCGCTGGTGAAGATCTTCTTGCGCGCCAGCAGGGTCACGGCGCGGGAGGCCGCGGCCTGCCCCTGGGCGATGGACTCGTCGATCGGCTTCGGGTAGTGCGCCAGGCCGCACAGAAAAACGCCGTCGGTGGCGAACTCCACGGGGCCCAGCTTGGCGTGCCGCTCCACGAAGAAGCCGTCGTCGTTCAACGGCACCTTGAAAAAATTGGCGAGCTTCTCGTCCCGGTTGGGGACGACCGCCGTGGCCAATGTCACCAGGTCGGTTTCGATTTCCAGCGACCGGCCGATGATGGGGTCCGTCACCCTCACGAGGAGCTTCCCGCCGGCCGCCTTCACGACGGGTTTGTCCTCCAGCGTGTACCGGATGAAGACCACCCCCAGCGATCGGGCCTTTTTGTAAAGCAGCTCCCGCTCCCCGTAGGTGCGCATGTCCCGGTAGAGCACGAAGACGTTCATGTCCGGGTTCATCTCCTTGAGATGGATCGCGTTGTCCACGGAGTGGGTGCAGCACACCCGCGAGCAGTAAGGCCGCTCGGGCTCCCGGGAGCCCACGCACTGGATGAAGACCGCGCTGTTCAGGCTTTTGAGGGCGGGGTCCTTGGCGATGATCTTGCGGTCGAGCTCGAGGCTCGTCACGATGCGCGGGTCGGTGCCGTAGGCGTATTCCTGCGGGGTGTAGGGAGAGCCGCCGGTGGCGATGATGGCCACCCCGTGCTCCAGGACCTGCTCTCCGTCGCCCGTCGCCAACGTGCTCTTGAAGCTGCCCACGAACCCGTCCACCTTCGTGAGGGCGGTCTTCAAATGCACGCGGATTTTGGGGTCTTTTTCGATCTCGGCCGTCATTTCGGCCAGTTTTTTCTGCACATCCTCGCCCTTGGCGGTACGGAAGAGGTTGTGGGCCTGTCCGCCGAGCCGGTCGCTTTTTTCCACGATATGGGTGTCGTAGCCCTGGCGCGCCAGGCTGCGCGCGGCCGCCATGCCGGACAGGCCGCCGCCGATCACCAGGGCCGTCGGGTTGATGTCCAGCTCCGCCTCCTTGAGCGGCTGGATGAGGGCCGCCTTGGAGACCGCCATGCGCACCAGGTCCTTGGCCTTCTTGGTGGCGAGATCCGGGTTGTTGCGGTGCACCCACGAGTCGTGGTTGCGAATGTTGGCCATCTCGAACAGGTACTTGTTCAAGCCGGCGTTGATGAGGGTCTCCTGGAAGAGCGGCTCGTGAGTCTTGGGGGTGCAGGCCGCCACCACCACCCGGTTCAGGTTTTTCTGCTTGACGATCTGGCTGATCGTCTCCTGGGTGTCCTGGGAGCAGGAATACAGGTTGTCCGCGGCGAATTCCACGTAGGGGAGCGTTTTGGCGTACTCGGCCACCGACGGCACGTCGACGACCCCGGCGATGTTGGTGCCGCAGCGGCAGACGAACACCCCGATGCGCGGCCGCGCGTTGGTCACGTTGGTTTCGGGAACGGCCTCCTTGACTTTGGTGAGGGTGTTGCGGGCGGCGGCAAGAATCTCGCCCGCGGCCGTGGCCGCCGCACTGGAGTCGACGACCGACTGCGGGATGTCTTTCGCGCCCTGGAACGCCCCGCAGACGAAGACGCCCGGTTTGGAAGTGGCCACGGGGTTGAAGGAGTCCGTCTTGCAGAACCGCCCCTCGGTGAGCTCGACGCCCATGCGCTTGGCCATCTCGGCCACCGCCGGGGAGATCTGCAGCCCGATGGACAGCACGATCATGTCGAAGGTCTCGACCTTCAGGCTCCCGTTTTCGGTGACATAACGGACCTCCAGGTCGCCGCTGTCCCCGACCGGGGTGATGGAATGCACCCGGCTGCGGATGAAGCGCACGCCGTGTTTGTCCTTGGCGTTGTTGTAGAAGCGTTCGAAATCCTTGCCGTGGGTGCGGATGTCCATGAAGAACACCGCGCAGTCCAGATCCTTGCCGGCGTGCTCCTTGGCGATCACCGCCTCCTTGATGGCGTACATGCAGCACACCGAGGAGCAGTAGGAGTTGTCGCAGCGGTTCATGTCCCGCGAGCCCACGCATTGGAACCAGGCGATTTTCTTCGGCTCCTTGTGATCGGACATGCGCACGAGGTGGCCGCCCGTGGGACCGGAGGCCGAGAGCATTCGCTCCATCTCCATGGCGGTGATGACGTTGGGGTTGTTGGCGTAGTTGTAGGTGTCGAACTTGGAGGGATCGAACGGCTCGAAACCCGGCGCCAGGATGATCGAGCCGACATTGACCTCCACGGTCTCATCGAGCATGCTGTGGTCGATGGCGTCCACCCCGCAGAACTCGACGCAGACCTTGCAGCCGCCGGTCTTGAAATGCACGCACTTGCTGCGGTCGATGGCCGGCGTATTCGGCACGGCCTGGGCATAGGGGACATAGACGGGCTTTCTTCCCTTGAGCCCCATGTCGTATTCGGAAGGAATCGGCTTGCCGGGGTGCCGGGTGACCTTCTCCTTGATTTTGTCGTAGGTGATATGGCCCGTGGGGCAAACGAAGGCGCAGGCCCCGCACGCGATGCAAGCCTCGGTATTAATGCTGAAAGGGGTGTCGACTTTCATGTCCAGACCGCGCTGGGTCAGCGTGATGGCATTGGCGCCGATGCGCTCGCACATGCGCGTGCACAGCCCGCACAGAATGCAGGTGTCGTCGCCGGTCTGGAATCGCGGCTTTTCGACCCCGTAGGACTTGGCGAGCGCCTGGACGGAGGTGGCCTCCGGGCAGCGCGCCAGCAGCATCTCGGCGATCAGTCTGCGCCCCTCCCGGACGATCTCCGTGTCGGTTTTGACCTCCATCCCTTCCCAGATCGGGTAGTTGCAGGAAGTAACGTAGCGCGTGCGACGGCCGTCGAACACCTCCACCGTGCACATCCGGCACATGCCGGCCGGTTCCAGGGCCTTGTGATGGCACATGGTCGGGATATCGACCCCGTATTTTTCGGCCACTTGGAGGATGTACTGGCCTTTTTCGCCCTGCACCGTCTGACCGTTGAGTTTGAACGTAATCATGATGTCTCTTCCTTGTGGCGATCAGCAGATTTTAATTGCGTCGAACTTGCAGCCGTCGTAGCAGATCCCGCATTTGATGCAGGTCTCCTGGTTGATGGTGTGCGGCTTCTTCTTGTCTCCGGACACCGCCTGCTGGGGGCACTTCTGAAAACAGACATGGCAGCCGGTGCAGGTTTCCGAATCGATCTCATAGTGGAACAGCGGCTTGCATATGCCCGCCGGGCATTTCTTGTCCCGTATGTGGGCCTCGTATTCGTGGCGGAAGTACAGAATGTTGGTCAAGACCGGGTTGGGGGCGGATGTCCCCAAGCCGCAGAGTGAAAACTTCTGCATCATCATGCCGAGTTCTTCCAGAAGCTCGATGTCGCCCTCCCTCCCGCGGCCCTGGCAGATGTCGGTCAGGATGTCCAGCATGTTTTTGAGCCCCTCACGGCAGGGGTTGCACTGCCCGCAGGACTCATCCTTGAGAAAGTCCACGAAGTAGCGCGCGACGTCCACCATGCAGGTGTCCTGGTCCATGACGATCATCCCGCCGGAGCCCATGATCGAGCCCACTTTGGATAGTTCGTCGAAGTCCACCGGAAGGTCCAGAAACTGCTCCGGGATGCAGCCCCCGGAGGGGCCGCCGGTCTGAACGGCCTTGAATTTTTTCTTCTTGGGGATTCCGCCGCCGATGTCGAAAATGATCCGGCGCAGGGTGGTCCCCATCGGAACTTCCACCAGGCCGGTGTTTACCACTTTGCCCACCAGGGAGAAAATTTTGGTGCCCTTGCTCTTCTCCGTGCCGATCCCGGCATACCATTTGGCCCCCTGGTTGATGATGACCGGGACATTGGCCCAGGTCTCCACGTTGTTCAGGTTGGATGGGCCCTCGCGGAATCCCTTTTCAACGGTGTGAACGTACTTGGCGCGGGGGCGGCCGGGCTTGCCTTCCAGCGAGGACATCAAGGCGGTGGATTCCCCGCACACAAACGCGCCGCCGCCGCGGCTGATGCGAACATCGAAATCAAACCCGCTGCCGAGAATGTTTTTCCCGAGCAGTCCAAGGCTCATGGCGCTTTGAAGCGCTATCGTCAGGTTGGTGACCGCCAAGGGGTATTCGTGCCGCACATAAACGTAGCCGTCGTTGGACCCGATGGCGATGGCACCGATGATCATGCCTTCGATGACGCTGTGCGGGTTGCCCTCCAGAAGGCTTCGGTCCATATAAGCGCCGGGGTCGCCTTCATCGGCGTTGCAGATGACGTAGCGCTGCCCCTCGTGCCGACGGCAGGACTCCCACTTGATGCCGGTGGGGAACCCCCCGCCCCCGCGGCCGCGCAGTCCTGATTTTTTGATCTCGCCGATGAGGTCCTGCGGCGTCATGTCGAAGAGCGCTTTGGCCAGCGCCCCGTAGCCGCCCACCGCAATGTAATCGTCGATGCTGGTCGGGTCGATCAGGCCGTTGTTGCCGAAAATGACGCGCTTCTGCAGTTTGTAGAACGGGATCTCGTGTTCGTGGCTGATCTTTTTCTTGGTGACAGGATCCTTGTAGATCAGCTTGTCGACCAACTCCTGGCCGATCAGCGTGGCCCGGACGATGTCCGGCACCTTCTCCGGCGTCACCTGAGGGTAGAAGATGCCCTCCGGATGAATGACCATGATCGGCCCTTTTTCGCAGAAGCCGTGGCACCCGGTGAGCTTCACCTGCACCTGATCCTGCAGGTTGTGTTTAGCCAGTTCTTCCTGCAACGCCGTGTGGACTTTGGCCGTCCCGTATGCGCCGCAGCCCGAACCCGCGCACAGCGAAATGAGCCGCTGGCTTTTTTGGCTCTTGGCCTGCAGTGAATTCCTGAGCTTCTCCAGCGCTTCCCTGTTCTTTAGCTTTGGCATAGCCGCGTGTGACCTCCGTGCTCCGCGCTCGAACCACTTAGGACGAAAGGTTCCGGTAATTGTCGATGACCTTCAGGGCGGACGAACGGTCCAGTCCGCCGTGCGTTTCCTTGTTGACCGTCATGACGGGCCCTGAAGCGCAACATCCGATGCAACGCACCCCTTCCAGCGTGAACAGCCCGTCGGCGGTGGTCTCGCCCTCTTGGGCTTTCAAATCGGTCTTGAGCGCGTCCATCACTTTTTCAGCTCCCCGCACGTGGCAGGCGGTGCCGGTGCACACATGAACGATATACCTTCCCCGAGGGACGAGGCTGATGGTCTTGTAAAAAGTGGCCACGCTGAAGATGTGGCTTTTGCGGACACCCAGCTTTTCCGCCAGTACGGGAACCACTTCCGGCGGTACATAATGATAGAGGTCGCTGATGTCCTGCATGATCATCAGCAGCGCTTCCTTTTCGCTGCCGTAGCGGGTGATAATCTCGTCGATTTTCTTCCAATCGATTTCTAATTTCGATAGCATGCGTGTGCTTCCTTTGGCAAAGTTTTGACCGGACCGACAGGCGACGTCTGTCGTTGAAAGCAAGGGGGCTTTTGCGTCGGGCGGGGGGCGGGGGGAGCGCCTGCAGTAACCCAGCACCGGAGAACAAACAGTGTGTGTACGCTGAGCAGCATCATCTTTTAGGGGGTGTGGGCCTCAAATCTCACCGGGCAGTTTTCAACGCAGGCACCGCAGCCGGTGCAGCGATCCTGGATGATGCTGCGCGCACGTTTCTTGACTTTGACCTTGAAATTGCCGGGGGAGCCTTCCACAGACTCCATGTCCGCATAGGTGATCAACTCGATGTTCATGTGCCGGCCGACCTCGACCAGCTTGGGCGAGATGATTCACATGGCGCAGTCGTTGGTGGGGAAGGTCTTGTCCAGTTGGGACATGACCCCGCCGATGGAAGGCGACTTTTCCAGAAGATAGACGTAGTAGCCGGAGTTGGCCAGA
>JALOPD010000028.1 GCA_025454075.1 Desulfobacterales bacterium | reverse complement strand
GCCCCAGATGTCGCGGCTGTATCCGGAGATCCGGTTTTCTTGGTAGGGTCTGAGGCTTTCGGACTCGCCGATAGGTCCGTGGCAGGTGACGCAGTCGATTCCGGCCATCTTGACATGGGCGGCATGGGAAAAAAACACGCAGGCCGGCTGCCGGGCGTACACCAGCCAAGGCACTTCCCGGTCCCTCTTCACGAAGTTCTCGACGAACTTGATCTCTTCGGGGTCCTCGCTGTTGGCCTCCTCGTGGCACTGGACGCACTGGGCCAGCTTCGGGGCCCCGGAGTAGGTGCCGTCCTCGCGAAAGAAGTGGCAGCTCTCGCACCCGTTGTCCACCAGCCCGTTGTGCACCGCGTGGTTAAAATCGATCGGTTGGCGTTTGGTGGAGTAGACCAGCGGCGGGAAAAAAATCCAGCCGACCACCAGGCTGGATACAAGCCCTAAAATGAAAAAAAGGATGATCGGCGCTCCGGCCCCATCCTTTTTTTCGTCATGCCCGGGTCCTGGTGATGTGAGATTCGCTTTCGGTTCTTCCATGGACACCCCATTACGCTGAAGTTAGTAAGGTCGTCTTGGCGTGCACGTCAACCGCCCCGCGGGGGAAGACAAGCCGATGGCGCCGCGGATCAGGATGATGTGGAATTTGAGCCGGTTCTGTACCTTATCCCCTTCCGTATTGTCAAGGGGAAATACGCGGGGCGGGGCGGCTTTTTAAACCGTCCCTATTGCATGGATTGATAGCTGTGCAGACCCGGCAGCAGGTTTACGCCGAAATAGGTGAAAAGGACGGCTGCGAAACCAACGATGGTCAGGTAGGCGATCCGCCGTCCGCGCCAGCCGCGCATCATCCGGGCGTGCAGCAGGGCGGCGTAAATGAACCAGGTGATGAGCGACCAGGTTTCCTTGGGGTCCCAGCCCCAGTAACGACCCCAGGCGGAGTTCGCCCAGACCGCGCCGGTGATGATGCCGGCGGACAGGAAAAGGAAGCCGAACATCACCAGCTGGTGCGTCAACTCATCCAGCACCGACGAGGAGGGAAACCGGCCGACCAGGCCCCCATCCCCTTCGTCCCGGCCGGACTTCAAGAGATACATGATGCTCACGCCGCCGGCGACGGCGAAGGCGGCGTACCCGATGAAACAGGTGATCACATGCGCGATCAGCCAATTGCTTTTGAGCGCCGGGATGAGGGGCTGGATGCGGTCGCTGATGCTGGGGGAAAGCGAGGCGTAGGCCATGGCCAGAAATGCCAGGGGGGCGGAGAAGGCGCCGATCACACGGTTGCCGTAGCGCCACTCGACGTACAGATAGACGGCGATGATGGTCCAGGCGTAAAAGACCAGCGACTCGTAGAGATTGGACAACGGCGCATGGCCGAAGCCCATCTGATAGGACTCCACCCACCGCAAGGCCATGCCGGCGGTGTTGGCGGCCCAGCCGACGAGGGCCACCCACGTGGCCAGCCGGCCGAAGGAGGCTTTGCGGAACACCCATGCGAAGACATAGATGAACCCGGCGAGTCCGTAGATAAAGGTCGTGGCCGACAGAAGCAGAGAGCTGGTCATATAGGTGTCTCAATCCAATTTTTGGGCACTAGCGGCATTTTAGTGCATTTAGACATTCGCTGGCTATCACTTCAGCTGCTTGAGCGCCGCCGACAGCCGCTGGATCCGCCGTTCCATGGCGGCTTTGTTCTTGTTGGCGGTCCCGCCAACGGTCACCCGCGTGACTCCCCCCCGGCGGCTCGCCTGGATGAACACCTGCTGGTGCGACCGGAAAAAGGTCACATAACAGCCGGCGATCATCAGAATGAACCCGATATAAACGATGTCTACACCGGGATCCTTGTTGACCTGCAGCCCCGTATAGTGCTTCTCCTTGAACTGCTCGACGGCGATGACCACGTCCCCCCGGCGCATCCGGTCGAAGGTCGGGAAACGGATCGGGAGCACCACCTCTTCAGGGGTGCCGTTCGGCGGCGTGAGGCGCCCGATGAAGGCGTCCCCGACCGGATTCCCGCGGAACTGGGCGTTGTGCCGGATGTCGGCCAGGACAAAGGTCCCCAGGTTTTCGGGGATAACGAACTCCCCGCCGATTTTCATTTCCTTGGTGTACACCATGCCGGTGCTGCGGCTGGTAAAGCTCATCACCGCTTCACGCGACGGCAGGGTTCCGTAGCTGGATTGGAAAATGCTGATTCCCCGGTAGCGCAAAGGGTCGTTGACGATGATGTCCTTCTGCGCCACCGGCCGGCCGTTTTCCAGCAGCGTCAGGCTGGAACGGAACTCCTTGGGCGCCCCGGTCTCGTAAAAGCTCACATCGAAGTCGTCGCAGCGGATGGCAAAGGGCAGGCGCAGCCGCTCGCCGCTGTTGCGCAGGGTGATCTGCTGAACGGTCTCCCCTTCCGGAATGGTGGCGAAGCCGTCGAAGCCGAAAATGGAGCCGATCAAACCACCGATCAGCAGCAGGACGACGCTGAGGTGCACGGCGTAGACCCCGAAACGGGTCCAGCGCCCGGTTTCCCCGAAAAGACCGAATCCCGCATCGCCGTCCTCCGCCTGAACGGCGCGGGCCGTGCGGGAGAGATAGGCTTCATACAGGCCGCGCAGCGCCTCCGGCGGCCGCTCGTCCTCGAATTCGACTCGCCCCGGCAGGTTCTGAAAGCGGGCGGCCTGGAAGCGCGGTTTGCGGACGAACAGGATGTTGCGCTGCAGGGAGATCCGGTCCGCAGAGCAGACGATGATGTTGGCGGCCA
This sequence comes from Desulfobacterales bacterium, assembly GCA_025454075.1. The sequence goes on along the minus strand of JALOPD010000028.1, from coordinate 20,016 downwards.
GCAGCACGATCAAGACCTGGAACCACCAGGAATGGTACATGTCGAAGAGACCCAGAACCGAGAAAAACCGGTAAAGCGTCTCACCGAAGGCCGCCACATACGCGGCCGGGTCGCTGTTCTGGGGGATGAGCGTGCCGACAATGGACGTAGCCGCCAACGACAGCAGCAATACGAAGGTCAGACGTATCGAGGCCAGCAGTTTCCAGACGGCGTCGAGGAGACCGTTGGGTGTGGATTGAGGGGCCATGCGCAGGGCGCTGTCCTTCTTCAGCTCTTGACGTAAACGCCGCGCGATTTGGCTGCAATCATCCCCTTTTTAGTCAGCTTGTACAGCGCGTTGCTGAGTTGGCGGTCGTCGAGGGCCGTTTTGCCCTTCAACTGGGCGATGGTGATTCCGTTGCGGCTGCGGCGGATGGCCTTGTACACGGAGTCCAGCACCGTGTCCTGTCGCACCCGCGCCGGCGCCGCCCTGCCGGGTTTGCGACCCCGTTTGGCTTTGACCCCGGCCGCCGAACCGAGCTTGCCGATGCGCCTGGCGATCTTGTTCACTTTTTTGAAAAGCCCTGAAAGCGCCTTTGACACTTCTGCCAGCTGATCGTGTGCTTTTTTCATGATGGACGTCCTTTCCTCATGCAGTTGGAAAAACCCGAAACGAAGTACCGAATACTAGAACATACGAGGAGAGAAGTCAATCAAGACCGGAAGAAAAAACGACCGGCATCGTTTTGCTTCTTCCCGGCATTCCGCCCCACCGGGCCCGGAAACGGGCAAAGAGAGGGCCGGCCCCGCCGCGACTTCCGGCCGACAAGGAAGACGGCGGAAAAATACCATGACCTCCCCCCTGCTTTCTGATAGGATTCCACCCGGCTCCGCGTGGGTCACGGTTGTTTTGCAGGACACGAATGGGAATGGATTCATGCAACGTTTGAGCGACGATGCCGGCCGGCCCTCCCGCTTGCGGCCGGCGTGGGAGGAGGATCTGAATGAGGCCCAGCGGGCCGCCGTGGAACACACGGAAGGCCCTCTGCTGGTCATCGCCGGCGCGGGCAGCGGCAAGACCCGCACCCTCACTCACCGGGTCGCCCGCCTGGTGTCGGCCGGAGTCCCGCCGGCGGCGATCCTGCTGCTCACCTTCACCCGCAGGGCATCCCAGGAGATGCTGCAGCGGGCCTCCCGCCTGCTGGACGACCGCTGCGAGCGGGTGTCCGGCGGCACGTTTCACTCCTTCGCCAACCTGAAGCTGCGCCAGTACGCCTCTTACACTGGTCTTTCGCCCGATTTCGCCATTCTGGACCGCAGCGACGCCGAAGACCTCATCGGGCTGATCCGCAAGGAAGCCGACGGCTCCCCGGGCCGTCCCCTGCCCCGCAAGAACACCCTGGCCGACATCTTCAGCCGAGCCGTGAACAAGGTGCTTCCCATCGAGGAGGTCGTGTTCGCCGACTACCCTCATTTCTCCGAGCTGACGGAAACCCTCGTGGCCATGTTCGGAGAGTACACCCGGCGCAAGCGCGAACATCACTTCCTCGACTACGACGATCTGCTGGTCTGCTTCCAGCGTTTGCTGCAGGAGGTCCCGGAGGTCCGCCGGCGCATTTCCTCCGGACACCGGTACATCATGGTCGACGAGTACCAGGACACCAACAAGATCCAGGCGCAGATCCTGTACCTGCTGACCGATGCGACCCGCAACATCATGGTGGTCGGCGACGATTCGCAGAGCATCTATGCGTTTCGCGGTGCCAATTTCCGCAACATCATGGAGTTCCCCACGCTGTTCCCGGACGCCCGCATCATCGGCCTGGAGGAGAACTACCGCAGCACGCAGCCGATCCTCGACCTGACCAACATCGTTATCGAGCGCGCCCGGGAAAAATACTCCAAACACCTCTTCACCCGCAAGGGAGGAGGGGCCTTGCCCCAGATGATCGAAACCGAGGATGAAAACACTCAATCGCGGTGGGTGGTGGAGCGCATTGCCGATCTCAGGTCCCGGGGCGTCCGCCTGCGGGAAATAGCGGTGCTCTTCCGCGCCGGCTTTCACTCGTTCGACCTGGAAATCGAACTGGCCCGGGAGGGGATCGCGTTCATCAAGGTGGGGGGGTTCAAGTTCACCGAATCCGCCCATATCAAGGACACGCTGGCCCACCTGCGCGTGGTCGCCAACCCCTATGATCGCATCAGCTGGTACCGGATCCTGCAGCTCGTCGAAAAGGTCGGCCCCCGCAACGCCCAGCGCATCTATGAGTCCATCGTGCAGGCCAAGGCCGGCCTGGACGGGCTTTTCTTACTGAAAATGAAAAACCCGGAGATCGAACGGCTCAAGGCGCTCTACCGGGCCATCGATGTCCCCGCGATGCCGGTGACGGAGATGGGCGCTGCGGTGGTTCAATACTATCTGCCCATCCTCAAGCGCAGCTTCGACGACCACCCCCGGCGCTCCAAGGATCTGGAACAGCTGCTGGGGATCATGGAGCGCTACGGCCGCCTGGAGCCTTTTTTGACGGACATGGCCCTCGAGCCGCCGAACATCAGCGCGGAAAACCGCCTTTACGCAGAGCGCGACGACGAGGACCGCCTGGTCCTGTCCACGATCCACTCGGCCAAGGGGCTGGAATGGCACACCGCGTTCGTCATCTGGGCGCTGGACGGACGGTTCCCCTCGCTGCACGCCCAGGCGAGCGAGGAGGACATGGAAGAGGAATTGCGGCTGATGTACGTGGCGGCCACGCGCGCCCGGGAGGGCCTGGTCTTCACCTACCCCCGCCAGGTCTACGACCGCAGTCTGGGGATCGTCCTCAACCGCCCCTCGCGCTTCATCGACATGATCCCGGAGGAGATCCTGGAAAAACGCACCATCGGCTCGTCCGCTCCTTCACGATACCGCTGGTAAAATAAGCAGGGGGCCCGCGGGCCCCCTGCTTATTTTAGTTTGACGTACAGAAATCATGCCGGCATCCGCCGGCATTATTTCTATTCGATGAAAAACCCCCACCAGACGAATCCAATGAATGCCAGAATGGCGAGGGCGGCCACGACATACCCCTTGATGTTCGGAGGTTTTTCGGCCAGACCCAGCCGGGTGACCACCCCGACGCTTTTTCCGCAGGAGTGGCACACCTTGGCGTTCAGCGGGAGATAGGTGAAACACTCCGGGCATTTTTTCGTCATGTGGATGTTGGGGGACGGGTCTCCGGCGCCCTTTCGTTTTGAACCGGCCATCGAACCTCCTGAGGTGGGATCCGTCGGTGCTCAGATCCGGCTGAAGTCTTTTTTGCGCTCGATCTGGCTGCTGTTGCGCAGCTGGCTCATCCAGGACTCCCAGATCTTGAGCTGCTTCTGCTGCAGCAGCCGCTCCTTGATCTGGCTGCGTTCCGCTTCAAAAGCCTCCATGGCCGGCTCCTTTTGCCCTGCAAAGCGCAGGGCGCAATACCCCTTCGCGGTCTGCACGGGATCGGCGGCCAGCGGCTGGCCTTCAGACAAGTCAAAGGCGACGCGGTTGATCTCGGGTTCACTGCCGAGATCGGCGACAGGGTCGCTGCGCTTGATGAAATCCGATGTGCGGCGCGACACCCCGATCTTCCTGGCGGCCTGCTCAAAACCGACGCCGGCCCTCACGTCCGCCAGCAGCGCCTCGGCATCCTTGCGGGCCATTTCTCTCTGCTTTTCCTTGATCAGGTCCTGCCGGACCGCGGCTTCGACGGCCGAGAGCTCGGGAATGCTCGACGGCCGGGACTCCGCCGCCTGCAGGAGGTAGTACCCGTCTCCCAGATCCAGGATCTCGCTCACGTCGCCGGGGGCCAGCTGGAAGGCCGCCTGGACGAACGGCTCCGGCTGGGAGATCCCTTTCACCGCCCCGGTGCGAGTGAAAAATTCGGTGGTTTTGATGTCGAGCTTGCGGCCGGCCGCCGCCGCGGCCAGATCGCCTCCGGCCGAGGCCGCGTCGTAGGCGGCGTCGGCTTCGTCATAGGCCTTCGTGCGAGCGCGTTCGCGCGTGAGCTGGCTTTGAATGTCGGCTTTCGCCTCCTCGAAGCCGCGCGTTCGCCCGTCGTTGACCTTTTCGACCTTGATCAGGTGAAGTCCGAAACGCGTCCGCACCGGGTCGCTGATCTGGCCGGGCGGCAGGGCGAAAGCGACGTCGGCGAAGGGCTGGATCATGGCCTCTTTGGGAAATGCCCCCAAAGCGCCGCCCTGGGCCTTGCTGCCCTCGTCCTCTGAATACTGCTTGGCCAACTCGGCAAAATCCTTGCCTTCGCGGGCCAGTTTGAGGATCTCCTGGATTTTCCCCTGCGCCTTTTCGACCGCTTCCGGCGGGGCGTCGGCCGGCAGCCGAATCAGGATGTGGCGGGCTTCCACGGTCTTGGGGACCACGAAGCGCTCGGAGTTGGCATCGTAGAAATCCCGCAGTTCCTGCTCCGATACGGCGATGGCGCCGGCGAACCTGTCCGGGTTGACATGCAGATAGCGGACCCGGATCGCAGGCTCCGTCCGGTAGGACTCTTTGGTGCGTTCATAAAATTGCGCGATCTCTTCCTTGGAGGGGGAGATGTTTTTGTAGCGGTCGGCATCGACGCAGGCGAAGTCGACCTTCACCGCCGCGTTATTCCATTTATACCATTCCTCCGCCTCGGTATCGGACACCTTGGAGCTTTCGGTCACCACCCGCATGAGCTTGGCGGCCAGCAGGTTTTCACGCTGGCTCGCCTCAAAAGCCTCCGGCGTCATCCGGTTGACCGACAGCACCTGCTGGTAGCGCCGGCGGTCGAACGCCCCGTTGGATTGAAAGGCGGGAATGCGGCGAACCGATTGTGCCAGTTCCTCGTCGTTCACCTCCATCTTCAGCCGCGCCGCGGCCTGCTTCATCAGGGTGCGGTCGATCAGCTGATCCAGCGCCCGCGTTTGAAGATTGAGCGACTTGAGCAGTTCGTCGTTGAGGTTGGCCCCGAAGCTCTGCCGCACCTGGTCGAGCAGCTGGTTGTAGGCGGTGCGGTAGGCCTCCAGCGAAATCGCCTCGCCGTTGACCGTGGCCACCACGCCCTCCTGGTGGCTGGTCCAGCTTCCGACGCCCCAAAAGACGAAGACCACCACGATGGCGAAGAGCAGGGCTTTGATCATCCACGTTCCCGCGTGTTTGCGCATGAAATCAAGCATTCGTTGTTTCTCCGATCCGATTCGGCTTCCGCCGGAAATTTCTACGGGGTGAACCGTTGCGGCCGTCTCTGCGCCGGCTCAGACGATCAGCTTCAGCGCTTTCTGCTCGCGGCTGATCTTTGTCCCAACGGTGGTGGAACACAAAACGCAGAGGTATTCGAACTTCTCCCCCTCCGGAAGCACCAGCAGCAGCCGCTTGCGGACGGGGACCGCCTTTCGGCAACGCGGGCAAAAAAGTTCGGTGGCGTCGAACTCCTTGTAAGCGCCCGGGTTACGGGCCCCGCGCGGCGTTTTCGTGAATGGGTTCATCATGTCTGGCGCCCCCCCGCCCGATCGATGCCCCGATCCAGGGCGCAGGCGAGGTCCTTGGGATTGCATTATTTTCAAAATGTTGATTTTATTTTTCACGGCATCTTTTGTCAACAGCTTTGGGCGAAATAACTGTTGACATGGTTTTGCATCTTTGTTAGCTAAAAAAGGATTTTTACCGGGGCTGTAGCTCAGCTGGGAGAGCGCATGAATGGCATTCATGAGGCCAGGGGTTCGATCCCCCTCAGCTCCACCACTTTTTTCAAAAAAAATCGGGGGCCGACACGGCTCCCGATTTTTTTTTAACCGCAAGACGTCGAATTTTAAAGAATGTGTTTCAGATTCTCACCTGGGAAAACCTCAATGGCCGTGGCGATGGTGGGCGCCTGGCCTTTGATGGGACACATGAAAGACGGCGAAGATGATTCCCAGAATGGCCGCGATGTAAACGCCAATGAACACGTATTGGATCATCATGGCAGCCCCTCTCTGCAGGTTGGACACACGCGGGCGGGTTGTGTCGTTTCGGAAGCCGATCGTGGTTGGGCTCCCGCCCGCACCTTTCACCCAACTGGTATAAGGATAGGTACCCCAGCGGGTATGTCAAACCGGGTGGGCGCGCGGGAGGGCCGAAAAGACGCGAAACCGGCGGAGGGAGTTGTACCGTTTTTCCGGGGAGTTGCAATTTTCCGCCTTCTACGCTGGACAGGCCGGACGAATTTTTGCACCGGACGGGGGCCGGTCGTGGTCGGCGGCAATCGTATGAATATCGCAATACGATATCGAACTTCTTAATGCGATATTTTACTTGACGGCCCACCGCCCGTTTTCTATAAAGAAGCCCATCGATTCGATACCGCTCCACCCAATTGGAATCGAAATCCACCCATGGAAGGGGTCCCCAACGTGAAAAAAGTCACCGTCCACACCCTGCTCGAAAAAAAGCGGGCCAAGCAACCGATCACTTGGCTCACGGCCTATGATTTCCCCATGGCCCAGTTCGAGGAAAAAGCCGGCATCGACATCATCCTGGTCGGAGACTCGATCGGAATGACCACCTTCGGATACGACTCCACGCTGCCGGTGACCATGGACCTGCTGATCCCGCACACCCAGGCGGTCCGCAAGGGCGCTCCCAACGTCTTTCTGATCGGCGACATGCCCTACATGACCTACCAGGTCTGCGCGCAGGAGGCGGTGCGCAACGCCGGCCGCTTCATGGCCGAATGCGGCTGCGATGCGGTCAAGCTCGAGGGCGGCCGCGAAGTGTTGGACACCGTCAAGGCGCTGATCCGGGCCACGGTGCCGGTGGTCGGGCATTTGGGCCTGACCCCTCAGTCCATCGCCATGCTGGGGGGCTTCAAGGCGCAGGGACGCGACGCGGCCGCGGCCCTGCGGCTGATCGAAGACGCCCGGATGCTCGAGGAGGCCGGTGTCTGCATGATCCTGCTCGAAGCGGTGCCTCCGGAAGTCGGGAAGATCGTCGCCGAACGCGCGGAGATCCCGATCGTCGGCATCGGCGCCGGCCCCCACGTGGACGGCCAGTGCCTCATCGTCCACGACATGCTCGGCATGTTCGAGGCCTTCACGCCGAAGTTCGTCAAGAAGTACGCGGCCATCGGCGAACAGATCGTCCAGGCCCTGAACGTCTTCAAGGAGGAGGTCAAGGCCGGCGGCTTCCCGGCGCCCGAGCATTGCTACGGGATGCCCGAGGTCGAATCGCAAAAGCTGCGCGACCTGTTGAAGAAAAAGAAGTAGGCACCTCCGGGATCGATATAATTCTCAACCGCGGCGGGACCTGACATGCCGGCTTTTGAAACAAAGGGCGTTGCGATCAAATCGCTGGTGAAGACCTTGCGGCTTCTCAAGCGCTTTTCCCCGCAGCACACGGTGTGGACGGCGGAAGACCTGGCCTCGTCCCTGAAATACCACAAAAGCTCGGTGCAGCGGATTCTGGCCACTCTCGAAAAGGAGGGGTTTTTGGCCCGGGTGGCGCCGCGACGCTGCGAATACCGGCTGGGGCCGGAGGTGCTGTTCCTGGGCAACGTCGCCGATCTGAGCCTGGATCTGCGTTCGGTGGCCAGACCCACCATGGCGGGCCTGGTTAAAAAGGTCCAGGAAACCTGCTACCTGTGCGTGGCCGACCGACATCAGTGTCTCTACATCGAAAAGATGGAGTGCTCCCATCCGATCCGCATCATCAACCAGGTCGGCCAGCGCAACCCCATGCACTGCACCGGGGTGGGAAAGGCCCTGATGAGCGGCATGACGGCTGAGGAAGTCGACCGCCTGATCGCCGCCCGAGGGTTGAACGCCCACACACGCCACACGATCACCGAACCGCGCCGGCTCAAGCGAGAGTTGGCAGCCGTCCGCAGCCGAGGCATCGCTTTGGACAACGAAGAGCTCGATCTCGGCGTGAAGTGCGTCGCCGCGCCGATCAGAGACCGCACCGGCGCCGTGGTGGCCGCCATCAGCCTCTCAGGGCCCGCTCAACGCTTCACACCGGCCGCCATCCGGCGCTTCGAAAAGGAGATCAAACAAGCGGCCATGGAGATATCGCGAATGCTGGGGCTCGTCCCACCGGCTCCCAGCGGGAAGCCTTTAGCGGAAAAGGAAGACAGGGAGAACGCCTTTCTCGCGGCCGGACGGCCCAGGCCTCCCATTCGGCAATACGCGCTTGACAGGTGACGGCGATCCAAAATAAATTTAGGTCTTGATCGGCAACACTGTTGCAGTCCCCACTCAACCCTAATCGGCAGCAAGGAGGAATCAAAATGAAAAGAGTTCTAGTGTTCGGTCTCGCGGTGCTGATGGTCGTTGCGCTGGCCGGCCCGGCCACCGCGCAGTACAAGGCCACGATGAAGCTGGCCTCCACCCAGAGCATGGACCACCCCTACATGGTCGGCGCCCAGAAATTCGCCGACCTCATCAAAGAGCGCACCAACGGCCGCATCGAGATCAAGCTGTATCCCAGCAACCAGCTCGGCAAGGGCGAGCGCGAGATGACCGAGGGCATCCAGCAGGGCGCCATCGACCTGCTCGTGACCTCCACCGGCCCGCTGGGCGGCTTCAGCCCCTCCATCAACATCCTGGACTTCCCCTTCTTGTTCCGCGACAACGCCCACGTGGATCTGGTGATGGACGGCCCCATCGGCCGCAAGCTGCTCGACGACTTCGAAAAAGCCAACATAAAGGCGCTCTCCTTCTGGGAGAACGGCTTCCGGCACCTCACTAACGCCAAGGTGTCGGTCAAGAAAGTCGAAGACGCCAAGGGGCTCAAGATCCGCACCATGGAAAACAAGGTCCATCTGGCGGCCTGGAAGGAAGCCGGCCTGAACCCCACTCCGATGGCCTGGGGCGAAGTCTACACGGCACTGCAGCAGAAAGTCATCGACGGCCAGGAGAACCCGATCGCCGTCTACTACGCTTCCAAGTTCTGGGACGTGCAGAAGAATTTCTCCTTGACCGCCCACGTGTATTCGCCGTCCCCTTTCCTGATGAGCAAGAAGACCTTCGACGCCATGCCCAAGGAGGACCAGGAGCTGTTCGTGAAAACCTCCTACGAGGCAGGCAAGTTCCAGCGCAAGACCAACCGCGACGCCGAAGAGGCCAAGCTTCAGGAAATCGCCAGCAAGGGCGTCACCGTGGTGCGCGACGTGGACCGCGAGAGCTTCAAGAAGGCCATGGCTCCCATCTATGAGCAGTTCAGCAGCCAGTTCAGCAAAGCCGACATCGAAGCCATCATGAACGCGAAGTAACCCGTATGAAACGAACGGGCGCCCTCTCGGATCAACAGAAGGGCGCCCGTTGTTTATCCTGACATCTCAGAGAGGCCGGACATGCGCGCTTTGCAGGGTTTCAACGAGTTGATGATGAAAATCGGGAGTTGGGGGACGATTCTTTTCATGGCCGTGATCGGCATCGTCATCCCCTACGAGGTCATCGGCCGCTACGTGTTCCAAAGCATGAGCACCTGGTCCGGCGAGGTCTCCACCTACTCCCTGGCGTGGGCTTCGATGCTGGGGGGCGCGGTGGGCCTGAAGAAAGGCTACCAGGTCAAGATGGATTCGGTGGTGGAATCCGTGCCGCCGGGGGTGGCCAGGGCACTGAAATTCCTGGCCTACCTCTCGTCCCTGTTTTTCTTCGGCATGATGTTCGGCTTCGGCCTGTTCCAGACCATCTACAACTGGAAGCAGACGTCTCCGGCCATCGGCCTCATCATGAGCTTCCCCTATGCAGCGCTGCCGGTGGGCTTCTTCATCATGTTTTTCCTGACGCTGGAGGAGTTTTTTGCATTCCTCGGTTTGGGGCCGAAAGGAGATGCCGCATGATCGCCGTTTTCGCTTTGTCCTTCATCGGGCTCTTGTGCATCTCCGCGCCCATCACCGTGGCCCTGGGCGGATCGGCCATGGCCTATGCCCTCATCACCGGCAACATCCCGATCACCACCTTGATCCAGACCACCTTCGGCGGCCTGGCCACGTTCCCGCTGCTCGCCATCCCGCTCTTCATGCTGGCCGGCAACCTCATGAACGAGGGGGGCATCACCCCGGACCTGGTGCGCTTCGCACGCCTGCTCCTGGGGCACATCAAGGGGGGGCTGGGGCTTGCCACCATTCTGGCCTGCGCGATCTTCTCGGCCATCTCCGGGGCCGCCGTGGCCACCGCGGTCGCCATCGGCGTCGTCATGATCCCGGCCATGAAGGCGGCCGGCTACGACGAAGACGTGGGCGCCGCCATGACCAGTGTGGCCTCCTGCATGGGCCCCATCATCCCCCCCAGCATCCCGTTCATTATCTACGGGGTCGCCGCCAACGTGTCGGTCGGCGCCCTGTTTTTAGGCGGCGTTTTACCCGGGCTTCTTTTGGGCCTTTTCTTGATGGTCTACATGTACTACGTGGCCCGCAAGCGCAATTATCCCACCGACCCCAAGACCCCCACCAGGCAGATCCTGATCGCGGCCTGGAAGGCCATTCCGGCGCTTTTTATGCCCATCCTGATCATGGGCGGCATCCTGAGCGGCATGTTCACCCCCACCGAGGCGGCCGGCGTCACCGTGATCTATGCCGTGCTCGTGGGGGTCTTCGTCTACCGCAAGCTGACCTGGCGCAGCTTCCCCAAGGTGCTGCTGCAGGCCGGGCTCGAGTCCGGCATGGTCATGCTGCTGATCGCGCTCTCGGAGCCCTTCTCCTGGATCGTGGCGGCCGATCAGATCCCGCAGATCCTGATCGAATGGATCTCCAAACTGACCACGTCGCCCTACATGATCCTGTTTCTCATCAACATTTTCCTGCTGGTGCTCGGGATCCCGATTGAAACAGCGCCCGGCATCGTCATCGTGACCCCCGTCCTGGCGCCGATCGCGGCCACCATGGGCATCGACCCGGTCCACATCGGCGTCATCATCTGCCTCAACCTCGTGCTGGGGCTGGTCACGCCGCCGGTGGGGGCGGTCTTGTTTGCGGTCTGCGGGGTCGGCAACGTCAGCATCGACCGCCTGGGCAAGGCCGTCTGGAAGCCGTTTTTCGTCTCCCTGATCGTGCTGGCGATGGTGACCTATATCCCCTGGCTGAGCACCTGGCTGCCGAAGACCCTGCTGGGATATTGACGCAACAGGCGGCGGCGCCCTTCGGGCAACTCCGCCCGTTGATAACGTTTTGACAGCCCCGGCCATCCGGGTTTTACCCACGCCCGGGGCTGAAGCGTTTCGAAAGGACCCGGCTATGGCAAACCAACAGAATCCCCGCGGGCCGCTGCGCTCCTCCGAGATGACCAAGGGCGTCGACCGCGCCACCCACCGTTCCCTGCTCTATTCCATGGGCTGGCGCTCCGAGCACCTGGACAAGCCCCTGGTGGCGGTGGTCAACTCCTTCAACGAGCTGATGCCCGGCCACATCCACCTCAACGCCCTGTGCCAGGCGATCAAGCTCGGCATTGCCGAGGCCGGCGGGACCCCGCTCGAGTTTCCGACCATCGCCGTCTGCGACGGCTTGGCCACGGGCCACAAGGGCATGCGGATGCCCATGCCGAGCCGCGAGCTTATCGCCGACTCCATCGAGATCATGATCACGTCCCACGCCTTCGACGCCATGGTGCTCCTGACCAACTGCGACAAGGTCACCCCCGGCATGCTCATGGCCGCGGCGCGGCTGAACATCCCGGCCCTGCTGATCTCGGGCGGTCCCATGGACACCGGCTGCTTCCGCGGCAAGCGCGTCTGCTACAACGATCTCATGGAGGCCGAGGGGCTGGTGGAGCGCGGCAAGATGGAGGCAAAGGAGCTGGCCGCCTTCGAGGAAGTGGCGGTCTGGGGCCCGGGCGCCTGCGCCATGATGGGCACCGCCAACACCATGAACATGATGACCGAGGCCCTGGGCATGACTGTGCCCGACGGCGCCCTCACCCCGGCCACCTCCGGCGCGCGCATGGCGCTCGCCCGCCGCGCCGGGCGCCTGATCATGGACCTGCACGCCAGGAACCTCCTGCCCCGCGACATCCTTACCCCGGCCGCCTTCCGGAACGCGCTCGCGGTCGACATGGCCGTGGGCGGATCCACCAACACCTGCCTGCATTTACCGGCCATTGCGGCCGAGGCCGGGCTGACGCTCGAGCTGGCGGAATTCTCCAAGGCGGCCGCCAAGACCCCGCACATGGTCCTGCTCAAGCCCGCCGGCCGGCATTTCCCGCTCGACTTCTACAACGCCGGCGGGATACCCGCGCTGACAAAGGAACTGCTGGACAACGGGCTTATTCATGGCGACTGCATAACCGTCACCGGAAACACGATGGCCGAGAACCTCGCCGGCCGGCGCATTCTCGACCCGGATGTCATCCGGCCGGTGAAGACCCCTTTGAGCCCGACGGGCGGCCTGGCCGTGCTGCATGGCAGCCTCGCCCCCGAAGGCGCGGTGGTCAAAAAAGCCGCCGTGGCGCCGGAAATGCTGCGACACAGCGGTCCGGCAAAGGTCTTCGAACAGGAGGAGGACGCGCTCGCGGCCATTTTCGGCGGCCGGATCCAACCCGGCGACGTGGTGGTCATCCGCTACGAGGGCCCCAAGGGTGGGCCCGGCATGCGCGAGCAGCTGCTGCCGACCTCGGCCATCATCGGCATGGGGCTCGGCACGTCGGTGGCGCTGGTCACCGACGGCCGCTTCTCCGGCGCCACCCAGGGCGCCTGCGTCGGCCATGTCACGCCGGAGGCCTATCTGGGCGGCCCCATCGCTCTCGTCGCGGAGGGTGACCGCATCTCGATCGACATCCCCGCCGGCCGCCTGGACCTCGACGTCCCGGCCGCTGAGATCGAAAAGCGGCGCCGGGACTGGCGTTTGCCGGAACGCGTCGGGCTCGAGAAAGGAACGCTGTTGGACCGCTACCGCCGCCTGGTGGGGCCGGCCAGCCGGGGCTGCACGTTGGAGTAGATCGAATTCAAGAAACGGGGCATCCCTGCCGTCTGCGGCGGGGATGCCCCGTTTTCGGAAGTTATTACTCCGGCAATAAAACAGGTGCAACTTCAGCCGATGTCAGGCGGAGCGGGGTGCTCGCCGCGGCGGGCACCCCGCTCCGCCTCTGCGTGAGATGATGGTATTAGATATATTTACTTGCCGGAGTAATAAAAGAAGCAAGCGCCCCTCATTTGAGCCCTGTCTGCACCGCCCGCCTTTCCTTGACTTCCATCGCCGTTTGGCTTAGATAGACGAGTCGCTGGAACATTCTGCTCATGACTTCAGGGAGCCGGGGCCCGTCGCCGCCGGCTGTGTTATGTGATGAAGAAGACCAAAATCGCCGCGATCCGCAACATCGGCATCATCGCCCACATCGACGCCGGCAAAACCACGGTGACGGAGCGGGTCCTGTTCTACACGGGCCGGTCCCACAAGCTGGGCGAAGTGCACGACGGCGAAGCCATCATGGACTGGATGCCGGATGAACAGGAACGCGGCATCACCATCACCTCGGCGGTGACCACCTGCCTCTGGAAGGACATCGAGATCCACCTCATCGACACCCCGGGCCACGTCGACTTCACCATCGAGGTCGAGCGCTCCCTGCGGGTGCTGGACGGCGCCATCGGCGTCTTCAGCGCCGTGGAGGGCGTGGAGCCCCAGTCCGAGACGGTCTGGCGCCAGGCCGACAAATACCATGTCCCCAAGATCGCCTTCCTGAACAAGATGGACCGAATCGGCGCCGATTTTTTCGGCACCGTCGAGATGATGAAGAGCCGGCTGAACGCCAACCCGCTCATCCTGCAGCTGCCCGTGGGCACCGGCGACGACTTCCGCGGCGTGATCGATCTGCTGCGGATGCAGCAGATCCGGTGGGATGAATCCTCCCTGGGAACCGTCTTTTCAACCGACGCGATCCCGGGCGACATGGCCGACAGCGCGGCGGAGTACCGCGAGCGGCTGGTCGCAGCGGCGGCCGAGCATGACGATGCCTTGATGGAGGCCTACGTGGCGGGGACGGCGATCGACGAGGCGCTGTTGATCGCCGCCGTCCGCCGCGCCACCATCCAGCTCAAGATCGTGCCGGTGTTTTGCGGGGCGGCCCTCCGCAACAAGGGTATCCAGCCGCTGCTCGACGCCGTGGCGCAGTTCCTGCCCAGCCCCGCCGACATCCCTGCGGCGTGCGGGGTGCACCCCGAGACCGGCGAGGTCATCGAGGTTCACCCCAGGGATTCCGACCCGCTGGCCGCGCTGATCTTCAAAGTCGCGATGATGGAAGGCCGCAAGCTCTGCTTCGTGCGGGTCTACGGCGGGCGACTGAAGGCCGGGGCCGACCTCTACAACCCCACGCTGAAACGCAAGGAGAAGGTGGCGCGCATCCTGCTCATGCATGCCAACAAGCGGGACCGCATCGAGGAGTCCGGGGCGGGCAGCATCGTCGGCGTGGTCGGGCTCAAGGACGCCTCGACCGGCGACACCCTGTGCACGGCCGAGCACCCGGTGCTGCTCGAAAAGATCGAGGCCTATGAGCCGGTCATCTCCATCGCCGTCGAGCCCAAGACCCACAGCGACCAGGAGAAGATGGACGAGGTCCTGGCCAAATTCACGGCGGAAGACCCCACGCTGCGGGTGCGTAAGGACGAGGACACCGGCCAGACGATCCTCTCGGGCATGGGCGAGCTGCACCTGGAAGTCATCACCAGCCGCATGCAGCGCGAGTTCAACACCAACGTCAATGTCGGCCGGCCCCAGGTCATGTACCGGGAGGCCATCGCCGCCCACGCCCAGGCCGGCGCCGCCTTCGACCGCGAAATCGCCGGCCAGCGCCACTTCGCCGAAGCCGTCATCGAGGTCGGCCCGCTGCCGCGCGGCAAGGGCTCGATCTACGCTTCCAGGGTCCCGGGCGAAAGCCTGCCCGGCCCCTTCGCCGAAGCCGCCCGCAGGGGCGCCCTGGCCGCCCTCGAGAGCGGGCCCGTCTCCGGCTACCCGGTGGTGGACGTGGCGGTCGTTCTGGTGGGAGCGACCCCGCGGGAAACCAGCAGCGAACTCGCCTTCACCGTGGCCGCCTCCATGGCCTGCAAGGAGGCCCTGTCCCGCGGCACCCCCTTCCTGCTCGAGCCCATCATGACCGCCGAGGTCCTGGTGCCCGAAGCCTTTTTGGGCGAGGTGATCGGCGACCTCAACGCCCGCGGCGGGAAAATCGAGTCCATCGACCACAAGCCGGGCATCCAGGTCATCACCGTGACGGTGGCGCTGTCGCGCATGTTCGGCTACTCCACGGCCCTGCGTTCCGCGACGCAGGGCCGCGGGACCTTCTCAATGCACTTCAACCGCTTCGACCGTCCATGAAACGAAAACGGCTTCTTCCGAAGCCGTTTTCGTTTCATATGAGGGGGAGACATCCGGATGGCGCCGTCATCCCCCCTCCAGCGCTTTCTTTTCGGCTTTGATCTCGTCTTCGACCTGCTTCAGCAGCCGCTCGGCGCGCTCGCGCTTTTCGGGGTCGGTGGTGTTGCGAATGGCCTGTTTGAACTGAGCAGCCGCTGTTTTGAGGTCCCGGCCCCTCAAATGATAAAGGCCCAGGTAGTAGTGGGCATCCGCGAGCGCGCCCTGCTGCCCGAGGTTCTGCCCCAGGAAGTAGTAGGCTTCCCGGTAGTCCGGTGTTTTCTGGACGACGTCCGTGTAAAGCGCAATGGCCTCGGCGCGGCGGCCCAGTTCCTGCTGGGTGCGCCCCAGGTAAAACAGGGTGTCGGGGTCCGCCGGCAGCATGCTGCGGGCGCTCTCAAGCGTGCTCAACGCCTGGTCGAGCCGGCCGGCCATAAAATACACCGTCCCGAGGTCGCGCAGCATGTAAGGGTTGAAGGCGTTGCGGGCGAGCACCTCCTTGAGCTGCGTGATCGCCTCCGCGCTGCGGTTGGCCCGGGCCAGCACCAGGCCGTAGCGATAGCGTGCCAGGGTGTTTCCCGGATCGCGCTGCAGGACCTGCTCCAACTGGCGCAGCTCGGCCGTCGCGTCGTTGTATTCGACGATCAAACGGGTCTGGATGCGCTCGAACTCGGCCGGGTCGGTTTTGAGGGTCGGTTTGGTCTCGGCCTTGTGGTCCTCGATCCAGGAGGTCACGTAGGCGATGCGGTCCTCGATCGCCGGGTGGGTCATCATGTAGGTGGGGACCTGGTCCTTGCCGAACCACTGCTTGCCGCGAATCTTCTTTAGAACCCGCAGCAGGCCTTCGGTGCCGTACCCGGCGTCGGTCAGGAATTTCAGGCCGAGCTGGTCGGCCTGCGTTTCATTTTCACGGCTGAAGGCGAGCTGCGTGGTGGCCCCCGTGGCGGCCGAGCCCATGGTCAGCGCGCCCGCAGCCGCCGGGCCGCCGCCGGCCACACCGATCAATACGCCGGCCGCCATCCCGGCCAGCTGGGCCCAGCCCACTTTTTTGGCGAGCTCGATCTTCTGGGAAATGTGCCGGCTGTAGACATGCGCAATTTCATGGCCGAGGATGCCGGCAAGCTCATCCTCGCCGTCCATGGCTTCTAAGAGACCGCTGTAGACGAAGATGTGCCCGGCCGGCGTGGCAAACGCATTGTACTCGGCCTGGTTGATAACGTAGAAGCGGTAGCGGAAGGGCTGCTCCGGCATGACCGCCAGGATCCGCCGCCCCACCCGGTTGACATAGCCGGTGATGTAGGGGTCCTCCACCACCGGCAGCCGCTTGAAGATGATCCGCAGCATCTCGGTGGACAGCTCCTCCTCTTCGCCGAAAGTGATCGCCCGGACCGGCGGCGGCAGGACCAGCGCGGCCGCCATCGTCAGTAGGAGCGCCCACACGGTGATGAAACGGCGTTGGGGGAAACGCATCGGTTCGTGTTCCTTCAGGCAAAGCTTCCGACGCAGGCAGCATCCGAGCCGGCAGGGGGCATTCGGGCCGGAAGGGTGCGAAGAACGGCCGGGCAAAATGGGGTGCCGGGCGCTCGGACGTGAGTCGATCGGAGCGGTTGTCGTTTATTTGGACACTATCTCATATTTTCAAATTCTTTTCAAAGAAACCTTTTTGTGATACACCCGGTGCCATGTCGAAAGTCATCTGCATCGCCAACCAGAAAGGCGGGGTCGGCAAGACCACCACCGCCGTCAACCTGTCGGCCTCTCTGGCGGTTTTCGAAAAAAGCACCCTGCTGGTCGACTGCGACCCCCAGGCCAACGCCACGTCCGGAATGGGCATCGACAAGGCCGCCCTGGAGAGCACCCTTTACGACGGGCTGCTCGGGCGCGCGGCGGCCGAAACCCTCATCCGCGGCAGCGACATCGCCAGTCTCAAGGTCCTGCCGTCCAACGTGGAGCTGATCGGCTTCGAGGTCGAGATGATGTCGGCGCCGGACCGCGAAACGGTCTTAAAAAGACTCATCGCGCCCCTGCGGAGCCGCTTCGACTACATCGTCCTGGACTGCCCGCCGTCGTTGAGCCTGCTCACGGTCAACGCCCTCACGGCCGCCGACTCGCTGCTCATCCCCCTGCAATGCGAGTACTACGCGCTCGAGGGCCTCGGCCAGCTGCTGCAGACCGTCAAACGGGTGAAACGCGCCCTCAACCCGGGGCTCAGCATCGCCGGGATCCTCCTGACCATGTTCGACCGCCGGACCAACCTCTCCCATCAGGTGGCCGATGAAGCCAACACGTTCTTCAAGGACCTCGTTTTTAAAACCACCGTGCCGCGGAACATCCGCCTCGGAGAAGCGCCGAGCTTCGGCAAGCCCATCTTGCTCTACGACGCCGCCTCCCCCGGTGCCCAGAGCTATGTCGAACTGGCCAAGGAACTCTTGAATCACTCTCGCGAAAGCGCCGATCTAATAAGGTAAGCCATGGACAAACAAACGCAAGCTGCGGATCCGGCCCCCAAACGCAAGAAGCTCGCTCTGGGCAGGGGGCTGGGTGCGCTCATCCCCGATGGCAATACCGGGCCGAACACCTCGGACGATTATTTCCTGTGCGACATCGGATTGATCCGGCCCAACCGCTTCCAGCCCCGGCGCAATTTCTCCGAAAGGGAGTTGGAAGAGCTGGTGAGCTCGATCCGCGAGCAGGGAGTCCTCCAGCCGCTCATCGTTCGCAAGAGCGAACCGGGGTTCGAGCTGATCGCCGGCGAACGCCGGCTGCGGGCATCCCGCCGGGCCGGCCTCGCCCAGGTGCCGGTCGTGGTGAAAGCCGTGAGCGACGACCAGCTGCTGGAGCTGTCCCTTGTCGAGAACATCCAGCGTGCGGACCTGAACCCGATGGAGGAGGCGGAGGCCTACCACCGCTTGAT
Organism: Desulfobacterales bacterium; assembly: GCA_025454075.1. The sequence continues at coordinate 1,812 of JALOPD010000028.1, read as the reverse complement.
CACCCAGTTCCACCTCACCCAGGACCAGGCCGCGGCGCGGGTGGGCAAAAGCCGTTCGGCCGTCGCCAATTTTCTGAGACTGCGGCAACTGCCGGAGCCGATCAAGGAGAGCATCGTCGCCGGCGGCCTGAGCATGGGCCATGCCCGCGCCCTGCTCTCCTCCGAGAGCTCCGCCCAGCAGCTGACCGCCTGGCGGGCGGTGATCGCCAAGGGGCTTTCGGTGCGCGAGACCGAAGAGCTGATGCGCCGCCTCAAGGCTGAAAAAAAAGCACCGCGCGTGTCTCTGAAAAGCTCGGACGCATCCTACCTGACCAGTTTGTCCGAGGACCTCGCCCGCCATCTGGGCACCAAGGTCACCATCCGGTCATCGGGCCGCCAGGGGCGCATCGAAATCGAGTTCTACACCAACGACGACCTGGAACGGCTGATCGCGCGCCTGCGCCAGAGCAAGCCCTGAGCCTCTTCCCGCCGCCATGGGCATGCACATCATCATCGACGGCTACAACCTGATCCGACAGTCGAAGGCCCTGAGCCGGTTAGACCGCCAGGACATCGCCCGCGGGCGGGAAGCCCTCATCGGGCAGCTCGCCGCCTACCGCCGGCTCAAGCCGCACCGTATCACCGTGGTCTTTGACGGAGCCCGGGCCCCCGAGCTCGCCCCGCCCCGGGACCGGGTGAAAGGGATCAGCGTGGTGTTCTCCCGCGGGGGGGAGCTCGCCGACAGCGTCATCACCCGCATGGCCCGTCAGGAGCGAGAGCAGGCCATGGTGGTGAGCTCGGACCAGGCCGTCGCGCGCGCCGCCGCGGCCTGCGGCGCCGCCGCGATCGACTCCCTGGAGTTCGAGTCCCGCATGGCCATGGCCGCGGCGATGGAGGGTTTCGACGGTTCGGCGGAGGAGCCGCTCGATCGCCGGGTGTCGACCCGCAAGAAGGGGGAAGGCCGGCGCCTGCCGAAGCGGGAGAGACGGACGCTGCAGCGTGCATCGAAGCTGTAGCAGGGTGTTTGGGTAGTTGAGTGTTTGGTGTTTGGAAGGAAAGACAGCAGATTCGGCCTTGCCGTTACGGGAGATAGCCGCCGCAGGCGGTGTTTTCAATTTTAGGCACTTTAGCTCGCTTTAGGCACTCTCTTTTCCCGTGAAGATCGTGGTCGCCAAGATGTCCGGCTTCTGCATGGGCGTGCGCCGGGCCGTCGAGATGGTGCTGGATGCCCCCGGCCGGCACCCCGGGCCGATCTGCACCTACGGCCCCCTGATCCACAACCCCCAGGTGCTGGAGCTCCTCGAGTCCAAGGACATCTCGACGCTCAAAACCATCCCGGACTGCGGCACGGGCACCGTCCTCATACGGGCCCACGGGGTGCCCCCCGAAACCAAGAAGCGGCTGAAGGCCTCCGGCTACAAGGTCATCGACGCCACCTGCCCGCGGGTCATCCGCGTGCAGTCCATCATCCGCAAGCACGCCCGGCAGAACCACGCCGTGATCATCGTCGGCGACAAGGACCACCCGGAGGTTGTCGGGCTGCTGGGCTACGCCGGTGCCCACGGCCACGTGGTGGCCGGCGTCGAGGAACTGGAGCGGCTGCCGGCATTCGAGCAAGCCATCATCGTCGCCCAGACCACCCAAAACACCCGGCTCTTCACCGCCGTCAAGCACTGGGCCGCCCGGCGCCACCCGCACTACAAGGTCTTCGAAACCATCTGCGACTCCACCGAAAGGCGGCAGGCGGAGGTGCAGCGGCTGGCGGAGTCCGTGGATGCCGTGGTCGTGGTCGGCGGCCGCGAGAGCGGCAACACCCAGCGCCTGTTTGAAATC
>JALOPD010000027.1 GCA_025454075.1 Desulfobacterales bacterium | reverse complement strand
ATCGAGATAGAATGAAAAGACCGGCTCACCCTGTCAGAGGTGAATATGAAGACCCCGAAATACCTTGCTGGACTGATGATAATCTCTTTGTTTGCCCTATGCGCCGGATCTGCGTCCGCCTGGGATCCTCGCTGGCAATTCAAACAAGATGCCCTCTCGAACAATTATGGCTCAAGCACCAGGGACATAGAAATGCAGAAAAAATTCGATTACAACTCGATGAACAGGTTCAAAGGCACGACCGAAACCAGCAGCGGCTATACGATTATGCAAAATCTAAATGGTGGCACCATGCGCGGATATATCGACAAAGACGGCTCTGGTCTTTTACGCGACCAAAACGGTAATTTCCATAACGTGAACACGCGCTGGTAGAGCTTTTTAAAAGTTCTGCCTGCTGTAGGCCGCTGGAGCGCATTGGGGAGGGATTCCATGGATGTATCCACCGCGATAAAGGGGAGGAGAAGCGTCAGATCCTACAAGGGCCAGGAGGTTGAAAGCGACAAAATCGAAAAAATACTGGAGGCAGGTCGGCTTTCGCCTTCCGCCAATAACCGGCAGGAGTGGAAGTTCATCGTCGTTAAGAACGCAGAAACGAAAAAGAAGCTTGCCCGCGCGTCGATGAATCAATCCTTCATCGGTCAAGCGCCGGTGGTCCTCGTAGCATGTGCCACCGAATCAAAGGCAGTGATGACCTCCCGCCGCCTCCACCATCCTTGTCCTGTTTTATCAGACACTTGAAAATCTGCACCCTTTGAAGCTGGTAGAATACCGGTAAAATTCCAAGCATCTTCCAACCGCCCCCGTCGGAATCACCGACCGGCCGAGATCATCGGAAAACGCAGAAATGCGGTTGATGTGAATTCGAGATGCGTTCTCACAGGATGGTGGACGCTGATTTTACGATCCAACGTAAATGATCAGGCGCTCACCGTCCGAATCAATCTTGAAGGTGTCGATGGCGCCGGTAGGCGGTCCAAAGACCTTCTTGCCATCGTAGGTGTAGGTGGACTTGCCTACGCTGCAGCACTGGACCGTTCCAGTGCCGGGGATCGGATCAAGCCGCCTGTGGCCGATGTGAGTGCAACGGTTGTGAAAAGCGTAAAATGCTCCGTTATCGCCATGGACCACCAAAACTCGCCTGCCCAGCCCATCCCCCTCGAGACGAAAAGCACCGCCGACCGTCTCAAGCTCCGGTGCCCGCTTTAGGTCAATTGTGATTTTGCCTTCGCTTAGACTCCAGCACTGCGGATTGGCCGGTTTGGGGGTCGCCGGTACACCGAAAATACGCTGAAAGAATCCTCGATTCAAGAATTTGACTGTCATGATTCCTCGCGAGTTGGGAGGCCTATCAGTCCTTGGGCAACCGGCTCCAATGATATATTCAATTTTCGGTGGCACACCCCAAATGGATGACTTACGCGGCTCCGTTTTAAATTGAGTTGGAATTGGGCCGGATTGATAATGGATTCAAGTGGTTTTTCTTGATTTTGTCAAAACCTTTCTGGTATCAACGCCCAGCTTCAAAATATTGGGAAGCCCACCACCGGCCATTAGAGCGGATAGGAGGGATTCAACACCAGCAAGTACAAGAGCCCGCGGTGAGGATACATGGGACCTGAAATGTCTGCAGCGCACGCTTCCCGTCGCCGGGCCATTGCCCTTCTGCTGCTGACGGCGCTGCTCTGGAGCACCAGCGGCTTGTTCGTCAAGCTCCTGCACTGGCATCCGCTTTCGATCTTCAGCGCCCGGGGCATTGTCGCCGGCGTGGTGTTCCTGATCTGGATGCGCCGAGTTCCCCTCCGGATCACCCCCTTTCTGGTCGCTGGCGCTGCCGGCTACATGGGCGCCCAGTTCCTTTTCATTTTTTCCACCCGCTTGACCACGGCCGCTAACGCCATCTTTCTTCAGTACACCGCGCCCATCTATGTTTTGATCTTCGGTGTCTGGTTTTTGGGCGAAAGGCCCCGGCGGATCGATTGGATCACGATGGTCGTCATCTTTGCGGGGATGCTGCTGTTCTTCGGGGAGGACCTGACCTTTGAGGGGCTTTACGGAAATCTGGCGGCCATTTTAGGCGGGGTGGCCCTGGCAGTCATGATCGTGTGCACCCGCGCCCAGAAGGAGGGCCACCCGGCCCAGATCTTCCTCATCGGCAGTTGCCTGGGCGGGCTGATCGGCCTGCCATCGGTGTTCCAGGAAACCTGGAGCCTGACGGACGTCGCGATCATCGCCTATTTGGGGATTTTCCAAACCGGCCTGGCCTCGGCGCTCTATTCCATCGGCATCCGGCAGGTTCCGGCGCTCGAATCCAACCTGATTCTGATGCTGGAGCCTGTTCTCAACCCGCTCTGGGTGTTCCTTGTCATCGGCGAGTCCCCCGCCCCCATCGCTTTGTTGGGGGGCGCCGTCGTGCTGGGCGCGATAGCCACCCGCGCCGTCGTCGGATGACCGCCGCGGTCCTATCGAAATTACTTGGAACCAACCGGTCGGCCGCCACCCGGGCGGCCTACCGGAGCGAGGCGATGTCTGCAGCCAATAATCTCGCCCTGGTTGGGAGGCATCACGCATAAAAGCCGGGGCGTTTTTTCCTGTTAACATTCTTTCCTACCGCTGCTTAACGGCCGCTGGTCTTCCATGACGTCAAGCACGCGAACTTTCTCCTAAGATGGGTTAGGGAAGAGATTTTCTGGACGATCAGCGGTTTGTTTTTGCATCATGTTCTTGCATCATTGACCGGCATAGTTTTCTTGACTACAATGACGTTGGCGGCGCAGAACTCCGAATGAAGCTTCTTTCCCTGCTACGCATAGGAGAAACGCCATGGGTTCTCTGTCGAACCTCAAACAAATACTAACCATGAAACAAGTTCTTCGCGTCCCCGCCTTTTCATGAGCGGGCGTTAAACCGCCCCGTTTGTGATGTATACATGAACAAAAAGAGCAGCTACCAACCGCCCTACACGATCACCTCGGGCATTCTGCGCCTCGTGGCTGAGGTCGCCGAAACGATCGGCCGACTGACTGCCCAAGGCGACACGAAAAAAGCGTTGCGGCTGCGGCGCATCAATCGCATCCGCACCATTCAAGGCTCACTCGCCATTGAGGGCAACACCCTGAGCGAAGAGCAGATCACGGCGATTCTGGATGGAAAGCGGGTCTTGGCCCCGCCGCGGGAAATCCAGGAGGTACGCAACGCCATCGCGGCATACGACCGCTTCGAACAGTGGCATCCCCATGCGGAGAAGGACTTACTGAAAGCGCATCGCATCCTGATGGCAGGCCTGTTGGACAAGTCTGGTGCTTACAGGCATGGCGGCGTGCGTGTAATGGACAGCGGGCAGGTGATCCACATGGCGCCGCCGGCGGGCCGCGTTCCCGCTCTGATGCAAGACCTGCTCCGGTGGCTGCAGACGACCGACGAGCATCCGCTGATAGAAGGATCGGTCTTTCATTACGAGTTTGAGTTCATCCATCCTTTTGCCGACGGTAATGGTCGAGTCGGACGGTTGTGGCAAACCCTCATTCTGACGGGCTGGAATCAACTGTTCGCCGATATCCCGGTCGAAAGCCTGGTCCATGAGCACCAGGCGGAGTATTACCGGGCATTGCAAGCGAGTACAGACCGGACCGACTCCGCCCTGTTTATCGAGTTCATGCTCAAAATGGTGCTCGATGCGGCTTCCTCGACGGCCGCCCCCAAGTCGCCCCCCAAGTTGAACGATTGCTGGAAATTCTGGAAGGCGAGATGGCCCGCGAGAAAATCCAGAACGCCCTCGGCCTGCAGGACCGAAAATCGTTCCGCGAGCGCTACCTCAAGCCTGCCTTGGCGGCAGGTTTGATTGAGATGACGCCCCGGCAAACCCAACAGCCGTCTGCAGAAATATCGCCAGACCGACGCGGGGCGTCGCTGGCTGAAACGAAAAGATGTTTAGGCCGGCCGGACTTTGTTTGCGACAAGCCGACGACAAAACTCTCGGGAAAACTAGCGACATCCCGCTGACAGAACGGACAGATCATCTTGAATTGCTGCGGAAAGCTCTGAGCGATGAAGTCGAACATGACCAGCCGCGGCTTGCGCGGATGTGGGACAAACGCCAGCGCGGTTACCGGGCCATGGGTTATCGGTTTCGGTGTGCGGACGAATTTGATTTGGGGAAGCCAGTAAAGGTTAAATAGCGGTCGCTATGTTTTATGCCCAGCGTTCATGGAACGTTTCGAGTTCGCGGCTTGGAACTTAACCGGGTTGGGGCGCGATTTGCGCCCCGGTTCACAAAACCCAAGCAAAACCCGAAAAACGCGTATGGAAAAAAATACAACGCCCCTGTTTTTGTGCGTTACATACTGGGGCATCGCCAGAACGATTGGCAGGCAGGGGATGCGGTGCTGCGCTTTTCGAAGAGGCGGTTCCCAAAGCCCGACGGCAGTATCGGCTTTTCGTTGAACACGGTGAGTAATTCTACTCAACGGTTGAGTAAAATTGGTTGTTTGCCTGAAAACTAAATAAAAACAGGCGCTGCCCTTAAGCCACGCGGGATCAGAGGGGAAAAACCCCAAGGGCACGACCGGTGGATGCGTATGGCGATCAAGGCACATCTCAAAATCCTCAAGCAGGGGGTCCCGGCCTGGAACCAGTGGCGGGTGGAGCATCCCTCCATCACCCCGGATCTCAGCAAACAGAATTTTTTCAAACTCGGGCTGGGAGCGTCCGATTTCAAGGGAATCGATTTTCGCGGCGTCGACTTCACCCGGACCTATCTGCACGTGTTGGACTTGAGCCATGCGGATTTCAGAAACGCCGATTTGAGCGAAGCCAATTTTACCTCTTCGAACCTCGGCAAAGCCGACCTGCGGGATGCGACATTCAAGGGAACCATCTTCCGCCTGACCGATCTCAGCAACGCCAATCTCGCCGGGGCGGATCTGATGAAGGCCGAGTTTGAAAATGCGATCCTCTGCGGCGCGAACCTGGCCGGGGCCGATCTGAGAGAGGTCGATCTCAGCGGCATCGACCTCAGCCGGGCCGATTTGATCAGCGCGGACATGCGCGACGGCAACCTCAGCGGGGCGGACCTGAAAAGAACGAACCTGAGCGGTGCGAATCTCAGCGGGATGGATCTGAGGAAAGTGGAGCTCAAAACAACCAACCTCAGCGGTGCCGTTCTTCAAGGGGCGAATCTTCATGGGATGGATCTCCGAGGGTCGAATTTTAAAAACGCCGATTTGGCCGGAGCCGATCTGAGCGAAGCGGCTCTCGGCGGCGCCAATCTCAGAGGGGTCGACCTCCGCGGGGCCGACCTCACCCGGGCCGACCTGGCCCGCGCCAACCTGAGCGGCGCGGACATCCTGGGGGCGAACCTGGTCGACACCAATTTCAGCGAAGCCAATCTCAACGAGGTGGACTTGAGTGAAATCGATTTCAGCCGCTTGGTGTTTGACGGCGTGGATTTCACCGGCATCGACACCGGCAAGCTTGATTTTAAAAAATCCAGACTCAGGGGCGCGAATTTCAACGGGCTCGACCTCTCGGGAAAAAACTTCAGCGATGCGGATCTCCGGGGGGCCAATTTTGCAAGAGCCAATCTATACGAAGCCAATCTGAACCGGGCCGACCTCGAGGGTGCCGATTTCACGGGGGCGTTGATCGGCCGCACGACGAAATACGACTGGAGGATCAAAGGGATCCAGTGCAGCTATGTCTTTTGCGACCGGGAAGGGAAAATCCCGTTTCCCAAAAACAGAAACTTCAAGGCGGGCGAATTCGAACGGCTGTTTGAGGCGGTGCCGACGCTGCGAGTCGTGTTGGAGGACGGCGCATCCCCCATGGATGTTTTCATCATGGACAAAATCATCCAAGCCATCAACAAGAGACGCCCCGAGTTGGAATTGAAGCTGGAGAGTTTCAATTCGAGGGGCCGGCCCCACGTTGCGTTTACGGTCGCGCGCCGGGAGGACTGCGATGAGGCGCTGCACAACGAGATAAGAGCAGCTTACGAGGCTCGGATCTCGGAAGCAGGAAGGGATCCGGCGCAATCGAAAGAGACCCTGAAAAACAAGGAGAGGGTCGAGGGCAGGTGACAGCGAAGCCTCGCGGCATGCGCCTACAGGCAAGGCGTTCACCGGCAGCCGCCGGAACCGGCCTCCCCCCGTTTACTTGTCCACGAGATTGATTTCGACACGCCGATTCATCCGCCGCCCCTCCTCGCTGTCGTTGCCCGCTGCAAAATTCTTCGCCCCGTGGCCAACGATGGTCATGCGCGTCGGATTTACCTCTTTTCCTGCAAAATACATTTTGACCGTGCTTGCCCGGCTCTCCGAGATCATCCGGTTGTAGTCCGCAGAACCCGAAGCGTCTGTGTATCCATTCAGAACGACCTTCAATTCCGGTCGGCTCAAAAGGGTTTCGACAATTTTATCCAATTTGGCGATTTCGCTGGTGAGCAGTTCGTTGGAACCCTGATCGAAAAAAATGGTGGACTCCGGCAATGGCCGTTTGGCAATGCCTCCGGGCGAAGTTCGGCCTTCTTTTTTCCGGGCCGTTTTCCCGCCGGGGACGGTTGGGGGCGCTTTTTCAGGCTCCTCCGGCTTGATGGCCGGGGTCTCCCCCTTGGCCGTTGCGGGCTTTTCCAGCTTCATTTCGGCAAGCCGGGCTTGAATCATGTCTTGAATTGTTTCCGAGGAGGTTATTTCGGTGACGCCGACCGCCCCGGTCCGGATGCCCACCTCGGTCTTGCCGGGCCCCACCCGAACCACTTCCACGGTCACGGGGGTGCCATCCGCACGCTTGGCGGAGATGACGGTCTTCAGTTTGTCGGAGGTTTTTCCCGTAAGCGGCATGCCCAGGGAACTCAAAGTTTCGATGCAGGACCCGACCGTTTGGTTGTACTCCGAGTCGTAGGTCCTGGTCACCTTGCCCGTTAGGTAGGCTGCCGCTCCCGCCCCTGCACCGGCTCCGATTACAACGGCTGCGCAGCCGCAGGCGACAACGCCGCAGAACAAAATCAGCAAATGGGCCAATTTACCTTTCATTCCGGCCTCCAACAAACCGATGCCTGAGCCTATTATTGCTCCGGCAATCAAACATGCCAAATTCCAACATCTCACGCAAAAGGGTTTGACAATGTCTAATGGAAGGTATCAAATTAGAATACCCTTCCACTGCGGTCGTTCTTAACGAACGCAACCGATGCCGCGTCAACCAGGCCAACGCCATGTACCGCCCTTATTACAACCTGAGGCTGAGCCCCTTCAAGGTCGAACCCGACCCTGAATTTCTATGGTTGGGTGAAAAGCACCTGGAAGGGCTTTCGACACTCCAGTATGCCATTCGGGAAAACAAGAGGTTCCTTCTCCTGATCGGGGATGCCGGCACGGGGAAAACCGTCCTGATCCATCAGCTCAGAAAGGGCCTGCCCCCGCATATCCGAGTGGCCTTCATTCAGGACCCCGGCATTGAAACTTCTGACCTGTACCGGATCCTTTCCTCGGAATTCAAAATCGGCGGTCGTTTCGAGGGGAAAGCCGACTTTTTAGCCCGATTCAAGAAGTTCCTGTATGTCACATACGCGTTGCACCAACAGCTGCTTGTCATCATCGATGAGGCCCATCGGCTCAGCCATGAGCTGCTTGACGAGATCCGGGTCCTTTCCAACATCGACTTCGAAAACAAAAACCCGGTCAACATCTTCTTCGTCGGGCAGGGGGAGTTCGAGCGGCTGCTGATGGACGAGCGCAACCAGGCGACCCGCCAGCGGATTGCCGTCAGCTATCGCCTTTCCCCTCTGGACGCCCGGGAAACACTGGCATACATCCGACACCGGCTCAAGATCGCCGGGTCTGAAAGAGACCTTTTCAGCCCTGAAGCCGCCTGGGAAATCCACCGGTTGTCGGGCGGAACCCCGCGGCTGATCAACATCATCTGCGACCGGGCCTTGTTGACCGGGTACATAAGGGAACAGGAAAAAATAGGGCCGGAGACCATCCGCGAATGCGCCGGCGAGCTTGACGTACCCCTCGGCGTTTCCGTCCCGGCCGCCGAAGAGGCTCTTGAAATCCCCGCAGCACCCAAAGCGCCTGGTCCCGCAGCGAACCTCTCGAAAAAACCCCTCCGCTGGCTGATAGCGGCTGCTGCCGTCACACTTGTCCTTCTGGTCTACCTGTCGCTTTCCTCCGTCCTCAAGGAGGACGCCCGGCTCCGCGAGCCGGACGCGGCCAGCGACCAACCCTTAAGCGGCCGAATGCCGACGCCGCCACCCCCCCTGGGGGAGCCAACACCCGAACCCTCAGAGGAGAAGGCTGCCCGCAAGCCCTCCGCGCTCCCGAGCAGCGACTCGGCCGGCGCATCTGCAGAGGGTATGGAAGCGGCCGCATCGCTGAAGGACGCGATCGATCGACCGGTTGCTGTCGAGCGGAAAAGAGACCCTTGGGAGAAGATGCCGGTCGAGAAAATCGAATCGGCAGAGCACGAAGAAGACAAAGCGACGAGTGGGATGCCTGAAACTTCGAAAGCCACCGGTCCTGAAATGGTTCCAGCGACACAGAACAATGAACATAGCGTACAGCGGTTTTACATCTTTTTCAAGCCGGGCTCCGCTGAGCTCGAAAACACGTCGTTCGATGTCCTGGCGCATGTGTCGCAGCTTCTATCGACCCTCCCGGGTTCACGAATAACGCTGAGCTCGTTTCCCGGCTCAAAAGCAGGAAAAGGTTACCACGGCAAGCTGTCGGCCCTGCGCACCAACGGCGTAAAATCTTTTTTCGCCAGCCGAGGTCTCGGAGCGAGGCTGACGGTTTCTGGAAACCTTCCCGCGGGTCTGCCTGCGGGAACTCAGCCGCCCCAAAATGCCAAAAGCGAGTCGTGGGGGGAGATCCGTCTTGAAACCGGAGGGGGGAGATAACCACGGCCCTTCGGAAACCCGCAAGGTTGTGAAAAGCTCACGGCGCCCGCAAGGTTGCCGCACCGCATGACGCCGGCAACTTTCTGTCTCACCCCTGCCCTTCTTTCGAGCCCCCCACTTTCGGGCCGCCATCGGATCGATGCCCCACCCCGCATAACCGCACCCGGATTCGAGAGGGCCAACAAGCTCCATTCTCGGCATCGAAACCCAACGTGGGGCCCAAACGCATGCCGGGCGCGCCTCAGCAATTCTCTCAAGCTTTTTTAGAAAATGCCGATTGGACATCCAGGGACCCAACTTGAGGGATGCCATGGGAAAGAGGCGGCGGATTCTCATCATCGACGACAACGAACACATTGTCGCGGCCTTGAAGGTTTTTCTTGACCGGAAATATGAAATTTTCACGGCCTGCAACGGGGCGGAAGGCCTGGCGGAAATGGATCGAAGCGAAGACGGCGTGGACCTGGTGATAACCGACTTGGTGATGCCCGAGTTGAGCGGTGTCGAGTTGATTTCAACCGTCAAGAAAAGGTATCCGAAAACCCCCATCATCGCCATGACCGGCTGGGGGGAGCACCCGGCCGCACTGGCATCGGAAGCGCATGCCGACCGGCTGCTGGTCAAGCCGTTCGGGTTGGAATCCCTCGACGGCTATGTGACCGAATTGTTGCCCTGAATGATTCCCCAAAAATGACGCCGGAACCCGGTGTGAAGAGACATGTTCTGAAGATCGGAGGATGTTGCCCATGTCCACGTCCATTCGCTTTGGGTGGATCGCGCTGATCGCGATCGGCCTGCTGGCATCTGCCTTTCACGCCGGAGCCGAGAAAAGCAAGGCCGCTTACGTCGGCTCGGAAACCTGCCGGGGCTGCCACGATGCCCAGTACGGCAGTTTCATGGCCAACTCCAAGAAAGCCAAGTCCTTCGGCAGCATCCAAAAGATGCAGAAAAAGCTGACCCCTTCCGAATTCAGGGACTGCTTCAAGTGTCACACGACCGGCTACGGGGAGCCCGGCGGGTTCACCTCCGCCGAGGAGACCCCCGGGTTGAAGAATCCGGGCTGCGAGGTCTGCCACGGTCCCGGCAGCCTCCACGCCGAAAGCGGCGACCCGGCCGACCTGAGCGTCAAGGTTTCCCTGCAGGTGTGCGGCAAGTGCCACAACCCCGATCGAGTGGCCGCCTTCGGTTTCAAACCCATTTTGTACGCCGGTGCGCATTGATCGGCGAAAAAAACCATGAGGCCCCCACAATGAAAATCAACCCGATCATCCTTTTTCGCGAAAGGTTGTGGATGCAGGTTGTCGGCATTCTGACCCTGATCCTGGTGGCCGCCTTCGGCGCCGCGATCGGCTTCAACATCCGCTCGCAGGATGCATCGCTCCACGAGCAGAGCCGGCTCAGCAGCCACATGCTGACCGCCGCCATCGAGGGCGCCGTTTTCGACGCCCTGGGTGCGGGGCGCAACCAGGATGTGGTTCAGCAGCTGCGTCAGCTCAAGGAAAAGGTGCCGTCGTTGGACGCCTCCATTTTCGATTTCAACCGCGGCATCACCTTCAGCACGATCCCGGAAGCCGCCGGCAAGGAACTGGACGCGTTCCTCACCAGCCCGGCAGCGGCCGCGGCCGCGCACCGTATGCTCACCGACGGCAAGGACGCCGGGGAGCTCTTCGATGAGGAGATCAGAGGAGCGGCGCACATCAGCATCTTCAAACCGATATTGAACGAGGCCGGCTGCCACCACTGCCACGGCAGCTCCCGCAAGGTCCTGGGAGGCCTGCACGTGCGCACCTCGGTCGAAACCGCGGTCCAGATCGCGCGCTCGTCCCGCAACCAGAGCATCCTGATCGGCACGGTCGGCAGCCTGGCTCTGATCCTCGCCATCTATTTTCTCTTCCAACGCCTGGTCAACCGGCCCATGCAGGGATTGCTGGAGCTTGCCGGGAGGATGCGCGGCGGCGACCTGAGCCACTCGCTCAAGGTGCGCGGCCGCACCGAGATCAGCCACATGACCGCGCGCATGAACCTGGTCAACCAGAACTTGCGCGAGATGATCGGCGAGATCGCCGCCGCCTCGAACCATTTGTCCTCCTCGGCCACCGAGCAGGCGTCCGCTTTGGAGGAGACCAGTGCGTCCCTCGAGGAGATGGCCTCCATGACGCAGCGCAACGCACAGGACGCCCAGGCGGCCGACCGGCTGATGACCACGGCCAAAAACGTGGCGACCCAGGCCAACCGGTCGATGTCCCAGCTGACCGGGTCCATGGAAAAAATTTCCAGGGCCAGCGAAGAGACATCGAAGATCATCAAGACCATCGACGAGATCGCCTTCCAGACCAACCTCCTCGCCCTGAATGCGGCGGTGGAAGCCGCGCGGGCCGGCAGCGCCGGGGCCGGCTTTGCGGTGGTGGCCAATGAAGTCCGGTCCCTGGCCATGCGCGCCGCCGAGGCGGCCAAAAACACCTCCGACCTTATTTCCGGGACCACGATGAACGTCGGCGAGGGATGCGCCTTCGTCACCCAGACCTCCAAGGCGTTTTCAGAGGTGGTAGGCACGATGGATAAGACCGCCGAGCTGGTGGCAGCCATCGCGGCGGCCTCCAAGGAGCAGGCCCTGGGGATCGAACAGATCAACAAGGCCGTCGGCGAGATGGACAAGGCCACCCAGAATTACGCCGCCACCGCCGAAGAGCTGGCGGCCTCCGCTGGCCAGTTCCGGGTGGAGTCGTCGCCACCGCCCGGGACGGATAAAAAAACGGCGCGGCATTCCATCACGCCGACCGCATCCCCGGGCGAATGCGAGAGCGCATCGGATTAAGGAGCCCGGCCCGTTTGTCCGGTGAAGCACCGGCGCTTCACCGGAACCCCTTGTTTTATTACTCCGGCAAGTAAATATATCCAATACCATCATCTCACGCAGAGGCGGAGCGGGGTGCCCGCTAAAAAAATGTTGACAGGCCGGTTAAAAGCGGTAAGCTAAGCGCCAACGTGGAAATCAAAATGAAACGGATACCTTCTCACACAAAACTCAAACGCTGTTCATGGTGGTGGCGGGCCAATCCCACGGGGTAGCCTGCGCGACCGGCAAAAACTGAACTGAAACAAAGGATCGTGGGCAACTCCAGAAAGCCTGCGTTCCTTTTTTTATTTCCGAAAAAGGCTGCGGGCGGAACCCCCGCAGCCTTTTTGATTTGCGGCTCCACATGCGGATCATTCCGAAGAAGGAGGAGGTAGCATGATTCTCTCCCGTTTCCCCGACAAGACCCAGTACCTGCGGCTCGCCGAAGCCTACCGCGTGGTGCCGGTGTGCACCCAGATTCTCGCCGACACCCTGACGCCGGTGTCGCTCCTCGGCCGCTTTTACGAAGGCAAGGGCCCGATCTTCCTGCTGGAGAGCGTCGAGGGCGGCGAGCGATGGGCGCGCTACAGTTTTCTCGGGTTCTCCGCCCACCTGATGGTGCGGGTCTTTGCCGACCGGGTGGAAATCGAGGAGGCCGGCGCGCGGCGCAGCATCCCGCACGGCGGCAACCCGTTCCAGGTGCTGCGCGGCCTGCTTTCCCCCTACCGCCCGGCCGACGTCTTCGGCCTGCCCCGGTTCTGGGGCGGGCTGGTGGGGCATCTCAACTACGAGATGGTCTCCTTCCTCGAAGCCATCCCGAACCGCTGGCCCGCGGACAAGCCGCTGGCCTGCTTCATGGTCCCGGAGACGGTCCTGATCTTCGACAACGCGCGCCACACGCTCCTGCTGGCGGCGCTCACGTTTCCCAACGGCAACCCCGAGCGCGACTGGGTGGAGGCCGGCGAGCGCCTGGAGCGCGTGCTGGAGAAAATCGCCGCCCCCATGCCGCGCGCCCCGGTGGCCGCCGACGGGGGCGGCGACCTCGCTTCGACGGTGGCCGAGGAGGATTTCCGCGCCCGGGTGTCCGCCGTCAAGGAGCACATCCGGGCGGGTGACGTGATCCAGGCGGTGATCTCCCAGCCCTTCACCAGCGAACAGGTCCCCGATCCCTGGCGGCTTTACCGGGCCATGCGCCACATCAACCCGTCGCCCTATCTCTTCTTCGTGCACCTGGACGACACCGTGCTGGTCGGCTCTTCGCCGGAAACCATGGTGCGCCTCGAAAACGGCATCGCTACCCTGCGGCCCATCGCCGGCACCCGGCCGCGGGGCCGCACGGAGCAGGAGGACCGCCGGCTGGCCGACGACCTGCTGAAAGACGAAAAGGAGCGGGCCGAGCACCTCATGCTGGTCGACCTCGGCCGCAACGACCTGGGGCGGGTGGCCGAGATCGGCTCGGTGCAGGTGACCGACCTGATGGTGGTCGAACGCTACTCGCACGTGATGCACCTGGTGTCCAACATCCGCTGCGACCTGCGCTCGGGGCTGGATGCCTGGGACCTGCTCGCCGCCACCTTCCCGGCGGGCACGCTCTCGGGGGCGCCCAAGGTGCGCGCCATGGAGATCATCGCCGCGCTGGAGGGCGCCCCCCGCGGGCCCTACGGCGGCGCGGCGGGATACCTGTCCTTCAGCGGCAACATGGACATGGCGATCACCATCCGCACCGCCGCCATCATGGACGGCAAACTCACCGTGCAGGCCGGGGCCGGCATCGTGGCCGACTCCGACCCGGAGCGTGAACGCGTGGAAACCGTGAACAAGGCCAAGGCGTTTCAGAAGGCCTTGGAGCTTACGGCGCAGAAGAGATTATAGAGAAAGGATGTTTGGGTATCTTGGTGTTTGGGCCGGTGGAGGTTTTAAGTTTCAGGTTTTAGGCTTTAATCCGAAGCCGGGAGCAGATGAAACGCCCGGTAAACCGTCAACCCGATTTTAGACCATTTAGCTCATTTTAGGCAGTTTAGTCATTTGCCTGGGAGGCCCGCCATGCTGGTCATGATCGACAATTTCGATTCCTTCACCTACAACCTCTACCAGTACCTGATGCAGATGGGCGCCGAGGTGCGCGTGGCCCGCAACAGCAGCCTCACGCTGGAGGAGCTCGAGGCCCTCGGCCCGCGCGGCCTGGTCATCTCCCCGGGTCCCGGCCGCCCGGAGGACGCCGGCATCACAGTCCCCGCCATCCAGCGCTTTGCGGGCCGCATACCGATCCTCGGCGTCTGCCTGGGGCACCAGGCCATTGCGCTGGCCTTCGGCGGCCGGGTGGTGGCGGCGCGGCGGCTGATGCACGGCAAAACCTCGCCGGTCGTGGCCGACGGCCGGGAGCTCTTCCAGGGCATCCAGAGCCCGTTCCAAGCCATGCGCTACCACTCGCTGGCCGTCGCGCGCGACTCGCTGCCCGCCTGCCTGGAGGTGACGGCCGAGGCCGACGACGGGGAGATCATGGGCATCCGCCACCGCAGCCACCCCGTCGAGGGCCTGCAGTTCCACCCCGAATCCATCATGACCACGGTCGGCAAACGGCTGCTGCGCAACTTTCTGAAGATGACCCATCAGACGCTCTATGTATGAAGCCGTTTAAGGCGACTTCTTACTCCTTTAATTTTAGGCACTTTAGGCATTTTAGGCACTTTAGGCACTTTTCACCTTAGGCACTATAGGCACTCTATTTAGGCACTTTAGGCACTTTTTCCCGGGAGGCATCCATGTTTCGCGACCACCTTCGAAAGATCACCCAGCGCAAGAACCTCACCGCGGACGAAATGGCCGACATGATCGGCGAGGTCTTCACGGGCACGGTCCCGGACGCCCTGATCGGGGCCTTCATGGCCGCGCTCGCCACCAAGGGCGAGACCTTCGAGGAGCTGGCCGGGGCGGCGCGCGCCATGCGCCGCAAGGCCGCCCGCATCCAGGTGTCCGCCCCCGCGGTGGTGGACACCTGCGGCACGGGCGGGGACGGCACCGGCACCTTCAACATCTCGACCACCACGGCCTTCGTGGTCGCCGGCTGCGGGGTGACCGTGGCCAAGCACGGCAACCGCTCCGTCTCCAGCCGCTGCGGCAGCGCGGACCTCATCGAGGCGCTGGGCGTCAACCTCAACGCCCCGCCCGACCTCGTCGAGGAGGCTGTGGCCGAAATCGGCATCGGCTTTCTCTTCGCGCCCCTCTACCACGGCGCCATGAAGCACGCGGCGGCCGCCCGCAAGGAGCTGGGGATCCGCAGCATCTTCAACATGATCGGCCCCCTCACCAACCCGGCCGGCGCCGACTGCCAGCTGCTCGGGGTCTACGCGCCCCAGCTGACCGAGATGTTCGCCGAGGCCCTGCGGCTGCTCGGCTCCCGGCGTGCGCTCGTCGTGCACGGCCTCGACGGCCTGGACGAGATATCGGTGTGCGCGCCGACCCGCGTGACCGAGCTGAAAGACGGCCTCATCCGCACCTACGACATCGACCCGGAGCGTTTCCTGGGCCGGCGGGCGGCGCCGGCAGAGGTCGCCGGCGGCGACCCGGCCCGCAACGCCGAGATCACGCGGGGGGTCCTCGCGGGCGGCAAAGGGGCGTGCCGCGACGTGGTCGTGCTCAACGCCGCCGCCGCCCTGATGGCCGCCGGCAAAACCGACGGCATCGAGGCGGGGATGCGCCTGGCGGCCGAGTCCATCGACTCCGGCGCGGCCCGCCGCAAGCTGGACGACCTGGTGAAGTTCACCCGCCAGGCCGGGTGAAGAAGAGGATTCAAGGGTCCAAGGCTTCAAGGGTTCAAGAGAAAATACCATCATCCTTCCCTTGACCCCTGGAACCCTGGGCACCTTGAACCCTGAGCTTTGGACCCTGGACCCTTGAGAGGGAAGCACAAGTTTGCCAAACGACATACTCGAACGGATTGTGCAGGCCAAGCAGGCGGAGGTGGCCGCCGCGCGCCGCGAGGCGCCGCTCGCCCGGCTCAGGGGCGAAGCCGAGGCGCGGCGCGATCTCCGGCCGTTTCACGACGCTCTCAGGGCCCCGGGGCCCTCGGGCGTCAACGTCATCGCCGAAATCAAGCGCGCCTCGCCCTCCAAGGGGGTGATCTGCGAAAACCTCGACCCGGGCCGACTGGCAGAGGCCTATACGGCCGGCGGCGCCCGCGCCATCTCGGTGCTGACCGAAGGGAATTTCTTCCGCGGGTCGCCGGAGGACCTGAAGCAGGCCCGATCATCGTCCGGCCTGCCCGTCCTGCGCAAGGATTTCATCTTCTGCGACTACCAGGTCTACGAATCCGCGGCCATGGGGGCCGACGCGGTGCTGCTGATCGTGCGCATCCTTGACCCGCAGCGGCTGGCGGACCTGATCCGGCTGGCCTCCTCCCTGGGGCTGTCGGCCCTGGTGGAAATTTACACCGAGGCCGACCTCGAAGCCGCCGCCCGCGCCGGCGCCCGACTGGTCGGCATCAACAACCGCAATTTGAAGTCCTTCGAGACCGACCTCGGCCACACGCTGAAATTCCTGCCCCGGCTGCAGCCGGGCCAGGTGGCCGTGGCGGCGAGCGGGATCCGGACGCGCGAAGACATCCAGCACTACCAGGCCCACGGGGTCTTCAACTTCCTGATCGGCGAAAGCCTGGTCCGTTCAGAAAACCCTGCGGGTTTTCTGAAAATGCTTCAGGGGGAGAAAGAGCATGTCGGGCAATGAACTGAAACGAACCGCGCCGAGGTTGGGGAAGCGGGAGACCGTCCAGGTCAAGGTCTGCGGGTTGACGCGGGCGGATGAGGCTGTGGCCTGCGCCCAGGCCGGTGTTCACGCCGTCGGCTGCGTGTTTTACGCCAAGAGCCCGCGCTGCGTCACCGCCGCCGCCGCGCGGGAGATCCGGCGTGCACTTCCGCCGGAAGTCTCCTGTGTGGGTGTTTTCGTTGATGAGCCCTTCGAGGGCGTCATGGCGACGGCCTCCCAAGCCGGCCTCACCGCCGTCCAGCTTCACGGCAATGAACCGCCGGTGCTGGTCGAGCGGCTGCGCCGCAAGGGGCTTTTCGTCATCAAGGCGCTCTTTGCCGACCGCACGCCCGGCCTCGACGAGGCCCCGCATTATTCAGCCTCGGCCTACCTTGTGGAGTGCGGCCAGGGGCCGCTGCCCGGCGGCAACGCCCATGCCTGGGATTGGGGGCGCGCCGCGGCCCTCGCTGAACGCCACCCCCTGATCCTGGCGGGGGGGCTCACCCCTGAAAATGCCGTGCAGGCCCTTCGCGCGGCATTGCCGGACGCGGTCGACGTCAGCTCCGGCGTCGAAGCCGGCCCCGGGTGGAAGGACATCCGCAAAGTCAAGCAATTCATGGCGGCCGTTGCTACGGCCGGCGCAAGAAGGAGGATATTCGCATGAACCCATCGCACGCGTTTTGTAAGGAGGCGCACGGCCGACGGCCGGACGCCGACGGCCATTTCGGCCCCTTCGGCGGCCGCTACGTCGCGGAGACCCTGATGCCGGCCGTGATTGAGCTGGAGGAGGCCTACCGCCGCATGGCGCCGGACCCGACGTTCCAGCAGGAGCTCTCCCGCCTGCTGCGGGATTACGCGGGGCGACCGACCCCCCTGTTTCCGGCCGAGCGCCTGACCGCCCAGGCGGGCGGGGCGGCCATTTATCTCAAGCGCGAGGACCTGGCCCACACCGGCGCCCACAAGATCAACAACACCGTCGGCCAGGCGCTGCTCGCCCGCTGGATGGGCAAGCGCAAGCTCATCGCCGAAACCGGCGCCGGCCAGCACGGGGTGGCCACCGCCACCACCGCCGCCCTCTTCGGCATGGAGTGCCGCATCTTCATGGGGGTGGAGGACATCGGCCGGCAGGCCCCCAATGTCCAGCGCATGCGCCTGCTGGGGGCCGAGGTCGTGCCGGTCGTCTCCGGCACGGGCACCCTGAAGGATGCCATGAACGAGGCCATGCGCTACTGGGTCGAGGCGGTGAGCGACACGTTTTACGTCATCGGCTCGGTGGCCGGCCCCCACCCCTACCCCATGATGGTGCGGGATTTCCAGCAGGTCATCGGCATCGAGGTCAAGCAGCAGATCCATGCAGCCGCCGGTCGGCCGCCGGATGCCCTCATCGCCTGCGTCGGCGGCGGCAGCAACGCCATGGGGCTGTTTTACCCCTTCCTGGAAGAAGCGGTCGAGCTGATCGGGGTGGAGGCGGCCGGCAAGGGCATCGGCAGCGGCAAGCACGCGGCGGCCCTCGGCGCGGGCAGCGTGGGGGTGCTGCACGGCTCCAAGTCCTATGTCCTGCAGGATGCCGACGGCCAGATCCGCGAAGCCCACTCCATCTCGGCCGGTCTGGACTACCCGGGCGTCGGCCCCGAGCACGCCTTCCTGAAGGAGACGGCGCGCGCCCGCTACGTCTCGGTCACGGACGAGGAAGCCCTGCACGCCTTCCAGGCCCTATGCCGCCTGGAGGGGATCATCCCGGCGCTGGAAAGCTCCCACGCCCTGGCCTGGGCGATGCAGGAGGCGGGCCGGCGCCCGAAGCGGGACCTCCTCATCGTCAACCTCTCGGGCCGCGGCGACAAGGACCTTGGCATCGTGGCCCCGCTGCTGCGGGATGGGAAGGAGGGACACGCGTCATGAACCGGATCGATGCCGCTTTCGAACAGTTGGCCGCCAACAAGGAAAAAGCCATAGTGGGGTTTGTCACGGCCGGCGACCCCGACACGGGCGAATCGCTCAAGCTGGTTTCCGCCATGTGCGCGGCCGGGCTGGACGTGCTGGAACTGGGGGTGCCGTTTTCGGACCCGACCGCGGACGGCCCGGTGATCCAGCGCTCCTCCTTCCGGGCCCTCGCGGCCGGGATCGGCCTGTCCCAGGTCCTCTCCATGATCGACGTGCTGCGCCGGCGCACGCAGATCCCGATCATCGTCTTCAGCTACTACAACCCCATCCTCGCCTACGGGTCGGCGGCGTTTCACCGCGACGCCCTGAACGCCGGCGCGGACGGCGTCCTGCTGGTGGACCTGCCTCCGGAGGAGTCCGGCGAGCTGACCGCCCAGTGGCCGGACGACCGTCTGTGCCTGATCCGCCTGACGACGCCCACCACCCCGCCGGAGCGCATGCAGCGGATTGCCGCCTCCGCTTCCGGCTTCATCTACCACGTTTCCAAGCTGGGGGTCACGGGCAGCCAGGGGCTGCCGCTGGAAGAGATCGGCCGCAAGGTGCAACAACTGCGCTCCGTCACGCGCCTGCCGGTCTGCGTGGGCTTCGGGATCTCGACCCCGCAGGAGGTCGCCGCCGTAGGCGCCCTCTGCGACGGGGTCATCATCGGAAGCGCGTTCGAGCGGCTGATCGAGGAGAACATCGGAAAGCCGGGCCTGCCGGACCTCCTCGCCGCCCGGGTCGCCGCTCTCAAGCACGAAACCCGCCCGCCTTCCTCTTGATCGCCGGTGCGCCATGATTTAGGATCCCATCATGGCGACCCACTGGCACACGCAATCGGCCGAAAACGTGCTGAGACACTGGTCCGCCTCCGCTGCCGGCCTTGCGGCGGCGGAGGCGGCGGAGCGGCTGAGCTCCCACGGGTCCAACGAGCTCACGGAGAGCCGCGGCAAGGGGCCTTTCGCCATGCTCGGGGAGCAGTTGACCGAGACCATGGTGCTGATCCTGATCGCCGCCGGGGTCCTGTCGGCCTTTCTCGGGAAGGGCACCGAAACCGCGGCCATCCTCGCCATCGTGGTGCTCTTCGCCGTCCTGGGCTTCGTTCAGGAGTACCGCGCCGAGCGGGCCATGGCGGCGCTCAAGCAACTGGTCGTGCCGGTGGTCCGCGTCCGACGCGGCGGGGAGCTGCGCGAGCTGTCCGCCCGCGAGTTGGTGCCGGGCGATATCGTCCTGCTGGAGGCGGGCAACGCGGTGCCTGCAGACGTGCGCCTGCTGGAGAGCGCCGGCCTGCGCACCCAGGAGGCCGCCTTGACCGGCGAGGCCGAGCCGGTCGAAAAAACGGTGGAGGCGATCCCCGAAGCCGAGCTGCCGCTGGGGGACCGCCGCAACATGGCCTATCTCGGGACCTCGGTCACCTACGGCCGCGGCAGCGCCGTGGTCGTGGCCACCGGCATGAAAACCGAACTCGGCAAGATCGCCGCGCTCATCCAGAACGTGGCGCCGGGAAAGACCCCGCTGCAGGAGCGCCTCGACAGCCTCGGCAAGACCCTGGCAGCCGGCGGCGCCGTCGCGGCCCTGCTGGTGCTGCTCGTCGGCTGGTGGGTCGGCGAACCGCTGGCCGACATGTTCCTCACGGCGGTCAGCATGGCCGTGGCCGTGGTGCCCGAGGGGCTTCCGGCGGTCGTCACCATCACCCTCGCCCTCGGCGCCCAGCGCATGCTGCGGCGCAACGCCCTCATCCGCAGCCTGCCGGCCGTGGAGACCCTCGGGGCCGTCACCGTGATCTGTTCGGACAAGACCGGCACCCTCACCGAAAACCGCATGACGGTGACGGTGGTCGACGCGGCCGGCGAGCGGCTGGACCTGTTGGAAACCCTGCGCCGCCGCACGCCGACCGTGACCGAGGACGAATGTCGCATCTCCGCCGACTGGGACCTGCCGCTGCCCATCCGGCTGGCGCTGGCGGCCGGGGCCCTGTGCAACGACGCCGTGTTCAAGCCCGATGCCGGCCCGGGCTGCTTCCACGCCATCGGCGACCCCACCGAGGGGGCCCTGCTGGTGGCGGCCGCCCGCGCAGGCATGTTCCCGGAACGTCTGCGGGCCGCGGCCCCGCGCCTGGCCGAGGTGCCGTTTGACTCCAACCGCAAGCGCATGACGACCGTGCACCGGCTTCCCACGGACGAAACCGGGCCCGGAGGGCTTTTCCCGCGGATGGAGGCAGGCCACGCGGCGTTCACCAAAGGCGCCGTGGACGGGCTGTTGGCGCTGACCACGCGGGTTTGGACCGGCGAGCGGCCGGAGCCGCTCACCGCTGCGCTGCGACAGCACATCCTCGCGACGAACGACCGCCTGGCCCAGGCCGGGATGCGGGTGCTGGGAGTGGCCTGCCGAACGCTCGACGCCCCGCCCGCTGCCGGGGATGCCGCGGCCCTCGAGCGCGAGCTCGTCTTTTTGGGGTTGATCGGCCTGATGGACCCGCCGCGGGCCGCGGTCAAACCGGCCGTGGCCGCCTGCCGGGCCGCCGGGATCCGCCCCGTCATGATCACCGGCGACCACCCGCTCACGGCCATCGCGATCGCCCGCGACCTCGGCATGTCCGAACGGCCGGAGGCGGTCACCGGGGAAGCCCTCAACCGCATGGGCCCCTCGGAGCTCGCCGGCGTCGTCGACCAGGTGTCGGTCTACGCCCGGGTCTCCCCCGAGGACAAGCTGCGCATCGTGGACGCCCTCAAGCAGCGCGGCCAGGTGGTGGCGATGACCGGCGATGGTGTCAACGACGCGCCGGCGCTCAGGAAGGCCGACATCGGGGTCGCCATGGGCGTCACGGGCACGGACGTCGCCAAGGAGGCGGCCGACATCGTCCTGCTCGACGACAACTTCGCCACCCTCGCGGCCGCCGTCGAGGAAGGCCGCGCCATTTACTCCAACCTCATGCGCTTCATCAAGTTCTCCCTCGGGGGCAACCTCGGGAAGGTGCTGGTGATGCTGGCGGCCCCGCTCTTCGGCATCAACGTGGCCCTGCGGCCGCTGCAGCTGCTGTGGCTCAACTTGCTGACCGACGGGTTGATGGGCTTGGGGCTGGGGCTCGAGCCGGCCGAGGCCGACACCATGCGCCGGCCGCCGCGCGCACCGGCCGCCCCCGTGCTGGACCGGGCCGCCCGGGTCCACATCAGCTGGGTGGGCGCGATGATAGCGGCCGTTACACTCGGCCTTGGCGTTATCTACTTCGACCCGGCCCGGCCGGAGGACACCACCTGGCAGACCATGATCTTCGCGGCCCTGGGTTTCACCCAGATCGGCCACGCGATAGGCCTGCGGGCCGCCGGGCATTCGGCCTTCGCCGTCGCGGCCAACCCGCTGATGCCGGCACTGACGCTGGCCACGCTCGGGCTGCAGCTCGCGGCCATCTACCTGCCGTTCATGGAACAGTTCTTCGACCTGACGCCCCTCTCGCTGAGCGACCTGGGCATCGCTCTGGGGATGGGGGTCCTGACATGGGCCGGCGTGCAGATCGAAAAGCGGCTGACCCGCGACAAGCCCCCTGACGGGAATTGAGGGTTGCGATAAGACAGCGAGGGCCGAAGCGTCCGGGGTTCAGGAGCGATGCCGTCGACGCGGTCCGATCGCGGCCGGCCCGATTCACCCGTCAGGAATCCGTTTAACTTTTTCCACCGGCTCAAGCTATTTTGCCTTTACTTCCTTCCTGAAAACACCCGGCGCGATTCCCGGCGATGCGCCGCACGCGTCGCGCCGCCTGCATAGGTCGTCTTTCCTTAAGATACGCACACCGCTGGCTTCGGTGAAGAAAACAGCGCCGCCTCGCCTTCCCTCCCGTTTCCGATGCCGGCCGGGAGCCCTTTCGCACGAAGAAGACCCTCATGCGCAACGTCAAAGACCTCAGGAATACGGCAAAAAAAATCGCCGGCGGTGAGGCTGCCGGCGATTTTTTGCAAGGAGAGGAACGAGGCGGCTACGTTTTTTTCAGCTCCTGGAACTTGCCGTGCCAGGAGCACCGGTTGCAGAAGGTCTCGGTGGCTTCCCGGACGCCGGAAACCTGATCGTCTGCCGCACCCGCGCTGAAGCGGACCTCCCCGGAGGCCACGCTGAACTCGCGGGTTTCAAACTCGTCTTCCGGGTCCTTGACGAAAAACTCCTGGCAGCCGCAGACCGGGCACTTCATTTCTTTTTCCCCCATAAGTTTTCCGCCGCAGGCGGAAAACTTCAAGCGACCTTCATGAAAGCCTTTTTCTTGGCCTTGCAGACCGGGCACTCCTCCGGGGCTTCCTTCTCGACCGTGTAGCCGCACACCGAGCAGACGTAGTAGTCAACCTCCGCCTGGGGCTTGGCGAGGCTGTCGATGGCCTTCTGGTAAAGCGCGGCGTGCACCTTCTCCACCTCGTTGGCATAGGTGAAGGTGCGCACGGCGGCCTCGTTGCCCTCGGCCTTGGCCTCCTCGATCATGGGGGGGTACATGGACTGGAACTCGTACGTCTCCCCCCCGAGAGCTTCCTTCAGGTTTTCGAGGGTGCTCTTGACCCCCTTCAGGGTGCGCAGGTGGGTGTGGGCATGCACGGTCTCGGCCTCGGCCGCCGCCCGGAAGAGCTTGGCCACTTGAGGGTAGCCCTCGGTCTGGGCTTTCTGGGCAAAGGCGAGGTACTTGCGGTTGGCCTGGGATTCACCGGCAAAAGCGTCCTTGAGATTCTTTTCGGTCTTGCTCATTTCAATCCTCCTTTATCATTTGGGTTGATTAACGGTTGAAACCACATGGAAGATCCCATTTAGAACAAAAGATGTGCCAAGTTCAATCCGAAAAGCCGTTTTTTTATAAGTTTCATCATTTCAGAATGTTAACTTCACAAACCGGAGTTCCCCGGCCCGCCCCTCCTCAAGAAACTTGAGACACCCGTCCCCTCGACATGCACGGACGCACCGGGGATGCCGCGCAAGACACCCCACGGGGAGAGATGCTCGACCTCCACGGCTGTTCCAGGTTGGCCATGAGCCACAAGCGTCTCGCGACACACGCCTGAACCTCCGCCTCCGCAGGGCGCCTTCATCGCCCCTATTCCTTGGCGACCCGCTCCCTGAGCGCGGCGTGGGCGGCCGCCAGGCGCGCGATCGGCACCCGGAAGGGCGAGCACGAGACGTAGTCCAACCCGAGCTTGTGGCAGAGCATGATGGATTCCGGGTCGCCGCCGTGCTCGCCGCAGATGCCGCACATCAGTTCCGGCTTCACCCGGCGGGCCTTTTCCATGGCCATGCGCATCAGTTCGCCCACGCCTTCCGGGTCGATGGTGGCGAAGGGGTTGTCCGGCAGGATCCCCGCCGATATGTAGGGCACCAGGAAGCTCGCCTCGGCATCGTCGCGGGAGATGCCGAAGGTGGTCTGGGTCAGGTCGTTGGTGCCGAAGGAAAAGAACTGCGAGTAGTCGGCGATCTTGTCGGCCGTGAGGGCCGCCCGCGGGATCTCGATCATGGTGCCGAACTTGTACTCCACCGTCATTTTCTGCTCCGCCATGACCTTCTTCGCCTCGGCCTCCAGCACCTCCCGCTGGCGCTTGAGCTCGTGCACATGGCTGGTGAGCGGGATCATGATCTCAGGGTGGACGTCGACCCCCTCGGCCGCCACCTGGCAGGCCGCCTCGAACACGGCCCGCACCTGCATCCGGGTGAGCTCGGGGATCATGATGCCCAGGCGCACGCCGCGCATGCCGAGCATGGGGTTGGATTCGTCGAGGGCCTTGGCGCGCTTGAGGAGGCTCTCCTTGAGCCGGACCCCCTCGAGCAGGTTGTCCACTTCGGCCAGGTTGGGCGCGTGCTGCAGACGGATCTTGAGATCGGCCAGCTGGTGCATGAGCTCGTTGATGTTCGGCAGGAACTCGTGCAGCGGCGGGTCGATCAGGCGGATGATGACCGGCAGACCGTTCATGATCCGGAAGAGCCCCGCGAAGTCCTCGCGCTGATAGGGCAGCAGGATCTCCAGGGCCTCGCGGCGTTCGCTCGGCAGATCGGTCATGATCATCCTCTGGAAGTGCTCCAGGCGCTCGGGCTCGAAGAACATGTGCTCGGTGCGGCACAGGCCGATGCCCTCGGCGCCGTATTCCCGCGCGCGCTGGGCGTCGCGCGGGTAGTCGGCGTTGGCCCGCACGCCCAGCCGCCGGAACTCGTCGGCCCAGCGCAGGAGCTTGATCAGCCAAGGGTCCTTGATGTCCGGCACCATGGCCTTGAGCTTGCCCAGGTAGACTTCCCCGGAGGTGCCGTCGATGGAGATCCAGTCGCCCTCCTTGACGATCTTGTCGCCCACCTTCATCACCCGGTCGTTCAGGTCGATCTCCAAGGCCGAAACGCCGACGACGGCCGGCTTGCCGAACTGGCGCGCCACCAGCGCCGCGTGGCTGGTGCGCCCCCCGCGGCTGGTCAGGATGCCCTGCGCGGCCAGCATGCCGTGGACGTCGTCGGGCTTGGTTTCCGGCCGGACCATGATGACCGGCTTTTTCTCGCTCTTGCCCCAGGACTCGGCCAGATCGGCGTCGAAGGCCACCACGCCGACCGCCGCCCCCGGCGACACGTTGAGCCCCGTGGCCAGCAGCGACCCGGCGGTCTTGGCCTCCTGCTTGGTGACGTGGTCGAACTGGGGGTGCAGGAAAAAGTCCACCTGCTCGGGGGTGACCCGCAGCACCGCCTCCTCGCGGGTGATGAGCTTCTCCTCGGCCATGTCGGTGGCGACGCGTACAGCGGCCTGGGCGGAGCGCTTGGCGCTGCGCGTCTGCAGCATCCACAGCTTGCCGCGCTCGATGGTGAACTCCACGTCCTGCATGTCGCGGTAGTGCTGCTCGAGGCGCTTGGCGATGCCGAGAAACTCGGCGTAGGCCTCGGGCATCTCCTTGATCAGCTGATTGATCTCTTTGGTCATGCGGGTGCCGGCGACCACGTCCTCGCCCTGCGCGTTGGTGAGGTAGTCCCCCTCGATGTCCTTCTCGCCGGTCGTGCCGTTGCGTGTCATGGCGACCCCGGTGGCGCTGTTGTCGCCCATGTTGCCGAACACCATCGCCACGATGTTGACCGCTGTGCCCAGGTCGTGGGCGATGCCGGCGGCATTGCGGTAGTCGACGGCGCGCTTGCCGTTCCAGCTCTCAAAGACCGCCGCGGTGGCCATACGCAGCTGCTCGTAGGGCTCGGCCGGGAAGTCGCGGTTGGACAGGCGCCGGAAGATCTTCTTGAACTCCGCGATCACCTCCTGCAGGTTCTCGGCCGAAAGTTCGGGGTCGGTCTTGACGTTGGCCTTCCGGCGGGCTTTGGAGAGCACTTCCTGGAAGGCCTCGTCCGGGATCTCCATGACCACGCTGCCGAACATCTGGATCAGCCGGCGGTAGGAGTCGTAGACGAAACGCGGGTTGCCGGTCAGGGCGATCATGCTCTGGGTGGTCTCGTCGTTCAGGCCGATGTTGAGCACGGTGTCCATCATGCCCGGCATGGAAAACTTGGCCCCCGAGCGGCAGGACACGAGCAGCGGGTTCTGCGGGTCGCCGAAGCGTTTGCCGGTCAAGACCTCCACTTTTTCAAGGCCCGAAATCGCCTGGTCCCACATGCCTTCCGGAAAGGCCCCGCCGCCGGCCAGGTATTCGTTGCAGGCCTCGGTGGTGATGGTGAACCCCGGCGGCACGGGCACGCCGATGCGCACCATCTCGGCCAGGTTGGCCCCCTTGCCGCCCAGCAGCCCACGGACCGCATCCCACGACCCGCCGATGTAAGTGTTGACCTGATCCAGCTCATCGAAGAGATAGACCCATTTTTTCTCCATGGTGGCCTCCTGTCCGGTGGGCACTGCTCGTTTGGATTGAGTGGGGCATATGAAACCACGATGTTTGCGGATGGAAGAGTAAACAAAGAAAAGAAATCTCGAATGACGACGTGTCGCGCAGAGATATTCATACCCAACCCGCATCAGCAAGTCAAATCCTAATGTGCTCCGTGTGCTTCGTTGAGTAAGCATAACAACCGAGTAGGATCCGCGATGATAGCTGATGCGTTTCGGGTGCGAAACCCGCTCTTGAAACTGCGAACGACAGTGATAATGATGCCGGTTATACAACGGATCGTCAGCGACACGTTGCGCCGATGAAATGGGAGGTTTCGAATGGAAAAGCATTGGGAAAAAAACCTGTCATGCGCCAGCCGCTGCCAGCGCTGCAGCGAAACGTTGGGAAAAAAAAGCGGGAGGGTCCTTTCGGTTTTCGACCACCAGCCCATTTGCCTGGCCTGCAAACGAACCGAGGA
>JALOPD010000172.1 GCA_025454075.1 Desulfobacterales bacterium | reverse complement strand
AGCTCGAAGGAGGTGGCGTTCTTCTTGATCAGGACCTTGATGGCGGTGGTCGCCTCCATCAGCTCGTGGATGCCGACCCGGCCCCTGAAGCCGGACCCGTTGCACTTTTCGCAGCCGGCCGATTTTTTGAGGTTGAAGCCGGGGCCGTAAACGTACCCGCACTGGTCGAAGCCCTGCGCCCCGTAGTCCATTCGCAGCTCCTCGAACTCCTCCGCGGCGGGGTGGTAGCTGTCGGTGCAGTTGGCGCAGAGCTTGCGCACCAGCCGCTGGCCCAGCACCCCGAGAAAGGCGTCGGATATGTTCAAGGGGTTCATGCCCATCTCGAGCAGCCGGGTGAGGGTTTCGGGGGCGTTGTTCGTGTGCAGGGTCGAAAGCACGAGGTGGCCGGTCAGGGCCGCCTGCAGCGCGATGGTGGCGGTCTCCTTGTCGCGCATTTCGCCGATCATGATGATGTCCGGGTCGAGCCGCAGAAACCCGCGCATGATGCGCGCGAAGTCGAGGCCGATTTTCGGCCGCACCTGCACCTGGCGCAGCCCCGCCTGGGTGATCTCCACCGGGTCTTCGGCCGTCCAGATCTTCACCCCCGGCAGGTTGATGTGCCCCAGGATGGCGTGCAGCGTCGTGGTCTTGCCGGAGCCGGTGGGGCCCACGCAGAGGATCATGCCGTAGGGCCGCGAGATCAGCTTCTTCAGGACCGTGAGGTTGCGCGCGTTCAGCCCGATCTCGTCGATCTTGAGCGAGCTGGTGCGGGTCAGAATGCGCAGCACGGCGTCCTCGAACCGGCCGGCCGTCGGCATGGTGGACAGGCGCAGTTCGAACTCCTGGATGCCTTTGCGCCGGACCTTGATCTTGCCGTCCTGCGGCAGGCGCTTTTCGGCGATGTCCAACTCGGCCATGATCTTCAAACGCGAGATGATGGCCGGCGCCATGGCGTTCGGGACCTGGATGTATTCGTGGCAGACGCCGTCGGTGCGGAACCGGATGGCGGTCTTGCGGGTGACGACCGAGGGCTCGATGTGGACGTCGGAGGCGTTGTTGCGGAAGGCGGTCACCAGGATCTGGTCCACGAATTTGACCACCTGGCTGGAGGACTCGTCCAGCGAGCTGCGGTCGTCTTGGGCGTCCTCCTCCTCTTCGAAGGTGACGTCGGGGATGATGTGGTCCAGGTCTTCGACCGGCGTCTCCGCCATTTTTTCGGCCCGCGGGTCGAAGAAGTGCTGGATGTACCGCTCGACGTGCTCCTTGATGGCGACGGAGATGCCGATCTTCTGGTTGCCCATCAGGGCGCGGATGTGGTCGGTCTTGCGCAGGTCCTTGGGGTCGTCCACCAGGATCTCGATGCCGCTCTTGTCCCAGCGCAGCGGCACCCACACGTAGAACAGCAGGAAGGATTTCTTGAGATTGTTGATCAGCTCGAAGGGGACCGGCGTCTCCGGGTCGAAAACCCGGAAGGGGCAGCCGTAGTACATCGACAGCGATTTGCCCAGCTCCTGGATGTCGACCTTGAACCGGTCCACCAGCACGTGGTCGACGCTCTTGTTCACCTTCTTGGCGATGGCGAGCGCCTCCTGCAGCTGGTGGGTGCTCAGGATCTTGTTGCGCAGCAGGTAGTCGTAGCGGGAGTTGTTGGACAGCTTCCCCTTGAGGGCGTTGAGGCGCGCGAGGATTTCGGCGTCCGAGCCGTCCATCTCGGAGGCCGCCCGGTAGAGCTCGAAGGCCAGGTCGTGCTGCTCCCGCTTCTCCAGCTGCTGGCCGAGCCAGAAATGGACCCGGGCCGTCTCCTTGTCCCCCATGTTGAACTTGTAGATGGTCTTGGTGGCCTTCTTGACGACCTCCGCCGCCTCCTGGGTCTCCAGGATGCAGCCGAGATAGTCGCAGATGATCTTGCCCGGCGTGCAGTCCGATTTGGAGAAGTCGCAGGCGGCGGGGTCGACCTGCAGCAGCTTCTCGTATTCGGCCGCCGCCTCCTCCATCAGGCCGAGCTCTTTCAGGGCGGCGGCCCCGTCGAGCAAGGCGGGGATGTCCGCCTGGGCCGAAAGGGTTTTCTTGAAGATGGAGATGTCCTCGGCCGAAAGCCCCTTCCTTTCGGATTCCTGATGCTCCTGGATCTCCTTTTTCAGCCGCACGACCTTCTCCTCCAGCACCTGCTGCGCCTGGGCGGGGATCTGCTTGCCGGAGGCGATGACCAGCTCGTAGAGGCTGAGGGCCTCCTCCAGCATCCCCATGCCGTAGCAGGTTTCCGCTTCCTTGATCCTGAGGTCGATTTCCGAACGGCCGGATGCCTGGGTCTGACTCATCGCGCTGGGTTCCGTCTCCGCATAAAAATGCCGCCCCTCCTCACGGCCGGCCCGCACCGGGTTCCGAGATGGTTCGAGCAGAAAACAATTTGTTAATCCTATCGGCCCTTTGGAAATTAACTTTAATCTTTTGAAAACCGCGGGGCGGTTTTCAAAAGATTGAAATATTGCTATGATGGCAGTGGGATGGGGACAGGCGGGCTTGCGGGGTTCAAGCGGAAAAGGGCCCAGGCGGCCCTTGTTTTTTCACTCGGCCCCTGGACCCCTTGCACCCTTTCGGGGTAGAATGGAAAAACGACACGGACGAAAAGGTCGCTGTAGAAAGCTGCAAAAAAGGAGGCCACCCATCCATGCCCATTTATGAATACGAGCACCTGGGCGCCCCCTGTGATCGGGGGGCGACATTTGAGCAGCGCCAGTCCATGGCGGAGGCGGCCCTGCAGCGCTGCCCGACATGCGGCGGGCCGGTCGCCAAGCGGGTCTCCCGCATCAACATCAACACGCCCAAGACCAACAGCGACCTCAAGGACCTGGGCTTCACCAAGCTCGTCCGGCGCGACGACGGGGTCTACGAAAACGTCACCGCCCGCAGCGGCGACAGCCGCTACATGCTCCGCGGCAAGCCCGAAACCATCCCCGACGTGAAAAAAACCATCACCGATTAAAACGCAGAAAGCCTCCGGCTCCGCCGGAGGCTTTCTGCGTTTTGATTACTGGTTAAAAATGCCGGCGAGGCGAAGAGGGCGGCCGGCATTTTTCGTATGACCGAGGCTACTTTTTCAGTTTGACCACCAGAAACCCGGCATTTTTACGCCAGATGAAGAGGTTGACGTTGCCGTCCTTGGGGACCTTCTTCAAGGCCTCGTTGTAGTCCTTCACCGACTCGACGCTCTGCCGGTTGATCTCCTTGATGATGTCGCCCACCCGCATCCCGGCCTCATCGGCCTGGCTGCCGGTCTGCACATCGATCACGATCACGCCGGCCGCCTCCCGGATGTTGAAGCGCTGGGCGATTTCGGGCGTCAGGGCCGAGACCCGCAGCCCCAGCTGATCGTCGCGCTTTTCGGGGACTTCGCCCCGCGAGGCCACCTTGGCGTCGTCGCGCTTGGCGATCTTCACGCTGATCGTTTTGGGCTGCCCGTCGCGGATCACCTTGATCCTGGCGCTCTGGCCGACGGGGATGGCCGCGACCAGGCTCGTGAGCTGGCGGGTGGTCTCCACTTTCTGGCCGTTCACCTCGACGATGATGTCCTTGGGTTTGATGCCGGCGGCGTCGGCGGGGTCGCCCTTGAACACGTCGGCCACGAAGACGCCCTTCTTGCTTTCGATCCCGTAGTACTCGGCCATCTCCTGGTTGACGTCCTGGATCGCGACGCCGAGCCAGCCGCGGGTCACCTCGCCGCCCGATTTGAGCTGGTCGATGACCCCCCGGGCCAGGTTGATGGGGATGGCGAAGCCGATCCCCTGCCCGCTGGCGATGATGGCGGTGTTGATGCCGATGACCTCGCCCTTCAGGTTGAGCAGCGGTCCGCCGCTGTTGCCGGGGTTGATCGAGGCGTCGGTCTGGATGAAGTCGTCGTAGGGCCCGGAGCCGATCACCCGGCCCTTGGCGCTGACGATGCCGGCGGTCACGGTGCGTTCCAGGCCGAAGGGGCTGCCGATGGCCACCACCCACTGGCCGACCTTGAGCTGCGAGGAGTCGCCCAGCTTGAGCACCGGGAAATCATGGCTGTTCGATTTGATCTTCAGCAGGGCCAGGTCCGTGCTCGGGTCGCGCCCGATCACCTGGGCATCGAACTCCTTCTCGTCGCCGAGCTTGACCTTGATCTGGTCGGCGTCCTCGATCACGTGGTTGTTGGTCACCACGTAGCCGTCCTTGTCGATGATGAAGCCGGAGCCCAGACTGGGCTGCTTGAACTCCCGCTGCATCTCGTCCCCGAAAAACCGTTCGAAGAACTCGTTGAACGGGTTGTCCCGGCCGCCGGGCTCGCGCTGGAAGTGGCGGAACACCGGCCCGCCCCCCTTGAGGGTCTTCACCGTGCGGATGTTCACGACGGCCGGCCCCACCGCCTCGGCGAGCTCGCTGAAGCTCGCCGGGACCATCGGCGGCTCCACCAGGGCGGCGGCCCAGGCCGGGGTGGCGCCGGCGCCGCCGGGTCCGGTGAAACCCGACAGGCAGAGAAGCAGGATGACCGCCGGCACCGCGGCGGCCGCGCAGCAGCGTGTTGAAACAGTTTTCCCGACACCCATGACGTTGACCTCCTATATATAAAGAGTTGAAATGGTTGTATTGCTCCGGCAAATCTCTAAATA
Organism: Desulfobacterales bacterium; assembly: GCA_025454075.1. Next base: position 2,764 of record JALOPD010000172.1, on the reverse strand, counting down.
ATAACGACGTGAGCCGCTGTCGGGCGGAGCGGGGGGCCCGCCGCGGCGAGCCGCAACTTGACAGAGCGCGCTAAATTTTTTATAGCCCAGAACCCGGAAATCCCGCGCGTCGAGGCCGAGACAATTTCGCAGAAGGCCCGGGCAACCCGGTTCGGCCGACACGCTCAAGGAGCATAACCCATGATCCGAGTCGAGAACCTGACGAAAAACTTCAACACTTTGTGCGCGGTGGACCGGATTTCCTTCAACGTCCAGAAGGGGGAGATCCTGGGCCTCCTGGGGCCCAACGGGGCCGGGAAAACGACCACCCTGCGCATGCTGACCGGTTTTTTGAAGCCCACGTCCGGCAGCATTCACGTGGGGGACTATAGCATCGACGGGCAGCTTCTGGAAATCAAAAAAATCCTGGGCTACCTGCCGGAGTCGGCCCCCTTGTACCACGACATGCTGGTGTATGACTACCTCCGGTTCGTGGCCGCCGTCCGGGGCATGGACGCCGGCCGCCGCACGAGCCGCATCCGTGAAATCGGCGGGCTGTGCGGCATCGACGAGGTCATGCACCAGCCGATCGGGGAGCTGTCCAAGGGCTACCGGCAGCGCGTCGGCCTGGCCCATGCCATGATCGACGACCCGGAGGTGCTCGTCCTGGACGAGCCCACCTCGGGCCTGGACCCCAACCAGATCGTCGAAATCCGCGAGATCATCAAGCGCATCGGCAAGGCCAAGACGGTGGTCTTTTCCACCCACATCCTGAGCGAAGCCGAAGCGACCTGCGACCGCGTGGCCATCATCCATCGCGGCAAAATCGCGGCCGACAGCAGCACGGCCCGGCTGAAGGAGACCCTGGGCGGCCGCAGCCATATCCACCTCGCGCTGGAGCAGGCCGGGGCGGACGACGTCCGGCGGGAGATCGGGTCCGTCCCCGGCGTGGCCCGGGTGGAGGTTTTGGGCCCGGACGACGGCCCGCTGCGGCTGCGGCTCGACTGCGAGCCGTCCGCCGACCCGCGCGCCGAGATCTACCGCCGCATCCGGCAGACGAGCTGGGTGCTCCTCGACTTTCACCAGGAAACCCAGACGCTCGAATCCGTTTTCCGGGAACTGACCAAGGAGAGCTGACATGCGCCAGGCCCTCTGCATCTGCCGCAAGGAACTCAACGTCTATTTCGCCTCGCCCATCGCCTACATCGTGATCGCGATCTTTTTGCTGGTCACCGGCTGGTTTTTCTTTTCCACCTTCTTCCTGTTCAACCAGGCCAGCCTGCGCGGCTTCTTCCGGCTGCTGCCCGTGGTCTTTGCCTTCGTGGTGCCGGCCGTCACCATGCGCCAGTTCGCAGAGGAGCTGAACATCGGCTCCTACGAAATCCTGCTCACCATGCCGCTGCGCTTCACCGACATCGTGATCGGCAAGTTCATGGCCAGCGTCGCCTTCGTTGCGGCCATGCTGGCCCCGACCCTGGCCTACCCGGCCATGGTGGCGTTTCTGGGCGAGCTGGACTGGGGCCCGGTGGTCGGCGGCTACCTCGGCGCGCTGCTGCTGGGAGCGGCCTTTTCGGCCGTCGGGCTCTTCGCCTCGGCCCTCACCCGCAACCAGATCGTCGCCTTCATCATCGGCCTGGCGGTCTGTTTCGCCCTCACCCTGGTCGACCAGATGGTCTTCTTCCTCCCCCACGCATTTTTGAAGACCCTCGCCTACCTGGCGGCCGACGCCCACTTCGAGAACGTCGCCAAGGGGGTGATCGACACGCGGGACGTCGTCTATTTTCTGAGCGTGTGCTTCATCGGCCTTTACGGCACCGTGCTCGTCCTGAAGGCCAAGAATTGACAGGAGTCGACATGTCTGACCCCAAACCGTCCGCCGCCTATTTCAAGTTCGGCCTGTACCTGCTGGTCGTCGTTCTGATCAACGTGGCCGGCATCACCCTGTTCGCGCGCCTCGACCTGACCCGGGGCCGGAGCTACTCCCTGTCCGAGGTCAGCCGGAAGGTGGTGTCGTCGCTCTCCGAGCCGCTGACCATCAACGTCTTCTTCAGCCGCAACCTGCCGGCGCCCTACAACACCGTCGAGCAGTACCTGCGCGACCTGCTCGAGGAATACGGCCTGCAGGCCAACCGGTTCTTCAACTACCGGTTCTACGACGTCAGCGCCGAGGAGGGCGACATCCCCGCCGACGCCAGGGAGAACCAGAAGCTCGCCAGCACCTACGGCATCCACCCGATCCAGGTGCAGGTGATCGAGAAGGACGAGGTCAAGTTCCAGCGCGCTTACATGGGCCTCGTCCTGATCCACGGCGACCTGATCGAGCAGATCCCCACCATCACCACGACCGACGGGCTGGAGTACCGGATCACCACGGCCGTCCGGAAAATGAACGACAAGATCAGCGCGCTGCTGCGCCTGACCGGCAGGATCCAGGTCAACCTGTTCCTCTCCCCGGCGCTGAGTTCGATCGCGCCCCTCATGGGCCTGAAGCAGATGCCGGAGCTGCCGGCCGAGATCGAGAAAACGGTGAACGCCCTCAACGCCAAGACCTACGGCAAGCTGGAGTACCGGTTCGGCGAGCCGCCGGCCGACGAGCGCTTCGAGGAGTTCGCCAAGACCCACAACCTGCTCGCCCTCTCCTGGCCGGCCTCCAACGACGGCAAAATCCCGGCCGGCAAGGGCGCCGTCGGGCTCGTGGTGGAATACGGGGACCGGAAAATCACCCTGCCCCTGATCGACGTCGTCCGCGTGCCGATCATCGGCACCCAGTACAAACTGCTGGGCA
>JALOPD010000026.1 GCA_025454075.1 Desulfobacterales bacterium | reverse complement strand
GGCGTAGTCGGCGATCTTGAGGGCGGCGAAGGCGTTCTGCTCCACCAGCAGCACGGTCTTGCCCTGGCGGTTGATGGCGGCGATGATGTCGAAGACCTCTTTGACCAGCATGGGGGCGAGACCCAGGGAGGGTTCGTCCATCATGACCACCTCGGCCGCGCTCATCAGCGCGCGGCCGAGCGCCAGCATCTGCTGCTCGCCGCCCGAGAGGGTCCCGCCTTTCTGGTCCTTGCGGTCTTTGAGCTTGGGGAACAGCTCGAAGATCCACCCGATGTCCTTGAGGATCTGCGGTTCGTCGCTGCGGCTGTAAGCCCCCAGCCGCAGGTTCTCCAGCACGCTCAGGTGCGGGAAGATCCTCCGGCCTTCAGGCGACATGACGATGCCGGACTTGACGATTTCCACCGGGTCGCGGTGGGAGAGGTCGGCGCCGTTGTAGGTGATGGTCCCCTTCTTGTTCTTGATCAGCCCGGAGACGGCGCGCAGCGTGCTGCTCTTGCCGGCCCCGTTGCAGCCGATCAGGGTGACGACCTTGCCCTTGGGCACCTCGAGAGAGATCCCCTTCAGGGCGTGGATGCCGCCGTAGTAGACGTGGAGGTCCTGGATTTTAAGCATTGGGGACCGCCTCTTCCCCCAGGTAGGCCTTGATCACCTTGGGGTCCGTCTTGATCGCCTCCGGCGGCCCCTCGGCGATGGTTTCGCCATAGTCCAGGACCCAGATGTGTTCGCAGATGCCCATGACCACCTTCATGTCGTGCTCGATCAGCAGGACCGTCAGGTTGAAGCTCGTGCGAATCTCGCGGATGAAGCCCATGAGTTCCACGGTCTCGTTGGGGTTCATCCCGGCCGCAGGCTCGTCCAAAAGCAGGAAGGCCGGCCGGGTGGCGAGCGCCCGGGCGATCTCGAGCCGGCGCTGGGCGCCGTAAGGCAGGCTGTTGGCCTTTTCACCCTCGAGCTCCTCCAGGCCGACGACCTTCAAAAGCTCCCGTGCGCGCTCGGCGACGGCCCGCTCCTCCCGCCGGTTCGCCGGCAGGCAGAGCACCGCCTGCCACCAGCCGGTCTTCTGACGGAGGTGGCCCCCGATCATCACGTTTTCCAGCACCGTTTCGTTGGTGAAGAGCCGGATGTTCTGAAAGGTGCGGGCGATGCCGCTGCGGCACACCCGGTGGGGCGGGGTGCCCGTGATGTCGTTCCCTTCGAAGCGCACCTGCCCCTCGCTCGGCTGGTAGAACCCGGTGATCATGTTGAAGCAGGTGGTCTTGCCGGCGCCGTTAGGCCCGATGAGGCCCACGATGGCGCCGCGCGGGACGGCGGCGCTGAAGTTCTTCACGGCCGTCAGCCCGCCGAAGCGCATGGTGAGTCCCCTGGTTTCCAGGATTACGTCAGATGCCATGGCGGCCCGCCTTTTTGAAGAATCGTCCGACCGCCCAGTCCCAGTTGAACTCGCGCTTGCCCATGAACCCCTCGCGGCGGAAGAGGATGATGAAGATCAGCGCCAGCGAGAAGACCACCATGCGCATGCCGGGGATGCCCGGCAGCTCCCAGTCGCCGAAGGTGACCGGGTTTTCCACGAACCGCAGCCATTCCAGCAGGATCGTGATGACGATGCCTGCCAGGACCGAGCCGGTGATGGACCCCAGCCCGCCGGTCACGACGATCATCAGCACGTTGAAGGTCAGGACGAAGGTGAACATCTTCGGGTCGATGGTGGCGACCAGGCTCCCCAGCAGCGCCCCGCCCACGCCGGCGAAGAACGCCCCGATGGTGAAGGACAGGAGCTTTTGGCGGAAGACATCGATCCCCATGGCTTTGGCCGCGGTCTCGTCGTCGCGGATGGCCTTGAAGACGTTGCCGCTGTTGCTGCCGATCAGCCGGATGATGACAAACAGGGTGAGGACGCACCAGCCGAAATTCCACCAGAGGTCGGCATGGTCCGGGATGCCCTTGAACCCGAGCGCGCCGTTAGTGACGCGCGGCAGGTTGATGGCGACGACCCGGACGATCTCGGCGAAACCGAGGGTGGCCATCCCGAGGTAGTCGTCGCCGAGCCGCAGGAGCGGTATGCCCACCAACACCCCGAAGAGAGCCGCGACCAGGCCGCCGGCGACCACCGCCACGAAAAACGGGGCCTGGGCGGACTGCACCCAGTCGTAAGCCGGCTCCAGGATGAAGAGCATCTCCTTCTGCTCGGGGGCGAGGATCAGGATCGAGCAGACATAGGCGCCGATCGCCATGAATCCCGCGTGGCCCAGGCTGAACAGGCCCGTGAAACCGTAGATCAGGTTCAGGCTCAGTGCCAGAATGATGTTGACGGCGACAAGATTGAGGATCTGGATCATGTAGCCGTCCAGGTTGTCCTCGGCCCACCAGACGAAGAGCCCCAGGGCGGCAAGCGCCAGAAAGTTCAGGATGGCGTTGGTTTTCGTGCTCATCAGACCTTGTCCTCCAGCCTCTCGCCCATCAGCCCGGTCGGTTTGATCAGCAGAATGACGATGAGCAGGATGAAGGCGAACGCGTCGCGGTAGCCGGCCAAGTCCGGCAAAAACGCCACGGCCATGATCTCGATCACCCCCAGCATGATGCCGCCGACGACCGCCCCGGGGATCGAGCCGATGCCGCCGAACACGGCGGCGATGAAGGCCTTGAACCCGGGGATCGACCCCATGACCGGCTGCAGCTGCGGGTAGCGCAGGGCCCACATGATGCCGCTCGCCGCGGCGAGCGCCGAGCCGATGCCGAAGGTGAGCGATATGATCCGGTTGACCGGCACCCCCATGATGTAGCTGGTCTCGATGTCCTTGGAGATGGCACGCATGCCCAGCCCGGGCTTGGTTTTGTAGACGATCCAGACCAGGCCCAGCATGAGCAGGAAAGAGAGCCCCGGCACGAAAAGAGTGAGGGGCAGGACGCGGACGTCGCCCATGAGGATCGGGTTTTCCAGCCACCCGGGCCGGTAGACCTCCCGGGGGAGGGCGCCGAAGGTTACGATCGTGAGGTTCTGCAGAAAAAACGAGACGCCGATGGCGCTGATGAGGGCCGAGATCCGGGGGGCGTCGCGCAGCGGGCGGTAGGCCACGCGGTCCACCAGGATGCCGATGCTGGCCGTGATGATGATGGCCCCCACGATGGCCAGGAACCAGGGCAGGTACAGCAGCGTGATGCCCCAGAGCACGAAGTAGGCGCCCAGCATGAAGATCTCGCTGTGGGCGAAATTGATCAGCCGCAGGATGCCATAGACCATGGTGTAGCCGATGGCGATCAGGGCGTAGAGGCTGCCCAGCGTCAGGCCGTTCAGGGCGTGCTGCACGAACATGGCCCAGGTCATCTGGATCTCCTATGCAAGGTTACAAAGGGGTGGAGAAACAGGCGTCGGGCCGTCAGCCAAGGCGCATGGAAAAACTGTTGGAGCGCAGTCCCGCTGCTGAGGGATGAGCTTTTTCAAGATCCATGCAGCGTCGGATAACGGCCCGAAGCGCCGTTTGCAAACTCCTTTTTAGAGCTTGGGCGTGATGCTGCCGATGTAGGTCTTCTTGCCGTCCTTGATCTGCACCAGGCCCACGGGCTTTTCAGCGTCGTGGGTGGCGTTGATGGTGGTGCTGCCGGTCACCCCTTCGAAGCCCTTGGTGGAGGCCAAGGCCTTGGTGATGGCGGCGGGCTCGGCCTTGCCGGCACGCTTGATGGCGTCGAGCACCATCAGGTAGGTGTCATAGCCCAGGGCGGCGTTCACGTTGGGCTCTTTCGTGGGGAAGGCCTTCTTCCAGTTCTCGGTGAACTTCTTCGCGATCGGGCTCATGTCGGTCATGGACGGGTCGTACGGGAAGGTGGTGTGCACGAACCCTTCCACCGCCGCGCCGCCGATCTCGACGATCTTGGGGTTGTCCATGGCGTCGCCGCCCATGATGCGGAACGTGGCGCCGAGCTCTTTGGCCTGCTTCATGATGATGGCGCCTTCGGCAAAGTAGGAGGGAATGAACAGCACGTCCGGCTTCTTGCTGATGATCTCGGTCAGCTGGGCCGTGAAGTCCTGGTCGCCGGCCTGGTACTTCAGGTTGGCCACCACCTGGCCGCCCACCTTGGTGAAGGACCGGGTGAAGAAGGTGGCGAGGCCGACCGAGTAGTCGTTGGACACGTCCACCAGCAGGGCCGCGGTCTTCGCTTTCAGGCCGCTGTACGCGTAGGTCGCCGCACCCGCACCCTGGTAGGGGTCGATGAAGCAGACACGGAAGCTGTATTTCTTGCCCTGGGTCACCAGCGGGTTGGTGCAGGAGGTGCCGACCATGGGGATTTTGGCCTTCTCCGCGACTTCGCCGCCCGCCATGGCGAGCGAGGACCCATAGGTGCCGATGATGGCGACCACTTTCTCCTTTTCGATCAGGCGTTTGACGGCGTTGGCCGCCTCGACCTTGTCGGACTTGTTGTCGACCACGAACAGTTCGACCTTCTTGCCCAGCACCGTCGGGGCCTCCTTGTGGGCCATCTGGATGCCTTCAAGCTCCAGCTGGCCTCCGTAGGCCATCTGCCCGGTCAGCGGCAGGTAAACGCCGATTTTAACCGTGTCCGCGGCGAGCGCGGCGCCCGAAAGGGCAAAAACAGTGAGAAACGCCAATGCCAACAGCTTTTTCATGACTCCTCCTTTATGTTGATGATGTGGCTGCCAATGGCCCCTGGGGCCGTATCCGATGCCATGGTGGGGGATAGTAAGCGTGCGGTCGGCTAATCGGCAACCGCCCGGCCAATGAGAGAAAAATTCATATCACACCGGCCATTAAAAACGAAGCGAAATCAACCGGCGCACCACCTCTCTGCCGTGCCTGCGCTTAGCCCCTTTTTTGCCCTGCGGCATAAACCATTGCCCGCCGCAAGCGGCGGGCAATGGTTTATTCGGGGAAGATCTTGCCCGGGTTGAGTATCCCGTGCGGGTCGAAGAGCCCCTTGATCTGCTTCATCCAGGCAAGGCTTGCCCCATGCTGTACCGGCATGTATTTGCGTTTGCCCAGGCCCACGCCGTGCTCGCCGGTGGCGGTGCCGCCGAGTGCGATGGCCTTCAGCACCAGACGCTCGGAGACTTTCTGCACCAGCGCCCATTCCGCAGGGTCGTCCTTGCGGCCGGCGATGTTCAGGTGCACGTTCCCGTTGCCGGCATGGCTGAGGGTATAGGCGATGAGGCCGTGGGTTTTGACTTCGGTCTGCATGGCCCCCAGCAGCTCGGCGTAGCCGGTGATGGGCACCGCCACGTCCATGATGAGGATGTGGTGCTCCGGGTGGTTGTGCTGGATCATCTCGCCCAAGGCGTGCCGCGCCTTGAATATCCGGTCGCGTTCGGCCCGCCCTAGACCCGGACGGAAGTCCCGGCAGCCCTGGCCCGCGCAGATGTCCCTGGCGGTATCCAGCCCCTCGGCGAGCTGGCCGGTGCTTGCGCCGTGAAACTCGAGGAACAGGGTCGGCTCCACGGCCAGCCCGAGCTTTTCCTCCTGGTTCATCAGAGCGACGCACTCCGGCCCCAGCAACTCGAGCGCCGCAGGGTTGAGCCCCGAGCGCTTGAGCTCGTACACCGTGCGGGCGGCCGCCTGCACCGAGGGGAAGGTGGCGACGGCGGCCGAGTACTCTGCCGGGAAGCCCACCAGGCGCATGGTCGCCTCGACCACGATGCCCAGCGTCCCCTCGGACCCGACGAAGAGGCTGATGAGATTGTACCCCGAAGAGCTCTTGCTCGCCCGGGTGCCGAGTTCGAGCAGCTCCCCGTTGGCGAGGGCGACCACGAGGCGCATGACGTAATCCCGCGTGGAGCCGTAGAGCACCGTGCGGGTGCCGCTGGCGTTGTTGGCGATCATGCCGCCGATGGTGGCCCGGGCGCCGGGGTCCGGCGGGAAAAAAAGGCCGGTGTGCCGGAGCTTGTCGTTCAGGTCCTGGTAGACGACGCCGGGCTGCACATCCGCCTGGAAATCCTCCTCGCGAACGGCCAGGATCCGGTGCATGCGGCTGAAGTCGAGCACGAGCCCGCGGCACACCGGGATGGGGTTGCCCTCCAGGCTGGAACCGGCCCCCCAGCCGGTCACCGGAACGCGTTGGTCGCCGGCGAATTTGAGAATCGCGGCCACTTCCGCGGCCGTCTCCGGCCAGATCACCGCCTCCGGCCGGCAGGCCGCGTGCGCCGACTGGTCTTTGGCGTGCAGGTCGAGCACCGACGCACCCGTTGAAAACCGGTCTTTCGACACCATCGATTCGAGGTTTTTGAGGTCGGAATCGGAAAGGGGCCTGAATGTCACGTTGTCCTCCGAGTGATAGTGAATCCGCTGCAAACGCATCTTCATATATCACAACCCGCCGATGCACAAATCAACTTTTTCCCTTTCTTTCTCATCAATAATCCCCGATGTTTCTTCGGGGATAATTGCTTGACAGCAAAATCGGAATCGCTTAGTCAGTTTAAAAAACAAGGGAGGTGCGTCGATGAAATCTCTGATAGGTCGCCTGATCGTTCTGTGTTCCGTAGTTTCCATCATCATGCTGGGCGGCTATGCCATGGCTGCCGAATTTCCCACCAAACCCATTACGTTGATTGTGCCCTATCCTGCGGGCGGCTCCACCGACGTGGTCATCCGGCCGCTGGCGGAAGCGGCCGGCAAGATCCTCGGCCAGCCCGTTATGGTGGAAAACAAGGGGGGCGGCGGCGGGGCTGTCGGAACGGGTTCCATCATCGGCAAGGAGCCGGACGGGTATCTGCTGTCCGTGGTCGTCACGAGCCTGCACCGGGCCGCGCACATCAATAAGCTCGCCTTCGACACGGTCAAGGACGTCACCCCCATCATCCGGGTCGGTGGATATCTCTACGGGGTCCTGGTGAAACCCGACTCCAAAATCAAGACGCTGAAGGATCTCATTGACTACGCCAAGGCCAACCCCGGCCAGGCAAGCTACATGGCTTCGGGCATCGGCACCGGCGGCCACATCGCCGCCGAAGAGATGGCCACCAACGCCGGCGTCAAATTCAACCACCTGCCCTCCAAGGGCGACCAGGAGTCCTCGGCCTCCCTGCTCGGCGGCCACGTGGACTTCATATCCACCACCTCGGGCTGGATCCCGCTCGTGGAGGCCGGGCAGCTGAAGCCGATCGCCGTTTACAGCGAGAACCGTGTCAAGCGTTTCCCGGACGTCCCCACGGTAAAGGAGTCGGGCTACAAGGTGGTCCACGACTCGCCCATCGGCATCGTCGGCCCGAAGGGAATGGCCCCCGAGCGGGTCAAGGTTCTGCACGACGCCTTCCAGAAAGCCCTGAGCGATCCGGGGTTCCTGAAGGCCATGGTCAGCTACGAGATGCCCGTGCTTTACCAGAACTCTGCGGATTTCGCCAAGTTCTGGGCCGAGGCGTATGTTGAGGCCGGGGAGCAGGTCAGGAAATACATGAAACCGTAAACGTTGAAAAAAACCTATCTCATCACTTATTTCGTCTGGGTGTTGCTGGCCCTGGCCGTCGCGGCCGAATCCGGCCGCCTGGGGTTCGGCACCTTCGGCCGGCCGGGGCCGGGGTTCCTGCCCTTTTTGGCTGGAATCTGCCTGGCCGTTCTGGCTGGCGCCGGCCTGATTCAGACCGTTCTCAAAAAACCGGTCGCCGAGGCCGCCGGCGGTTTCCGCGCGGCCGACATCCTCAGGATCGGCCTGGTTGCAGCCGTCTTGTTCGTCTACGTGTTTCTTTGGGACGTCCTCGGGTTCCTCGCCTCCACTTTCCTGCTGCTCCTGTTTCTCTTCAGATGCGTGGAGCCGCTCCGGTGGCGGACGGTCTTCGTGGCGTCCGGCCTGACCTTGGCGTTCACCTACATCCTGTTTTCGGTTTTGCTCGGGGCCCGCCTGCCGGCTGGACGACTATGGACCTATTTCATCAGCTGATCAGCGGCTTTGCCGTCGCCTTTCAGCCTGTCAACCTTTTCTATTGCTTCCTCGGCTGCCTGATCGGCACCCTCGTGGGGGTGCTGCCGGGGCTGGGGCCCACCGCGGCCATGGCGCTGCTGCTGCCCGCCACCTTTCATGTACCGCCCGTCACGGCCATCATCATGCTGGCGGGCATCTACTACGGGGCCATGTACGGCGGGTCCACCACGTCGATATTGGTGAACATCCCCGGCGAAGCCGCTTCGGTCATGACCTGCCTGGACGGCTATCAGATGGCCCGGCAAGGCAGGGCCGGCGCGGCGCTGGGGATGTCGGCCTTCGCCTCCTTCATTGCCGGCACTTTCGGCCTGGTCGGCCTGACCCTGTTGGCTCCGCCGCTTGCTCTTTTCGCCCTCAAGTTCGGGCCCCCCGAATATTTTTCCCTCATGTGCATGGGCATGGTGGTGTTGAGTTTTCTGACCGGCGAATCCATGATTCACTCCCTCATGATGGCCTGCTTCGGCATCATTCTGGGGGCAGTGGGGATGGACACGGTGTCGGGCAGCACTCGCTTTACCTTCGGGTTGACCGAGCTTATGGACGGCGTCGGGCTGGTGCCTCTGGTGATGGGGCTGTTCGGCATTTCGGAGATCATCCTGAACCTCGAGCAGAACGTGGACCGCGAGGTCTTCAAAACCAAGGTCAAGGGACTGCTGCCGAGCCTCGCGGAATGGGCCCTGGCGAAATGGGCCCTGGTGCGCGGGACGCTGATCGGGTTTTTCCTAGGGATCCTGCCGGGGGGCGGCGCGGTGCTCTCATCCTTTGTGGCCTATGCGGTGGAAAAGCGCGTCTCAAAGCACCCGGAGCGATTCGGCACCGGCGCAATCGAAGGGGTGGCTGCGCCGGAGGCCGCCAACAACTCCGCGGCCCAGTCGGCCTTCATCCCGCTCTTGACCCTGGGGCTGCCCGCCAATGTGGTCATGGCGCTCTTGCTCGGCGCCCTGATCCTGCACGGGGTCACGCCGGGGCCGCTCCTGCTCACCAAGAACCCGGACATCTTCTGGGGGGTGGTCGCCAGCATGTACCTGGGAAACGCCATGCTCCTGGTGCTCAACCTGCCCTTGATCGGGCTGTGGGTCCAACTGCTGCGGATCCCCTACCCGTATCTGATGCCGGCGATCGTGCTGTTCTGCATCGTGGGGTCCTATTCGGTGGCCAACAGCATAACCGATGTCTACCTCATGCTGGGCTTCGGGGTCGTCGGCTACCTGATGAAAAAGCTCAAATTCGACTCCCCCCCGCTGGTGCTCGCCTTCGTGCTGGGCCCGCTGATCGAGTACTACTTCAAGTCCGCGCTGATGTTTTCCCGGGGCAGCTTCGCGGTGTTTTTCACCCGGCCGATCAGCCTGGTATGCCTGATCATCACCGCTGTCATTTTCCTTTCTTCAATCATTGCATCTCTCCGCAAGCGATCCCTCAGGCTCGTTCCGAAGGAGCCTTGAGCCGTCAGCGGTCCGCCGCATGTTTAAACCCGAGAGTTCCCGCAGTCGCGTCTTTCCTCTGAATCGCCGCCAGGGGCGTGCCGGGCATTCCTACGGCAAAAATCAGGATTAAAGTTTCTTCGCCCATTGCCGAAAGCATATCAAAGCGGCAAGGTCCGTGCCTTTCTCGCCCGGCCCGGTTGGGCCATGCCGTTACCTCGGGGCGGAATTTTCGCTGCCACCCGCTTTTTCGACTGAACAGACTGTCCCCTTGCATATTTTGTAAAGAGGCTCTCATCGGGAGGCAAATCGCATGAACCTGAATACCAAAATCATCATCCTCATCACGACGGCCCTGGTTCTCACCGCTGCGCTGTCCGGCGTGGTTTCGACCTGGAAAACTCAAGAGTCGGGAAACGAAACCATTGCCCAGATCGAGCGCCTGGGGCAGGACAACCTCCGGCGAATCAAGGAGGACGGTGAACGGCAAGCCGCGGCTTTCCGTGAGGAACTGACGGCGCTGAAAAAGGAATACCTCAAGTCCCAGGTGCAGACGGCCATGAGCATCCTCGAGACCGTCGAAAAAGATGCGAAACTGAGCCCGGAGGTCAGGCGAAAGCAGGTCTTCACCCTCATCGAGTCGCTGCGCTACGGGCCAGAGGGTAAGGACTACTTCTGGATCAACGACTTGCACCCCCGCATGGTGATGCATCCCTACAAGCCCGAGATGAACGGCCAGGACCTCACCGAAAACAAGGACCCGAACGGCAAGAGGCTCTTCGTGGAATTTGCCAATGTCGGCAAAGGGTCGGGGGAAGGCTTCGTCGACTACATGTGGCCCAAATACGGGGCGGACAAACCCCAACCCAAGCTCTCCTTCGTGAAGCTTTTCAAAGCGTGGGGATGGATTGTCGGCACCGGGCTTTATGTCGACGACATCGACGCCATGGTCAGTGCCCGTCGGGCAGAGCTGGCGCAGCGGTTGAAAACGGAAGCCGACCAGTTGAACCGGGAGATTGAGGCGGCAAAACAGGATATCCAGAAAAGCATCCGCGGCGTCCTGGCGTGGATCGGCGGGATATCTTTGGCCGCGCTGGCAGCCGTCCTGGTTGCAAGCTTCCTATTCACCCGGCGCAGCATCACCCGGCCCGTCACCCGGGTCGTCGCCGGCCTGAACGACGGGGCCGACCAAGTGGCTTCCGCCGCTTCGCAGATCTCCTCCACCAGCCAGCAGCTGGCCGAAGGGTCCTCCGAGCAGGCCGCTTCCATCGAGGAGACTTCGGCCTCTTTGGAGGAAATGGCCTCCATGACCCGCCAAAATGCGGACAACGCCCGGCAGGCCGATGATTTGATGAAAGAAACAAAGAGGGTGGTGGCTCAGGCCAAGGAGTCCATGTCCCAGATGTGCCGGTCCATGGATGACATCACCAAGGCCAGCGAAGACACCTCGAAGATCATAAAGACCATCGACGAGATCGCTTTCCAAACCAACCTTCTCGCTTTGAATGCGGCCGTGGAAGCCGCCCGGGCCGGCGAAGCCGGAGCCGGTTTCGCAGTAGTGGCGGATGAGGTCCGAAACCTGGCCATGCGCGCCGCGGATGCTGCCAGAAATACCGCCGGCCTGATCGAAGAGACGGTGAAGAAGGTCAAGGGGGGGGCCGCCCTGATGGCGTCCACCGACCATGCCTTCGGCCAGGTGCACGAGAGCGCCAACAAGGTGGCCGACCTGGTCGGTGAAATCGCGGCCGCCTCCGGTGAGCAGGCGCAGGGGATCGAGCAGGTGAACAAGGCGGTTTCCGAGATGGACCAGGTGACCCAGCAGAACGCCGCCAGCGCCGAGGAATCCGCCTCCGCTTCCGAAGAGATGAGCGCCCAGGCCGAAACGATGAGGGCCATGGTGAACGACCTCATGGCCATGGTCGGCGGCGGTCTCCGGAAGGATGCGGTTTCGCCTCAGAGGAGGGTCGGCCAAAAACCGGCGGCCAAGGTCCGCGATACGGGCCTGTCCGCAGCAAATCAACTAAAAGCGAAAACCCGAAAAGCGAGCGGAACGCAAGGCAGACAAAAAAAGCCGGATGAAGTGATCCCCCTGGAGGAAGGCGATTTCAAAGACTTCTGATCCGGTACAATCAGCAAGATTCTGCATATTCAACCAAATGCCCCTCAGCGTGCTGTGGGGCATTTGGTTTATGACCGAGGCCGGAACAGCTCATTTGCCGCCGGCGCCGGGGCATGATAAGTGATTCATGACCATGTTGACGCAGGGGCGGTACAAGCACATAGATGGATGCAAGGGTCTCCACATGAGCGAAAAAGACCGCATCATCGACGCCATTCTGGAGATCGAGCTCCAGATGTTCCTCACCGTAAACCCCCAGCCGACGAGCAGCTGCCAGGAACACCCGGAGAGCTTCAAGCTGCATCGGCGCGCCCAGTTCCACCCCTGGTCGGAGGAGGCGCTCGGCAGCTACCTGGACGACTTGCACCAGGCGAAGGATCGCGGGGACAACCTCATGCGCCGCAAGTACGCCCGCATGCAGGGGCTCATCGGAAGTGAAAACACCAACCCGCTCGTCGACGAAATCGTCCGGCTGAAGATGGACTGGCAGCGGGCGATGTTCCGGGACTACCCGGCCGTCATGAGCGGCGCGCGCCCGCTGACGGATGAGGGCACGCAAACGCAGATGACCTCGTTCGAGACCTACGCGCGCGGGGAGCTCGAAACCTATTCCGAGCGCACCCTGACGCTTCTCCACCGCGACCTGCTGGCCATGCAGGCACGCGGAGAGAGCCTGTCGGAAAAGGTCTACGACTACCTGGTGCGGGCAAGCGGCCATGCGTCGCTCGCGGAGGCGGAGAAAAAAATTGAGGCTGAAGGGGTGAGAACAGCGCGTTGAGCTCCCTGAACGGAGGTTGCCGAATGGAGACCAGCAACAGAGCTTCCGATCCCGATGTCCGTCACTACGTTTACAGCACGTTTGCAAGAACCTCCCGCCCGCCGACCACCCTCGAATGCGCCGAGCACTTCGACATCCCGGTCGCCGACGTCGAGGGAGCCTATGAGCGTCTGGCGGGCGTCCACCACATCGCCCTCGCCCCGGGGTCGCATTCGATCTGGATGGCCCACCCGTTCTCGGGTCTGCCCACGAACTACGTGACCGAGATCGGGACCCAGCGCTACTGGGGCAACTGAGTCTGGGACGTCCTCGGCATCGCCGCCATTCTCGGCAGGGATGCCGTGGCGCACACCCCGTGCGGGTGTGGAGAGTGCCGCGAACGGCTCGCGCTCCCGGTCCGCCCTGGCCGGCCGGTGGATTCGGATTGGATCGTGCACTTCATGGTCCCGGCCGTCCGGTTCTGGGAAAACATCGGCTTCACCTGAGCGACGATCCTCGCCTTCAGGTCGAAGGATCATCTCGACAGGTGGCTGAAGCGGCGGGGTGCGGCCGAAGGCCACCTCATGCCGATCCAGACGTGCTGGGAACTGGCGCAGAAATGGTATGCCGGCCGCCTCGATCGCGACTGGCAGCGGCCGGGACCGGCCCAGATCCAACACCTCTTCGACAGACTCGGGCTGAAAGGAGCCTTCTGGGATCTTGGCGTGGAAGAATAAGTGGAAGAATAAGTGTCAAATCTTGATTATTGATTTTGGTCGACCAGAGGGCCTTTCACTGACAGACGGCTTTCATGTCGCGCGCCTTGCACATAGAAGGCCACGAGTCGCTGTACCACGTCCTTTCCCGCGCAAACAAACGGCGGGAGATTTTCCTCGCCGATGACGACCACCACATGTTCCCGGGACATATCGTTGGTTGATTGTTGTATTATCGCACGTTTTCGCAGTTCTTAAATTGCCATTCCTGATGAAAAGGCCGCTTTCGCTTAAAATCAAGAATCAAGACGTGATTCTTTGCAGCGCGCAGCCAATGGGTTCGGCAACGGAAGGACCATAACTTTAGCCGTGCCTGATCCAGTCTCATTGGATATAGCGACGGCGCAATTCAGCCCAACTCTCCGTTTTCATCAACTTCAATAAAGCCTTGTTTATCGGCTTCCGGAGCAAGCTGTTTTGCGGCAAGGCAATGCTGACGAAATAGTCGTCGTAGATTCCTGGCAGAACCTGCACGCGCCCGGGGAACTCTTTCTTTGTCAGGTACTTCAGCACCTGTTCATTCAGAACGAACGCATCGATCTTCCTGCTGGCAACCGCTTCCAATCCATCTTGTATCCCTTCGAAGGGAATTACGGCGATTCCCTGTTTGGTCAAAAAATCAAAGCCTTCCGATTGGGATACTGATCCGACTTTGGAATTGTAAAGGTCGTTGAGGCCGTGGACCTTGCCTTTTAACTCGGTTATGGTCAGCGATGTCGTGATATTGGCGGTAAAGCTGGCGATAAAAATGATTGAAAAAAGCATCCAAATAAGGGCGACAATTCTACCACCGGCTGTTTTGGGGGCCTTGTCGCCATAGCCCACCGTGGTCATTGTTACGACCGCCCACCAGATGCCGTGCCCGATTCCCCCGGCAGTGCCGTCCCCGAACATTTCGTCGTTCTTGCGTCTTTCAAACAGCCATACGATTGTTCCGGCTACCATGGACAACAACCCGAGAAACCCTATCGCTTTCAAAATATGCTTTGAAAAAATTCCCTTAAAAACGCGCAGCCATCTGTATTCGGACTCTTCTGCCGGTACCGCGATGGATAGTCCCGATTTCAAATAGGACTGGCTAAAATCCATCGTAGATTCATACCGCTCCCCGACCGGCAAGGAAGGAAAAACATCTATTTCCTGCTTTTCTAAGGCACTCAACAGATTCTCCAGGCTGCTGAATTCCCGAAATTCAAATGCCACATTCAAGTATTGAGCCACAGCCTGCCAAAGTTCGACGCTAAATCCCTCCCAGCGGCCATCAGCCGATTTCATGTATAAGGGAGAAGCTGTTATCACCCCCACCTGTAAAACACGAGGGGCTGTACTCTCATTCTGAGAAAATGAAGTGGCTGGGCAAAATAGAAAAAGCAAAAAGCCAATCATTCCATAAAGTATTCTCGGCCGGGCATTTGGGTTCGGCTGCATGATAGGAGTGTCCATCATAGGAAACAGGTGTAGGAAACAGGTGTCAAATCTCGATTATCGACTATGTTTCATTTTGATTGAAACGGGAATTTTTGGGTATCACATTTTGAGCTTTGCGTTGTCGAGTTTAGACTGCATTACGTGTGGTGCCGTGATTGTCCTTCTCTTTGACTACACATTATTTTGAAAATACTCTATGGCTTCGATCTCCAAGCAGGAGCACTGGTGTCAGAGCCTGATTTATGGATTGATAAAAGAGGTGCAGTACATGAATGGCAGCAGCAAGCAGCGCCCGTATGTTCAGGTCCGCAGAAAGACTTCCGCAGCGTTTATAAGCTGAACAGCCCAATCAAGGCTTTTCCTGGTTTTGACAAACAAAGCCTCAAGGCCGGAGGGCATACCGCCACCTGTTCTTTGCGGACATTCATCAAGAAGGGGCTGTCCTGCGATGAATATGCTTCGCGCGTGACAAAAACACGCGAGATGACAACATCATACGCGAGACTGAGTTCGGCTGTTGCCAATGACGTGCGGCGGATCAAGTCGCCATAATCAAAGGGTGCTTTCATAATACAAAGGACGTCAATATCGGAGCCGCCGCCCGCATCCCCGCAGGCCTGCGAGCCAAACAGAAGCACCGAATCCTGGTCGGACCCCAGAATTTCAATAAGTCGTTGACGGTACTCGTTGAGTATTTTTTTGAGATTGGGCGGAGAAGCCATTCTGTTTCTCCTATAGGCGGCAACTGATGGGAGGGAACGATAAGGTCGCCTCTGCGATGACAAAGACATTGTAGACAAGAAAGCGTTGTGGGTCAATCTATCAAAAAAACGAAAAGAAGCTCGACTATGCGCTGTGCATCGAGGCGCGCCGTCCCTTCAATACCTCAACGGCGTTCGGGTTCACTACGTTGATGGGGGTACCCGCCGCATAAGCGGTGATCTGATCGAAGATGTCCGAAAACTGGAGGTCGTACTCGTCGCGGGTCACGTAGCCGATGTGCGGCGTGCACACGGCGTTTTCCAACTTCAGCAGCGGGTGGCCGGGGTCGCGCAGGGGCTCCTCTTCGTAAACGTCGACCGCGGCCATGCCCGGCCGGCCGGCGCGTAACGCTTCGACCAGGGCCCCCGGTTCGATGAGCGGCGCCCGGCTGGTGTTGACCAGCAGGGCACTGGGTTTCATGCAGGCCAGGTCATCCCGCGTGACGATCCCCCCGGTTTCCTTGACCAGCCGCATGTGCAGGGAGACTACGTCGGCGCACTCGAAGAACTCGCGCTTGCTCCGCGCGACCGCGTACCCATCCCGTCGCGCGCGCTCCAGCGATGCCTCACGCGCCCACACCAGCACGTGCATGCCGAACGCTCTTCCATAGCCGGCTACGATCGCACCGATCCTCCCGTACCCGTAGATCCCCAGAGTCTTGCCGCGCAGGCTGTTGCCAACCCCGATCTGCCAGGTCCCGGTGCGGAGCGCGGCCATCTGCTGGGGGATCCGGCGCAGGGCCGCGATGATCAGGCCCCAGGTGAGCTCGGCCGCGGCATGGCACGGGCTGCCGGCATGCATATTGGAAGATACGATGACCCCGCGCCGCGTGCACGCCTCGATGTCGATGTGGGGGTAGACACTGCGCTGGCTGATGAGGCGGAGCGCACCGAGCCGCTCGAGCAGCGGCTCCCGGATTTGGGTGCGCTCGCGGATCAGCACGAGCGCCTCCGTGTCCAGGAGGCGTGCGGCCAGGGCGTCGATGTCCTGAACGTGGTCGTTCCAGGCCGTCACTTCGTGCCCGGCCAGTTTTTCAAAACACGGGAGGGTGCGGACGGTGTCGAAATAGTCGTCGAGGATGGTGATTTTCATGCAAGCCTTTTTTTTCAAAGTAGACTTCGATTTTACCATCATCTCAGCTCTTCGGTGGGCGATAGCGGATCAGCCCTTCCTGGGCCACCGAGGCCACCAGCATCCCTTCGCGGTTGTAGACCTTTCCGAAGGCCAGGCCACGGGCCTTGCAGGCGTTGGGGCTCTGCATCGCGTAGAGCAGCCACTCGTCCATGCGAAACGGCCGGTGGAACCACATGGCGTGGTCGAGGCTCGCGACCTGCATGGCCGGCTGCCAGAAGCTCTGGCCGTGGGGGTAAAGCGATGTCACCACCAGGCCGTAATCGGATGCGTAGGCGAGCAGGTACTGATGAATCGCCGGATCGTCCGGCATCGTGTCAATCGCCTTGACCCAGTTGTACCGCACCGGCTCGCGCTTCTCCGGCGCAAAGGGATTCATGGGGTTCACCGGCCGGACCTCGATCGGCCGCCGGCAAAGGAATTTGTCGCGGATGGGGACGGGGATCTGGTCGGCGATCAGGCCTGCCAACTCTATCTCCGAAGCCAGTCCATCGGGACCCGCCACGGAGGGCGCTTGGTCCTGGTGTTCGAACCCGGATTCGTCGATTTGAAAGGAGGCCGCCAGATTGAAAATCGGACGGCCCTTCTGGACGGCCACGACCCTGCGGGTGGTGAAGCTCTTGCCGTCGCGGATGCAGTCGACGTTGTAGACGATTGGCCGGCGGGCGTCCCCCGGCCTGAGAAAATAGGAATGCAGGCTGTGGACGCGGCGCTCCGGCGGCACGGTCTGGTAGGCGGCCGACAGCGCCTGGCCCAGCACCTGGCCGCCGTAGACGTTGCCGAAGCCGAGATCTTGGCTCTGGCCGCGAAAAATGTTCTCCTCGATCTGCTCCAGCTTCAGCAGCTGCAGCAGTTCATCCAGAACGTTGGTTTCGACGCAGGTGTCCGCCATGATGCCCTTCTTCGTTGTCCGGCAATGCCCGCGACTCATAGAGTATAACGGCAACGTTCGGATGCTGCCCCGCCGTCCAATGGCTCTGCGTGGACACACCGTGCCGCCAAGCATAGCCGAAAGCTATTCTTCAGCAAAGCCTCTCAATTTTCGCTGCCGTCAGGAGCTGCTGGTCGAACGTCAGCAACGAAAGCTCCGGGAACTCATCCGTCAAGGATACCGCGGCGGCAAGGTGCCAGAGATCGGCTCCTCGCAGAGAATGTTTCTTCGCCAAATCCCCAATAATCGCCCATCCGGGGGAAACCGAGATGCGGCGCCAAGGACCCCGGTCCAGCACTTCATGCGCGGACTGGAAAAGGATCTCCGTCAGCATGTTCTCTCGCCTCATGCGCGAAAGGACAGCAGCCACCTCAGCGTATGCCAGGGTGGTGAGGAGATGCAGCACTTCCCTTTCGGCGGCAGTTTTCGCCCTCTTTGTGTTAGCGTCCCTGAAAAGGGCAGATATGACCGCAGAGGAATCCCAGTATAGGACTTCCGGCAAGTCAGGCATCGCGGTCCTCCTGAAGCAATCTCTGAGCTGCGCTCTGCGGAACCGGAAGGGCCGGCGGTAATTTTCGCATGCGATCGCCGGCAAAAGGCTCCAGCACCCCTTGCGCCACCATGCGATCAATGCGGTCCTGCAAGGGCAAGTCTCTGGCATCTATTGCCACGATTTTACCCACCGGCCTGCCGTGATCTGTTATAACCACCTCGTTCCCCTCTTGAACGAGCTTCAAGTAGCGACTGAGATGGATCTTCGCATCCCGGATCCCTACGCTGGTGTTTCGCATCAATGCCTCCCGGCGCAAGTCAAAAAGTGATCACAGTTGAATGTGGTCATTATAGTTACTTTGAAAAGGCCCTGTCAAGGCGTATGGATAGGGGAGTCAAGCAAGCAGGAAGGGGTCGCAGGATGAATTTTGCTTGAACAGCGCTGCTTGGATCAAGCAACGATCCTTGCTTGACTCAAGCAAAAAAGGTGGTCATGCGGGCATTTTACAACACTACTGCGATCTCCGACACGTCCTGGGCGACATAAGAAGTTAAACCCCGCATCTGCTCGGCCGTTGCTAAGCCTGTCAGCACGCCGATGGAGGCCTTGAGGCCGGCGTTGAGGCCCATCTGAACGTCGTTAAGGGCGTCGCCGACCATGACGGCCTGCAATGGAGGAATCCCCAGACGGTCGAGGATGATCTGGATCATCTCGGGGTCGGGTTTCGAGCGGGACACCTCTTCCCCGCCGACGATGAGATCGAGCGTTTCGCTTGCGCCCATGAATTCCATGGCAAGCCGGGCGCGCCGGCTGACGTCGACCGTTGCCAGCGCAACGCGGCATCCGCGATCGTGCAGCGCCCTCATCAGGGGCACCGCTCCCTGGATCGGCCGGATGAATCCGCCAAGGTCGCGGCTTGAGATCTCGTCGGCCTGCTCGAAGGCCTGCTCGCAGAACCGCAGCGTGTCTCTGCGGCCGATCTCTTCGAGGTAGTCCGTGGCGGCCTTGATCACGATCTCGCGCTTCTTCAAGCCGACCGGCCCCTCGGGCCTGAGGCGTCCCGTCTTCTCATCCACCCCCAGCGCCCAGCGAAGGCCGGCTTGAAGGCCCGGGCCCAGGCCCAGCGCCTCGCAGATGAGCCGGGCGCGCAGCGCAACCATCTGCGACCAGTAGTGGTAGAGCTCGATGAGGGTCCCGTCCTTGTCGAAGATCACGAGGCCCACGTCTTGGATGATTTTTGAGTTTACTGAAAGGGCTACCATAGGTGTTTGGTGTTTGGTGTTTGGTGTTTGGGTGTTCGGATTGCTTTTTCCAAATACCCAAACAACCCAACAACCAAATAACTACTATCAATCCTTCAACGCCCCCATCGTCAGCCCCTGCACGATGGTCTTGCGCACGAAGAAAGCGAACACCGAGACCGGAAGGACGATCAGGGTGGCGGCCGCACCGATGCCGGCCCAGTCGATCTTGCCGTAGGATATGAAGTTGTAGACGGCCACCGGCACGGTTTTGGTCTGCGGGCCGGAGAGGATCAGCGAGAAAAGGAACTGGTTCCAGGAGAAAATGAAGGCCATGATGGCCGAGGTGGCGATGCCGTTTCGGACCAGGGGCAGCACGATGATGAGGAAGCTTTTCAAGCGGGAGCAGCCGTCGATCATGGCCGCGTCTTCCAGTTCGGCCGGCACGCTTTCGAAAAAGGCGACCATGAGCCAGGCCACCATGGGCAGGGTGATGATCAGGTGGGTCAGGGTCAGCGCCGTGTAGGTGTCGATCAGTTTCAGGTACCGGAAAATGATGTACCAGGGCAGCAGGTAGCTCACGAAGGGGGTCATCCGGGCGAGCAGGATGATCATCCCGATCCTGCCCTGCCGGTACTTGGCGATGGAATAGGCCGCCGGCAGCCCCAGCACCAGCGAAAGCCCCGTGGCCAGGGTGGCGATGATGAGACTGTTCATCAGGTATCTGAAAAAATGGTGCTGCTGGAACACCGCCTGGAAGTTTTCGAGGGTGGGCGTGAAAAGGAACTCCGGCGGGTAGGTGATGTTCTGCACGCCGGTCTTAAGACCGGTCATGATCATCCAAACAAAAACAAACAGCGGCCCGACGCACAGGGCGGCGGCGCCCGCGTAGAAGAGAGCGGACCGGGCGGTCTTGATGGCGGTTCGTTTTCTCATCGTCCCTCGCGTGCCACGCGGTCAGCGGTCCAGTGCGCTGAGCCGCATCCGGTTCATGACCACGTTGAACACCAGCACGATCATGAACACCACCACCATGAGGGCCGAGCCGTAGCCGGCCTTGAAGAAGCCGAACCCGACCTGATAGGAATACAGGTACAGGGTCTCGGAGGCGATACCCGGCCCGCCCTGCGTGATGGTGTAGATCATGTCGAATTCCTTCAGGTTGTCCAGGGAGCGCAGCATCAGGGCGGCAATCAGCACCGGCCGGATCAGGGGCAGGGTGATGTACCAGAAGATCTGCAGCGCGTTGGCCCCGTCGATGCGGGCGGCTTCATAGGGGTCCGGCGGCAGGGATTTGAGCCCCGCCAGCACGATGAGGGTGATCATGGGGGTCCACTTCCACACATCCACCATCACCAGCGACAGGACCGCCGTGTGTTCGCTGCTCACCCACAGGCTGCCCGGAAGGCCGATGCTGCGCAGCAGGTAGTTCAGCACCCCGATCTCGGGGTTGAGCATGACCCGCCAGATCAGGGCTACGGCCACCGGGGTCGCGGCAAACGGGAAAATGTAGATGGCCTGGACGGCCTCGCTGCCCCTGAATTCGCGGTTGAAGTACAGGGCGATGAGAAGCCCCAGCACCAGCTCAAGGCCAAGGCTCAGGCCGCTGAAAACCACCATCACCTTGACCCCGTTCCAGACGCGCTCATCGGTGACCAGCTCGACGAAGTTGTCCAGGCCGATGAATCGCGGCTGGCCCAGGCCCACGGTCCACTTGGTGAAGGCGAGATACAGGTTGAAGGCGATGGGCAGCACCACGATCAGAAACAGCACGATCACCGCCGGCGCCGGATAAACCAGCGACTGGCGTCGATCCACGAAGCGGCTGGCGGCGCTGAGGGTGTGGTTCATGCGAGGGGCTCGTGTCCTGGCGATCCCGCAACGGGTCTTCGGCCGGGGTCTTTCCCGGATGACCCCCGGTTAATGAAGCTCTTGCTTCGGTGGGAGTGGCTTCCAGCCAAGACGGCAATCGACGAGGAAGGTGCTTCCTGTCGCGGCAAGATGCCGCTCCCACAGGGTTGAAAGGTCACAGCCAGTCTATATCTCCATTTTCTTGTCCATCAGCTCGGCTGCTTTTTTGGCCGACTCGGCCACGTCCTTGCCCTGGATGGCGTCCACGATCACCTGGCCGGTGATATCGCGGATTTCGGGCACGTTGATGACGGGCGGGTTCCACTGGGGCTGGCCGAGCTCAAAAGACTTCTTGGTGCCGGCCGTCCAGTCCGGCTGCTTGTCTCCGGCCTTGTATTCCGCGGAGTCCCAGGCGGAGGCCCGGCCCGCCGGGACGCCGGCCAGCAGCGCGCCCAGGGCGTTTGGTTTGTTGGTGGCCCACTGGATGAACAGCCAGGCGGCCTTCTGGCGCTTGGGGTCGCTGTTCTTGTTGATGGACAGGCTCCAGTTGGAGACGTGGGGCACGCTGCCGGCCGGGCCGGCCGGGATCACGGCATACCCGACTTTGCCGGCGACCTTGGATTCCTTGGGGTTCTCGTAAAGCGACTTGAACACGTTGGCGTCGTAGATCATGGCGGTCTTGCCTTCCATGAAGACGGAGGTGCTCTCGGCCCAGTGCAGCATGGTGCCGCCTTCGGGACCGAAATTTCTCAGGATGTCGCCGTAGAACTTGAAGGCCGCGATGCTGCCGGGGGCCGCCAGGTTCGACTTGCCCTGGGCATTGGTCCAGGACCCGCCGAAGCTGTAGAGGAAGTCCACCCACTGCGAGGTGGCTGCGGCGCCCTTGCCGCGCAGGGTGATGCCGACCATCTTCTTGCCGTCAACCTCCTTGCCGTGGAAGAACTTGGCGGTATCCTCAAGCTCTTTCATGGTTGTGGGGACCTTGACCTTGAACTGGTCAAACAAGTCCTTGCGATAGGACAGCAGCGACGTCTCGGCGTTGATGACCACGCCAATCTGCTTGCCGTCGACCGTCGAGGCCTTGGTGAAGCTCGTGAAGAAGTCCTTGGGGTCCCAGCCGGCGTCGGTCAGCTTGGGGTCCTTGATGTAGTCGTCCAGCGGCTGCAGCCAGCCCGCCTTCCAGTAGTACAGATCGTCCTGGCCCGGCATGATCATGTAGCCGTCCAGCTTGCCCCCGGCGTTCAGCTCGATGGTGCGCTTGTTGCGATATTGATCCTCCGGGAAGACCTCGAAGACGACCTTGATGCCGGTCAGTTTTTCGAACTCGGGGATTTTGGGTTCGATAAAGGTCGTGAACGGGTGTTTGTTCATCAGGAACCGGATCTCGGTGCCCTTGAATTGCATCCAATCGACCTGGGCAAAAGCGGTCGCGGACATCATCACGGCGCCCAGCAGGGCCATCGACACTACGCTTGCAATCCTTCTCATGGTACGCCTCCCTCCTTGATGGGTCTTGGTTGGTGGTCACATCTCCGGTTGCGTGGTCTTCAAACGATGGTCTGGGAAGTTTCCCGGTCGAACAGGTGCGTCTTGGGCATCTTCAGCTCGACGAGAAGCGCCTGACCCACGGCCAGCGGGCGTTCCGGGGACTCCATGCGGGCGACGATGGAGTGGGGCCCGCAGGTCAGGTACACAAAGGTTTCCGCCCCCAGGGTTTCCACCACGTCCGCACGCGCGGCCAGGGTGTTGCCGTTGCCGCTATCCGCCCCGGGCGCTTGCGCCGCCATGTCCTCGGGCCGCACGCCGAAGACGACCGGCCGCCCGGCATAGGGCGCTATCTTTGATGAAAACACCTCGGGCAGCCTGACCTTGAAGCCTTCCGCCGCGACAAAATAGGCGCCCTGCTCCCGCACCAGGGTGGCGTCGATGAAGTTCATGGCCGGGGAGCCGATGAACCCGGCCACGAACCGGTTGGCCGGATGCTTGTAGACTTCCAGCGGCTCTCCGGACT
>JALOPD010000171.1 GCA_025454075.1 Desulfobacterales bacterium | reverse complement strand
ACCAGCTCCTGCATGGGCTTCATGAACTCGGTGGAGGCCGCCAGGGCCTTGTTGAGATAGTCGTCGCCGAGCACTTCCCGGCGGACCTGCAAACCATCTTCAAAGCGTTTCCGATCCATTTTCGAGATGTCTCCCCTCGGTTATAGGTTTCGAATCATCGCAGCACGCCGTACACCGCCACGGCGAGAAGCAATCCCAGTGCCAGCTGCCGGTAGCGGCGCTCGGTCGACCGGTAAAAATATCTGGCGCCCAGCCACGCGGCGCCGGCAAAACCGGGCAGGAGCAGCGCCGTGCGCAGGACGGTCGCAGCGTCGATAAGGCCCCTGGCGGTCATCATCAGCAGCAAGGTAGACAGGCTGAGGGCGAAATATCCGGTGAAGTTCGCCCGGTTGACGGCCGCCTGGTCCGGGCCGGACAGGAAATAGACGATCACGGGCGGGTTGCCCATGCTGGTGGCGGCGGCCAGGACCCCGGAGGCGCAGCCGACCCCCAGGGTGACGGGCAGCCGCTTCCGGCCGCGGTAGCGCCAGCCGCTCATGAGCAGCAGCACGAAGGCCAGCACGATGAAGGCGATGCAGCGGGCCATGATCTGTGGATCGAGCGTAATCAGGAGCCAGGTCCCGACCGGCATGGACAAGGCGGCCGCGCCGGCCATGGGAAGAATCACCCGCCATTCAATCTGCCGGTGCACCGATGGCAGCAGCTGGGCGGTGACAAAGGCGTCGAGCATCACGACCATTCCAACGGTCTGCAGCGGGCCGAAGAGGATCGCGAATACCGGCGCCATGAGCATCCCCGAGCCGACGCCCACGAAACCGCGCATGAACCCGGCCAACAGGGCCACCGCCGCCGCCCACCAGAAGGCGCTATGGCCGATGATATCGATCGGAGCTACCCGTTGTTTCTGTTGGCGGCTCCCCGAAAGCCCGGAAATGCGTCCCGACATCGGGGCCGATGGCCTTCAGGGGTGTCATTCGCAGGCGACCTTCATGACGATTTTCCGGACGCGCCCCCTTTGCTGGAGGTGGCAGCCCGGGCGATGGACGTCATGGGGATAGAAAACGGCAAAGCTGCCGGGCGCCATCGGCAGCGACGTGAACCGCGGCGGCGGTTGCAGGAAGATGACGTCGCGCGCTTCGTCGTAGGGCTCGATGACGGTCAGACCATCGTCCAGCGACACATCGATCGCTTCCTCGCCCTCCAGCAGCACCTGCACGTCGATATACCTGCGGTGGGCCTCGAAGCGGCGCTCTTCCCGCGACCCGGTCTCGTAGGTGGCCACCGAAGCGTAGAGCCGGTCGCCGTCGACATCCGTGCGGCCGTCGGCAACGGTGCGGGCGACATCGCGGGCATAGATCAGCGCCCGGTGCAGCCGCGACTCCGGCCGGCAGTAGAGGCCAAGGTTTTCCAATCGGTCGTAGATCATGTGTATTCCTCGCCTGAACGTTGCGGTTTTCTGCGTACGCCTGCGGTTCGCTTTTTTTCCGGGCTGGACTGCTCTGGACCGAATGTCCGGCCGCCGGCCACCAGCCGGATGATGGCCGCCAGGCTGCGCTCGACGTCTTCTTCGGTCGTCGCCCAGGAGGAGACGCTGATCCGCATGGCCGCCCGGCCATGCCATTCGGTGCCGCCGCACCAGCAGGTGCCGTCCGCCTGGACCCGGCTGACCACTTGGCGGGTGCGGTCGTCGCTTCCGAAGCCGACCAGCACCTGGTTCAGGACCACCTCGTTAAACACATCGTATCCGGCATGCGTAAGCGCTGCGGCGAATCGCCGGGCACAGCGGCAGTTGCGCTCGATCAAATCGGCCAGACCGGAGCGACCAAGGGACCGCAGGGCCGCCCAGACCTCCACCCCCCTCGCCCGGCGCGACAGCTCGGGCGTGTAGTGGCTGGGCTCCCGCGAATCGCCGGCGATGAGGTAGGCCGCTTGGGAAGACATGGACGCTTTGAGGTGCTGGGGGTCGCGCACGAAAACGATCCCGCTGTCGTAGGGCACGTTCAACCATTTGTGGGCGTCGGTGGCCCAGGAGTGCGCGGAGGGGACCCCGGCCGCCAGATGCGTCCGGTCCGGACAGGCCGCAGCCCAGAGACCGAAGGCGCCGTCCACGTGCACCCACGAATCCGATTGCCGGGCGATGGAGCAGATTTCTGCGGCCGGGTCGAAAGCGCCGGTGTTCACATTGCCGGCCTGGATGCAGATGATCGCCGGCTCGGTCAGGGCCGGGATGGCTTCCGGCCGCATCCGCCCCTGCCCGTCCACCGCAACGCGGACGACGCGCTCCCGGCCGAGCCCCAGGAGGCTCAAGGCCTTGAGAACGCTCACGTGCACTTCCGCGCCCACCACCACGGTGATCGGCGGCGCCCCGAACAGGCCGGCCGCCTCGGCGTCCCAGCCCAGCCGGCCGAGCAGCGCGTGCCGCGCGGCTGCGAGCGCGCTGAAGTTGGCCATGGTGGCGCCGGTCACGAAGCCGATGCCGGCATCCGGCGGCAGCCCGAACAGCTCAAGGAGCCAGCGCCGGCAGACGTCCTCGATAAAAGCGGTCGTCGGCGAAGCTACGTGAAAGAGGGCGTTCTGGTCCCAGGCCCCCGCGAGGTAATTGGCGGCCAGGGCGGCCGGCAGCGTGCCCCCGGTGACAAACCCGAAATACCGCGGCCCGGCGCTCGCAACGGTAGCGGCCGAGCCGATGTCGTCCAGTTCCGCCAGCACATCCATCGCCGCGATCGGCTCCGCCTGGAGGGGGAGGTCGAAGCCCTTGAGGCGATCGACCGCCTCGCGCGGCGGGGCGACGCTGCGCTCTTTCAACCCGCTGAGGTAGCGGGCCGACCTCCGTGCGGCCTCCTCGATCAGCTCCCGCATGACGCAATCCTTTATTTGGCCGGCAGCGACTTCACGAAAGCGCGTGCTTTTTCGACCCAGCGGGCCGTTGCTTCATCCGTGAGTTCCGTTTCGGGGATCATCACCCAGTCCCCCTTGGCGTGGGCAGCAACGAACTGTGGGAGAGCTTCCAGCCTCGATTTCGCGGCAAGATGCCGCTCCCACCAATTGCACACAATCGCCAGGCTGCCTCCTTGCAAGCCTTCAGTCCGGGCTCGGCGTCACGTCCGGTTCGACCTGGTAGGCGTTGGCGATCCGGTTGGTGCCGTTGAAGATGTCCACCACGGCCACGATCTCGCCGATGGCCTCGTTGTCCAGCCCGAGCCGCTTCACGGCGGCGCTGTGGGAGTGGATTCAGTACTGGCAGTTGTTGGTGATCGAGACCGCCAGGGCGATGATCTCCTTGGTGCGCAGATCGAGCTTGCCGGGCTTCATGACCGCCTTCAGCTTCTGCCAAGTGACCTCCAGGTGGTCCGGGTTGATCGACAGCGCCTTCCAGAAGTTGGGCACGAAGTCGATCTTCTTGGTGGCCATGATGTCCTTGTAGACCTTTTTGACCTTGCCAGTAGCTTCTTTTTCCGAAACCGTGCGATAGAGTGCCATTGTGCAAACTCCTTGGTTGGTTTAATTGCGTCAACCGGCTCCAGCCAGAGCCAGCCTTCGGAATGTCGGTGAAATTGGTTTAGCAATCAGATTCCGGAGTATCAATAATAAAGATGGAAAGCGTTTAGCCCAAGCGATGATGCACTGTCGTCCGGATGGACATGGAGATCTGGCGCTAATTATGCTTACCAAGCATAATGCTTGACAAGCATCATGTAGATCGGCAAACTGCCCAGCATGAAGCTGAAATTTGTCAACCGAGAGGCGGAACTGCACGAATTGGATAAGGCGGCGGTGCGGGGCGGCCTGCTGGTGGTCTATGGTCGACGGCGGGTCGGCAAAACGCGGCTGCTGCGCCACTGGCTTCAAGAGCGCGATGGGCTCTACAGTCAGGCGATCGAAGCTCAGCGCGACCAGCAGATTCAACAGGTGTTTCAAGACCTTCACCCAAAGCTTGAAACCCAGCTTGTTCCTAAGAGTTGGCCGGAACTGCTGGAAATTCTGACGTTGCAGAAGCGGCCTTGGGCACTTTGTCTGGACGAATTTCCCTACCTTACCGCGGTGGATGATTCGCTGCCGAGTCAATTGCAGAAATGGCTGGATCATTCCATCCCGCAAGGCTGTTTGATGGTCTTGGCTGGGTCGAGCACGCGGATGATGAATGCGGCCTTTCTGAACCGTTCAGCCCCCCTCTATGGGCGTGCGTCCAAGCTCCTCCATGTGCGCCCGCTGGATTACGCCGCATTCTGTCAGGCGTGCAATGTAAGCGCAGCCGAGATAGAGTCCTTTGAGAAGTTTGCCTGCGTGGGAGGAATCCCGAAATATTGGGAGTTCATAGAGCCTCGACAGGACGTCGTGGCGTTGGCCGAGGAGCTTTACTTCGATTCGGCTTCCTACATGGAACAGGAACCACAGCGGATTCTGCGAGACGAAGGCGTCACAGGAATAAACGCCGTCGCAGCCCTGGAGGCGGTGGGCCGAGGTTCCGAGCGGCCGTCGGAGATCGCGGCCCGGCTGGGAACGGCGCAGACCAACTTGTCCCGCCTCCTTCAGCAATTGCTGGATGCCTCAATTTTGGTCCGCGAGCTTCCTTACGGTGAAAGTGTGCGTTCTACCAAAAAAATTCTTTACCGCATTGAAGATCCGACCCTGCGCTTCTGGTTCCGGGTCTATTCGCCGCATCAGAGCCTCTGGCGCACCTACCCCAAATCCCAGAAGAAGAAGCTCATCCACGATCATGCGGCTTCCGTATTCGAGGATTTCTGCCGTGCTCGATATCCAGGGGCCCGGCGGTTCTGGGAGGGGAATATCGAATTGGATCTGGTAGCTCCAGACCCGGAGGACCCAAATCGGTTGAGGGTGGTTGAGATCAAATTTCGGCGACTGTCTGTTGCGGAGCGAAGAAACGTCCTGCGTGATCTCGAAGCCAAGTGGGATAGATGCAACTTGCGCGCCCGGCATGAAAACGTTAGGTTCGAGGTCATTGATGCCGGCATTCTGCGCGCAGGGCCGGCCAGTATAACGCAATGAGCGCATGGAGGGTACATTGGATAAGGACGGCGGAAGGGAAAGAGAAGCTGACACTGCCATCTTGGAGGTTTTTTCGGACTTCATCTGACCCTGGTGCTATTTCATTACCGGGCGTATTGAAAGACTGAAAGAAGAGTTCCAGGTGGAAATCCGCTGGACGGCATTTCCCCTGCACGCGGAGATCCCGGCCGAAGGGGTCACACTCGAGGAGCTGTTTGCCGGCCGGCGCGTCGACATACCGGGCATGCTGCAGCGGCTGGAGCAGACCGCGCGCGGCCTGGGGCTGCCGTTCGGCGAGCGCCGCATGAGCTTCAACTCGCGCCGCGCCCAGGAGGCGGCCAAGTGGGCCGAGACCCACGGCAAAGCGGACGCGTTCCACAACGCGGTGTTCCGGGCGTATTTCGTCGAGGGGCAGAACCTGCACGCGGTCGAAACCCTCGCTGCCGCGGCCGAGTCCGTCGGGTTGAGGGGCGGGGAGCTGGAGGAGGCGCTCCGCAGCAAGGCCTTCAAGCCGGCCGTCGATCAGGATTGGCTGCGCGCCCACCAGTTGGGCATCACCGCGGTTCCGACCTTTCGAATGAACGGGGAGAACCTCGTGGGCGCCCAGCCTTACGAACCGCTGGCTGCATTCCTGGCCGCGCAGGGCGTCCTGTCGCGAAAGCCCTCAGAACCATCTTAACGAAGACTGCCGGGAGCTCAAACACCCGGTCAGTGCGGGAAAAACGGACCGGCGCCGGGCGCCGGGCGGCGGTGCGGCCCTTTTCTTCCCTTCGCCGCCGGTTTGCTCCGGGCCCTGGGCTTTTTTTACAGGTGCGGCCGGATTGGGCATGGAGGCACGGTCATGAAGAAATTATCCGGGATTCTGCTGGGGCTGTGGATGGGCGTTCTGCTGGCGGGGTGTGTCAGCGACCCCGTCCCAAAAGGCACCCAGTCGCTGGGGACCTTCAGAGGCATTCTGCGGGGAAACGTCTACGACGGGCCCATCGAGGTGAATCTGTTTCAAACCCAGGAGGGCGACACCTTCTTCACGGGGCAGTTCACGGATACGATCGCCGGGGGCAATCATAATTTCCGCGGCACCGTGAACGGCAACCAGATGGAGGGTAGAATCAGCATGGTGTTCGGCACCATCGCCGGCGAGCTTTCGGAGGACGGTCGCCACATGTCAGGTACCTTCAGGCTGGCTCAGAACCGCGGCACATGGAGCGCCAGCCGGCAATGAGCCGAAAAGAGGCTTCCCGTCATCGGGCCGCTCCGCGCCTATCCGCTTCAGCCCGGTTTCCGGCCGGCGGCGGTCTGCCTTTCAACCACCGGGCTTCAAATTCCCCGCTGGCAGCCGGGGCCGGCGGGCTTCAGAGCGCCCTGTTCGGAAGGATGCATTTCGGGTTGACCGGTCAACCCGCCAAAGCGAACTGAACCTCCCGTAGTTCCGCCGCCTTGCCTCCACCCGCCGGCCTTTCCGGTTGCAACCCCGCGGGGGCCGGATGCTTTCTGGATCGGGCCTCGAACCGATGCCCGGTTCTTCCCCGGCGGCCACTTCTTCCGCTGTGATTCCAATCTGTTCCCGCGTTGCGCGCCATCGGGGTCTCCGAGAGCCCGCCCGCCGGCGGCCCTCTGGTATGCCGATTGCTCTACCGCCTTGCCAGGCAGCCCCCCTCAACCGTTACAGGAGAAAAACCATGACGCCATCCACGCAAGACCCCGGAGCGCCGGACGGCGCCCTGTTCGTGGGCATCGACGCCGGTTCGGTCAGCCTGAACGGCATCGTCATCGATGAACGGAAACGGATCGTGCATGCAACACCCTATCGCCGGCACTTCGGCCGGGTGGAGGAGTGCCTCGCCGCGCTGGTCGGCGGGCTCGAAGCCCGCTTCGGGCGGGAGCGCAGCCTGCGCTTCGCCTTCACCGGCAGCCACGGCCGGCAGCTGAGCGCGCAGGTCGACGCGCCTTACGAATTCGGGATCGTCAGCCAGTTGCTGGGGGCGGTCCACATCGCGCCGGAGGTGCGGACCGTGATCTGCATGGGAGGCCAGGAGACGGCGCTTCTGCAGGTGGCGCACCGCGGCCCGGGCTGGGAGCTGGAACATTTCAGCACCAACGGCCCGTGCGCCTCGGGCACGGGCTCCTTCATCGACCAGCAGGCCGAGCGCCTGGCGACCTCCATCTACGAGCGCCGCGGGGACCGGGAGCGTCCGCCGATCGACCAGGTTCTGGCCGACTTCATCGCCCTGGGTCTGAAAAGCCGCCGGGCGGCCAGCGTCGCCTGCCGCTGCACCGTTTTCACCAAGTCGGACATGATCCACCTTCAGAACAAGGGCGAACGCCTGGAAGACATCATCCACGGTCTGCATGTCGGCAACGCGCGCAACTACGTCAGCACCCTGGTG
>JALOPD010000170.1 GCA_025454075.1 Desulfobacterales bacterium | reverse complement strand
TGCCGCTGCACATCTTCGAAGAGCGCTACAAGTTGATGATTTCAGAATGTATTTCCGCCGACACGCCTTTCGGGATCGTCTTTTTCGACGGCCGTTCGATCCGGTCGGTGGGCTGCATGGCACGGGTTTACCGGGTGCTGCATCAGTACGAAGATGGCCGCATGGACATCCTGACGCGGGGGGAGCAGCGCTTCTTCATCCGTGAGATCATCGAAGAGAAACCTTACATGGAGGCGCAGGCGGTCTTTTTCGAGGACGAGGCGGCAGCCGCGCCGGAAGACCCGTCCGAGGTTCTCAGGAACGCTCGCGCTGCGTTGCAGCAGATGGAAGATACCGGCCTGCCGGACGATATCATGGACGCGGAAA
Organism: Desulfobacterales bacterium; assembly: GCA_025454075.1. The sequence continues at coordinate 7,039 of JALOPD010000170.1, read as the reverse complement.
CTCTCAGCGACCCCGGGGAGCTCGCTTTTGCGATCGCCGCGCTGGAGGGGTTCAGCCACGATGAACGCCAGCGCTTCCTCGAAATGACGTCCACCGCCGAGCGGCTCGGAAAAGCGATCGAGGTGCTGGGCCGCATCGCCGAGCGCGCCCGCCTGACGGCCAAGATCCAGAAAATCATCGGCGGCAACGGGCATCCGCCCGATACGGCGCTCAAAATCCTTCTGACCGACAAAGAGCACTGATCAGACGATACGGACTATCAGCGTATCGCCGTCGACCTGCGCCGGATAGGTAGTGAGGGGTCTCGGGGCCGGCCCGTGGATCTTTTGGCCATCGTAGGTGTAGGTGGACTTGTTCACGCTGCAGCACTGCACCGTGGCGGTGCCGGAAACAGGGTCCAGGCGACGGTGCCCCAGGTGGCTGCAGCGGTTGTGGAACGCATGGAAGCGGCCGTCTTCTCCGCGGACCACGAGCACACGCCGCGGCAGCCCGTTCCCCTCCATACGCAGCGCCCCGCCGGGCGTTTGAAGCTCCACAGCCGCCTTGAGATCCACCACGAGCCTGCCGTCTTTGAAGGCCCAACAATCCGGATTCCGGGGCTTGGCCGTTGCCGGTATTCCGAAAATGCGTTGAAAGAGGCTACGGTTTAAAATCTTCACGTCCATAGAACCTCCCATGGCTGTCGGCGGTGATGGCACGATCAATCGCCTGCCGGATGCCAGATGTAATAGAAGCCGGACGGCAGCGCCGGCAGGAACTGCGCCAGCCCGGTGTCGAGCAGCGCCACGGGCCGGTCGCCTTCGAAAGTGGTGCTGGTGTTGTAGACGTTGTCGTCCGGATACTCGTTGCGGCGATAGACGACGAGCTTGGCGTCCTCCGGAAGCCCGGCGCGCTCCCTGGCCTGGGCCACGGCCTCCGGCATGTAGCCGATGCGGTCCACCAGTTTGAGCGCCAGGGCTTCCCCGGCCAGGTAGACGCGGGCCGAGGACAGCGCCGCCAGCGCCGCGTCGTCCGGTTCGCGGTGTTTCCGGACGAGGTCGACAAACCGTTTGGCCAGCTGGTCCGTCATCTCCTGAAAGATGCGCGCCTCCTCCGGCGTGGTCGCCCGGAAGGGGGAGCCGCTGTCCTTGTTCGGCCCGGACTTGCTCACCTCGACGCCGACGCCGATTTTCTCCAGCAGCCCCGCTACCTTGGGCCGGATGAAGATGACGCCCACCGAACCCGTCAGGGTGGTGGGGTGCGCCACGATGACGTCGGCCGGAAGCGCGATGTAATAGGCGCCGGACGCCGCCACATCCATCATCATCGCCACGACCGGGCGGCCGGTGCGCTCCTTGAACCGCCGGATCTCGTTGTAGAGCACGTCGCTCGCCGTGACCGAACCGCCGGGCGAGTTCAGCTGCAGCACGACGGCCTTGACCATCGGGTCCTTTTCCGCTTTGCCTAGATGAGACACGACCTCCTGGACCGTGCTCGGCTGCGTGCGCAGCAGGCCGCGCTCCGGGCTGTCGGAGATGACCCCGCGGACCGGAATCAGGAGGACCTTCTCGGCCGCCTTGCCCTCCAGGGTGAATTCCTGCAGCGGGTCGGTCTGGCTGGGGAAGAGTTTGATGCGCGGGCTGGTGCACCCGGCTGCCGCCGCCACCAATAACAAGGTCACGAGCATCAAAGGCTTGCGCATGATCTTTCTCCGGTCTGCATTGACGATTTCGACGAAAGCATCCTATCGACCATTCAAGATCGCCTTTGTGGGAGTGACTTCCAGCCACGAGACCGTCGCGGCAAGATGCCGCTCCCACAGAGAGAGAAATTCCGGCTTCATTGCAAATTTTATCTCGATACAGAAGCCGCCCGCAGGTGGCTGCCAAGAATCATTCTTCAAGCAGTCCGGCTTTCTTAAGGATCTCGCGGACCTCGCCGCGCTCCTTCTCGCTAGCCGGCAGGAGCGGCGGCCGCGGGTCGCCGCCGAAATAGCCCAGCATGTCCAGGGCCGCCTTCAGTCCCGGCACCCCGTAGGTGGCCGTGAGGGCGGTGTTGACCGGCAGCATCCTGAGCTGCAGCTCGCGCGCGGGCTCGATCCGGCCTTGCTCCAGAAAACCGTGAATCTGCACGCAGGCCTCCGGGGCCACGTTGGCCAGGGCCAGCACGCCGCCCACTGCGCCCAGCGTCAACGCCCCGAACAGCGCGCCGGCAGTGCCGACGAGCACGCTGAAGTCCCTGTCCGCGGCCGCGATCATTTCCCCGAGCGAGCTCACGTTGCCGTTGCTGTCCTTGATCCCGATGATGTTCGGATGCCGCGAGAGCCTGGCCACCAGCCCGGGGGTGACGCTGATGTTGGTAAATTTGGTCACGTTGTAGATCAGGACGGGGATCTCGGCCTGGTCGGCGACCTCCGTAAAATGCTTGAACAGCGCGGCCTCGTTCATGCGCCCGCCGTAATAGAAAGGCGTTACCACCAGCGCCGCGTGGGCGCCCAGCCGGGCGCACTGGTTGGTGAGCCTGATCGTCTGCCAGGTGGACTCGCAGCCGGTCCCGGCAATGACCTTCATCCCCGGCGCGGCCGACTGCGCCACGGTCCTGACCACTTCGAGCTTCTCCTCGTCGCTCAGGTAGACGTACTCGCCGTTCGAGCCGAAGGCCACGTAGCCCTTCAGGCCGGTCCGGTTCCATCTGGCGATGTTTCCGGCCAGCTTGTCGTAGGCCACCTGGCCGTCGACGAACGGGGTCGGTATCGGCGGGAAGATTCCATGCAGATCGGTAGGTATCATTCTTCAGCTCCTGCGCGGGGAATCATTGTCTGATTGCGGGTTTCAAGAGTGTTCGAACCCAGCCTCGGAAATCTCCCCCGCCCCTCTTTGCCAAAGTGGGGCAGTCCCTCCCTTTGGGAAAGGGAGGTCAGGAGGGATTTTCAGATAGGCAGCTTCTTTGTTTATTATCACCAATAGCCATGATCTATAACGCATGCCGGACCGGAAGTCACGATTTCGTGAGCCGGTCGCTTTTGCAACCGTGACGGACAGGGTGTATACAGGCCCAACCTCATTGATTCAAAGAAGCGGCGCAACTAATAAGGAGGATGAATGACACAGATGGTCAGCAAATATGTCCGCTTTGAGCATGCCGGGACCGTTTCCCATGGAATCCTCGAAGGGGATCGCGTTTTGCGGATCAGCGGAGGTCTTTTCGGCGATGGGGCCGCAACCGGCCGGGAAATCGATATCGGAGACGTCCGGCTCTTGACCCCCTGCGAACCTTCCAAGATCCTTGCGGTGGGGCTGAACTACAAGAGCCATCTGGGCAGCCGGCCGGCGCCCGCGCGGCCGGAGCTCTTCTGGAAGCCGACCTCCTGCCTGCTGGAACCAGGCGGCAGGATCGTCTTCCCGGAGGGAGCCACGAATGTCCATTACGAGGGGGAGCTGGTCCTCGTCATCGGCCGGAGAACCAAGGATGTTACCCCGGAAGAAGCGGCCGGCTGCATTTTCGGCTACACCTGCGGGATCGACGTGAGCGAGCGCGAGTGGCAGAAGAACGATCTGCAGTGGTGGCGGGCCAAGGGGTCCGACACCTTCGGGCCTCTCGGGCCGGCGATCGCGGTCGGGCTGGACTGCCGGGCCTCGCGCCTGCAGACGCGCGTCAACGGCGAGGTGAAGCAGTCCCAATCCCTGAGCGATCTCATCTTCGACCCGGCCACGGTGGTGAGCCACGCCAGCCGGTGCGTGACGCTCCTGCCGGGCGACGTGATCTACACCGGCACCCCGGGGACGACCAGCGCGCTGAAGCCGGGGGATGTGGTGGAGGTGGAGATCGACGGGATCGGTATTCTAAAAAACAGCGTCGCGGAATAAAAACTCCGCAACGCTGTTTTTTAGAAATAGAGAAGTGCTTTCCGGGTTTTGAAAAACGCTGTCTTTGAGGCTTTTTGTGGGAGAGGCCTCCGGCCTCGAAAATCGCGGCTGGAAGCCGCCCCCACAAATCCAGTATCCCGTATCCCGCATCCAGGATCGTTTCCCCCCACATGGGGAACTACAATACCTCGGTCAGATGCTTGACCTGAACCTTCAGCCCGTGGCGCCGCACGCCGTAGGACAGCTGCAGGATGCAGGCCGGGCAGGTGGTCACCAGGACGTCGGCGCCGGTCTTTTTCAGGTTGTCCATCTTGCGGTCCAGGACCTGCATCGCCAGATCGAAGTGGGACAGCGCATAGGACCCGGCCCCGCCGCAGCACCAGTCGGCTTCCGGAAGCTCGACGAATTCGGCGTCCGGCAGTTGCCGCAGAAGATCCCTGGGCTGCCTGACCAGGCCCTGGCCGCGCGATGCGTGGCAGGGGTCGTGGAAGGTGACGCGCCTGCCCTGCAGCGTCCGGGATGAGGGGATGACCTCGGCCGCCAGCCATTCCGCGACGTCCCTGGCCCTGGCGGCGATGGGTTCGGCGGTTTTGCGCTGCGGATCGTTTTCGGGAAAGAGCCGCGGGTATTTCTTGATGAAGCCGGTGCAGCTCGAACAGTCGGTGACGATGACGTCAAAGCTTTCGGCTGCGAGCAGCGGCAGATGTTTACCCGCCAGTTTGCGCGCCGCCGGCAGGTCGCCGTAGGACCAGGCCGGCAGGCCGCAGCAGTTGTTGTCGAGCACCTGCACGCTCCGGGCGAAGCGCCGCAGCAGCGCCAGGGTGGCCTCGCCGGCGGCCTGGCTGACCACGTCGACGCCGCAGCCCACGAAATAGGCGACGCGCGGGCCCCGGCCCTGCCCTTCGTAGACCCCGGGTCTGAAACGCGCCCGGAACGGCTGCGCCGGCAGCCGCTCGACGATCCCCTCCGCCCGTGACAGATCGCGGCCGAGGACCCGCAGCAGCCCCAGCGCGCGGGCCAGCTCGCTCGCGCCGCTGTTCTTGCCCAGCGCCACGGCGCGGGCGGCCAGGTGCAGCCGTCGGGGGTAGGGCAGGAGCTTGTCGAAGAGCAGTTGGTGGATGGACTTGCGCCCGACCTTCTCCAGGTACTCGGCGCGCGCCGTGACGACCAGCTCCGAGGTCGGTATCGCCGGGAAGCAGTTGCTCGTGCAGGCGCCGCAGAGCAGGCAGCTGTAAAGCGGCTCCTCGAGCTCGGGGCTCCACGGCAGCCGGTCTTCGATCACGGCGCGCAGCAGCGCCAGCCGGCCGCGCGCCACCCCGCCTTCGTAGCCCGTGGAGCGGAAGATCGGGCAGGCCACCTGGCAGAAGCCGCAGTGGTTGCAGTGGGCGATTTCGTCGTAGTGGGCGGAGATGGTCATGAAGCGTTAATCCCGAATAGGCATGTCGTTCCTTTGTTACTGATAGATACTGGATACGGGATACGGGATAAAAGAAAGGAACCATCGAGTTTATCTTGATGTCCGGTTCTTCCGTTCAAAGCTGTTTTGAGTTTTTATCACGCATCCAGCATCCCGTATCCAGCATCTGATTTTTCTTTAAATCCGGCCCGGCATCCTCCCCGGCGCGAAGACATTTTTGGGGTCCAGGATGTCCTTGATCCGGTGCATGACCTTCCATTCGGGGCGGTCCGGGCCGAAGACATCGCAGTCCTGCTTGAAGTCGTCCGGCGCCTTTTCCAGAACGGCATGCCCGCCTTCGCGCGCGGCCAGGCGGCAGAGCTCCGACCAGGTTCCGGCGTCGATTGCGGCGGCGCCGGCGGTGACCCTGCCGCAGCCGAAATCGGCCAGCAGGCCGCCCGCGGAGGCCTGCCGGCAGAGGGCGCGGGCGGAGGAGGCCGTGAGGTCGGCGGCGGTATTCAGGTGGATGACGAACGGCGCCGCCGCGATGCGTCCGTAGACGGCCGCGAAGGGGCCCTCCAGCAGATCGTAATCCTGCTCGGCGACGCCGCCCAGGCCGGCCCGCACGACGGCGGCCCGGGCCCGCGCGAGCTGGGATTCGACGGTGTCGCTGAAACCTTCGAACCCGATGCGCAGCCGCCAGCCGTCGTCCGCGCCTGTCGATTCGGCCGTCGCGAAGACCGCCCCCATGTTGGATTTCAAAACCTCCAGGGCCAGATCGGCGCAGGCATCCAGCGGTCCGGCGGCGGCGATGGCCGCGCAGCGCTCCGGCCGGGTGAGGGTTTTCAAGGTCGCCTGGGTGATCAGCCCGAGCGTGCCGGCCGAACCGGCGATGAGCCGGGTCATGTCGTAGCCGGCCACGTTCTTGACGACTTTGCCGCCGGCATGGATGAGCCGGCCGCGGCCGTCCACGAACCACAAGCCCAGCAGGAGGTCCCGCGGGGCGCCGTAGACGATGCGCTCGGGCCCGCAGGCGCCCGTGGCGACGATCCCGCCCAGGGTGCGCCGCTGCAGCGCCAGCGGCGGCCGCAGCGGCAGCCACTGGTTGCAGGCGGCAAGCGCCTGCTGCAGGGCCTCGAGCGTCACGCCGCAGCCCGAGGTGACCACCTGGTTGGCCGGGTCGATTTCGACGATGGCGGCGAGCGTCGCGGTGGACAGCGCCGCTGCGGGCCGGCGCGGCAGGTTGCCGACGTCCTTCCGGGTCCCGCTGCCGAACGGCGCGACGGCCTCGCCGGCAGCGAGCGCCCGGCGGACGGCATCGGCCGCCGCCTGTTCGGCCGCTGCGAACCCGTTGCCGTCCGCCGCCCGCAGGGTCCGGGTCTTGAAGGCGAACGGTTTGCGGGTGTCCGGGAACATCTTGCCGGGATTCATTCGGCGGTCCGGATCGAACGCCGTCTGGAGCGAGCGCTGGGTGTCGATATCGTCGTCCGAGAAAACAAAGCGCATGGCTTCCAGCTTTTCGATGCCGATGCCGTGCTCGCCCGAGATGGTGCCGCCGAGCTCGACGCAGGCCTGCATGATCTCCCAGCCGGCCTGGTGCACCCGCTCGAGCTGCTGCCTGTCGCGCGAATCGAAGAGAATGAGCGGGTGCAGGTTGCCGTCGCCGGCGTGGAAGACGTTGCCGTGCTCGAAGCCGTATTTGCGCACGATGGCGGCCACCTGCGCCAGGGCCTCGGGCAGCCGGGTGCGCGGGACGGTGCAGTCGTTGACGAGGTAGTTCGGCGCCAGCCGCGCCACG
>JALOPD010000551.1 GCA_025454075.1 Desulfobacterales bacterium | reverse complement strand
GGCGTATCAGGCCCTGGCCCTGGCGCTGGCCCTGGGCGCCTATGTCTGGATGGCGCTGCGCGGGACGCCGGCCGGCGCGGGGTGGATGGCGGCCGGCGCGGCGCTCAGTCTCCTCGCCGCAGGGGCCCAGACCTGCCGCAGCCTGCACGTCCGCTGGATCTGGGAATTCGACCGCAACGGGGTCTACCACCTGGTGCAGGCGCTCGGCATGGTCCTGTTCGGGGTGGGTCTCACGCGCGGCTGAGGAGGCATCGGAGCCGGATGACGCTCGAACGCATCGCCGCGGACCTGGCCCGCGAAACGAACGGCCTGCGCTTCGGCCCGCCGGTCGCGCACGTCTACCACCCGCTCGACTACGCCTGGGAGCCCCATCGGCACGGCCCCTGGGGCATGGCCCAGACCGGGGTGCCCTTCGGCGAGGTCACCGCGGTTCGCGACTGGATGGGGATCGAGGCCGCCGTCGGGCAACCGCAGCGGCCCTATCCCAAACGGCCGGTCCTGGGATTCGCCTGCACCCGCCGGGAGGTCAGCGGGCAGCGGTTGTGGGGCTGGGCCCAGAAATACTTCGGCGCAGCCGACGTATTTTTCAAACGGTTCTTTGTGGCTAATTATTGCCCACTGATGTTCATCGCCGAGAACGGGGCCAATCTGACCCCCGACAAGCTGAAAGCGGCGCAGGCCCGCCCGCTCTTCGACGCCTGCGACCGCGCCCTGCGCCGGACCATCGCGGCGCTGCAACCCGAGCACGTCGTGGGCGTCGGGCGGTTCGCAACCGACCGCGCCCGCACGGCCCTGGAAGGCCTGGCGGTGAAAATCGGGGGGATCACCCACCCGAGCCCGGCCAACCCCAAGGCGAACCGCGGCTGGGAAGCGCTCGTGCAGCGGGAGCTGGCGGCCCTGGGGATCCGCGATTAAAGCCCTATGAGGATCTCGTTTCGAACGCTCGCATGCAACGCCCTCATTGCCGTGGCCGCGGCGATTCTCGCCTCGGGCTGCGCCGCACCCAGCAGTTCTCTGTTTCGGGACTCCGCCCGGGTCGAAACCCGGATCGCGACACTCCAAGCCAGCCTGAAGGATCTCGGGCCGGCCACCGACCCGGACGAGGCCCGGCGCGTGGCGTACACCGCGGTCGCCGATTCCCTGAAGCTGGCTGAGGACTATCGCGTGGCCACCCCCGCTCTATGGCACAACCTGCTCATTCAGATGGGGGTGAGGGAGCGCGGCCTCTGCTACCATTGGACCGAGGACCTGATGAAACGCCTGCAGGCCCTGGACCTGAAGAGCTACCAGCTGCACTGGGGAGTGGCTCACAAGGGCAGCGATCTGCGCGAGCACAACAGCGTGGTCGTCACCGCGCGGAATCAGCCGTTCGATACCGGGCTCGTGCTTGATCCCTGGCGGAACTCGGGCGAACTCGCCTGGGCCGCCGTTCGGCAGGACGAGTACCCCTGGGAGCCGCTGCCGCGCGATCAATGGTGAAGGTTTCGTGAGAGGGCCAATCTCGGCGTTGCGCTTCATCTCGCGGTCGCTGCGGCGTACAGGAGGTACGCCTCGCGCCGCGAGATTCGCGCGCCTTGATATTGACCCTCTCACGAAACCTTCCAAACAAATGAATTTAGATAGAGCCAGGACGGTGGACGAATGAATGAACGACGGACGGACGAACCGCTGGAAGATCTCTTTGGCAGAGTGCAGGCTGCCGCCGGGCGCCTGCACGGGGTGGCCCACGTCACGCCCGTCATGACCTCCCGCACGCTGAACGAATGCCTCGGGGCCGAGGTGTTCCTGAAATGCGAAAGCTTCCAGCGCATCGGCGCCTTCAAGTTCCGCGGCGCCTACAATGCCATGTCGCAGCTGTCCGCGGACGAACAGCGCCGTGGGGTCGTCGCCTTTTCCTCCGGCAACCACGCCCAGGCGGTGGCGCTGGTGGGCCGACTGCTCGGGATCGCCACCTGCGTGGTCATGCCGCAGGATGCACCGGCCATCAAGCGCCAGGCGACCGAGGCCTACGGCGCGAAGGTCATTCTTTACGATCCCGAGGCCGGGAACCGGGAGGACATCGCGCGCGAGCTTCAGCAGCAGCAGGGCTACACGATGATCCCGCCCTTCGACCACATCGACGTCCTGTGCGGCCAGGGGACCGCCGCGCTGGAGCTCTGCGGGCAGGCGGGCGGGCTCGACCTGCTGCTCGTGCCCTGCGGCGGGGGCGGGCTTCTGAGCGGCTGCGCCATCGCCGCCAAGGGCCTGGACGGCCGATGCCGGGTGATCGGCGTCGAGCCGGAGGTGGCCGACGACGCCACCCGTTCCTTCTACAGCGGCCGCCTGCAGTCGGTGCGCAACCCGCCGACGATCGCCGACGGTACGCGCACCCCCAGCCTGGGGAAGCTCACCTTCCCGCTGGTGCGGCGGTTCGTGGATGCCATGCACACCGTTTCGGAGGAAGCCATCAGGGAGGCGGTCCGCGTGCTCTTCTACCGGCTGAAGCTCGTCGTGGAACCTTCGGGCGCCCTGGGCCTGGCGGCCCTGCTGAGCGGCAGGGCCCAGGGCCGCGGCCGGGTGGGGGTGATTCTCAGCGGCGGGAACATCGACGGGCCGACCATGCAGCTGAAGAGGGCATCCATGCTGCGGCTGGATTCCTGCAGCCGGCCGAGGCTGAACTGGATTTCCAGCTGCAGGAAGGCGAACTTGCCCTTCAACTGATGGGCGAAGGAGAGCGCCGGCTCGGTCAAGGTTTCGCAGGAAGCGGCAAACAGGTCGTTGAGCACCTTGTTGGTGGACCTGGTTGAGCGCAGCGATCTCCTTCGCGTTTTGCTCGAAGCCCGTCGTCAGAGCCTTTAGCGTCTGGCCCTGGTGGTCTTCAAGCGCCGCCAGGAGCGAATCGGTCAGGGTTTTATTGCTCTCGCGCAGGTTCAGATCGACGCCTGCCGCCAGCAGGGTAAAGGCAATCACCTGGAAGAACAAAAGACCCAGGATCATTTTCTTCAGGATACCCATTGATTCTCTCCTCTCATCCTGGCCGGATGGGGTTGGACGACGTTCGCTTCCGGCGGAAGCCTCTGGCCCCGGCGGCACCCGGGACCGCCGGCGCCACCACGTGTAGCTCAGGGGGTCGATCCTGCCCTTTTTCATCAGCGCCAGCGAGAAGGCGATGCCGTCCTTCTTCGACGTTGTTTCAGATTGGTCCGGCGCCGCCTGCGGCGCCGGAAACACCCTGCGGGGTCCTCGATCAAAACGGCGGGTATCTGAAGAAATGATCAACAGTTCGTTGCTGGTTATCGGATCTGTTCTTCGTCAACTTGATATTTTTTTAGCAGGTATTCCCTGTGGTTAATTATTCCCGGGGGCCGGGCGGGGATTAAGTTCATCGCCGCCGGATCCTGGAGCGGCAGGCGGACGTTCTTCAAGGTGGCCCTCAACCAACTCCTCCCCGCAGGCACCGTCGACAAGCCCCCGGCATGGCCACACGGCATGGCCATGCGTATTGACCCGCGGCGGCGAATGCGCTACGCACCAGCCATCGAGAGCGATGGGGACGCCGGAGGATCGCATGAAGATCTACACGGGCAGCGGGGACCGCGGGAAGACCAGCCTCTTCAGCGGCGAACGGGTTTCCAAGGGCCATGAGCGCGTCGACGCCTACGGCGAGCTGGACGAGCTCAATTCGGTGATCGGCGCCCTGATCGCCAGCCTGCCGCCGGACGACGGCGGTCTCCGGGAGGAACTGGAGGCTGTCCAGTCCAGGCTCTTTCCCATCGGCGCCTGGCTCGCCACCTCTCCCGGCGCCCCGGCCGCGGCCGCCCTGCCGCCGCTGGACCCGGCGGATGCGGTCCGCCTGGAACGCTGCATCGACCGGCTCGACGCCGGCCTCCCGGCGCTCACCGGATTCATCCTGCCCGGCGGCCATGCGGGCGCGGCCTGGGCCCACATCGCGCGCACCATCTGCCGCCGGACCGAACGCAGCGTCGTGCGCCTGGTCGCCGGCCTTGCGGAAGGCGGCGCCGCCGAG
>JALOPD010000169.1 GCA_025454075.1 Desulfobacterales bacterium | reverse complement strand
CTTTGGCCCCGAGCTGGACGCCGCGGATGGCGGCCGCCACCCCGCCCGGCCCCCCGCCGATGACGATAAGATCGAAATTGTCCGACATGACTGCCTCTGCTTTCCTGATCCAGATTGGGTAATCGTCTCACCAAAAGGGTCCAAGGGGTCGAAGGCTCGAAGAAGATACAAGGGTTCAGGAAACAAGTCGATGCCGGGGCTTTGATCTTCCTGAACCCCGAACCCTGGACCCTATGAGCCTATTCGTCGCTGACCCCATAAAGACCTCACAACATCAGGCCCGGATCTTCCAGGTAGTCTTTGATTGTTTTCAGAAACGCCGCCCCGGGCGCGCCGTCGATGATGCGATGATCGAAGGACAGCGACAGCGCCAGGCGCGGCTCGATGACCACCTGCCCGTCTGCGCTTTCCGGGTGGTTGACGATCGGCGTGAAATCATCGATGTCCCAGGCACCGAGGTTCGTCAGCGTGAAGGTGCCGAACGTCAGGTCGTCCAGCGCAAGGCTGCCGGCCTTGGCCGCCTCGGCCAGCCGGTCGATGTCGGCGGAAATCTCGCGGATGGACTTGCTATCGGCGTTGCGCACCTTGGGCACGATGAGCCCGCGGCCCAGGTCCATGGCGACCCCCACGTGCACCTGCCGCCAGACCTTGATCACCTCGCCCTCCACGCCGGCGTTGACCAGGGGATGCTGCTTCAGGGCCTGCGCGATGACCTTCACCAGGAGGGCGTTGTAGGAGACCTTGGCGCCCGCGGCGTTCAGGCGGCTGCGCAGCTGGATCATCGCCGCAGCCGATGCCTCGGTGTGCAGGGTGAGCTGGGCCTGGGTTGCCAGGCTCAGATGCATGTTCTTGAAGATCACCTTGCGCACCCCCGCGATCGGGATTTCCTGGATGGCGCTCAACAGCTCACCAGCGGCAGCCGCCGGGGCCGGCACGGCCCTGGCCGGAGCTCCTTTTTCAATCGCCTTGAGGATATCGGCCCGCACGACGCGGCCGCCGGGACCCGATCCGGCAATGAGGCTCAAGTCGACCCCATGGGCTTGCGCCATGACCCGCGCTACGGGGGACGCCTTGGCCCGGCCGCCGGCGGCGGCCGGTGCGGCAGGTGGTTCAACTGCGGCAGCTGTCGTCCCGGCCGGGGTTTTCCCGGCAGCCGCCGGAGCGCTCGTTTCCGCGGCCGGGTGTCGGGCCGCCAGCTTCGCGAGTTCGGCCTTGTCGACGGCGAGGTACCCCACCACCTCGCTCACCTCGATCCGGCTGCCGGCCGCCGCCACCGGGTGCAGCAGCCCGTCGCCCGGGGACGGCATCTCGAAGGTCACCTTGTCGGTCTCCAGCACCAGCACGATCTGCTCCCTTTTCACCATTTCCCCGGCCGCGGATTTCCAGCACACCAGGGTGGCGTCCTCCATGGTGAGGCCCAGTTTGGGCACCGAAATTTCGATGGCCATTTGCATTTCCCTTTCTCAGCGAAAATGAACTCTCAACCCGTCATTCCCACGATGGCAACTCCATCATCGGTAGCACACCGTCTTGACGGCCTGGATCACGTCGGCCGCCTTGGGCAGCACGAAGTCCTCCATGGGCGGCGAGAAGGGGATGGGCACGTCCTTGGCCGCCACCCTCAGGACCGGCGCATCCAGGTGATCGAAGAGCTCCGCCTGGATGCGGGCCGCGAGCTCGGCGCCGAAGCCCCCGGTCAGACAGGCCTCGTGCACGATCACCGCACGGAACGTCTTCTTGACGGAGGCGGCGACCGTCTCCATGTCGAGCGGCTTCAGGGTGCGCAGGTCCACCACCTCGGCCTCGATCCCCTCCCTGGCCAGTTCCCCGGCGGCCTCCATGCAGAGGAAGAAGCCCGAGCCGTAGGTCAGAAGAGACACGTCTTTGCCCGCGCGCTTAACGGCCGCCCGGCCCAGGGGGATGATGAACTCGGGGTCGGCCGGCACATGGCCTTCACGGCGGAAGAGGCGCTTGTGCTGGAAGAACATCACCGGGTCGTCGTCGCGGATGGCCGCCTTCATCAGCCCCTTCACGTCCGCGGGCTCGGAGGGCACCACCACCTTGAGCCCGGGGGTGTGCACGAACCACGCCTCGAGCGACTGGCTGTGCTGGGCCGCGGCGCGCAGCCCGGCGCCGTCCGGGCACCAGACCACCATCGGCAGCTTGACCTGCCCGCCGAACATGTAGCGGATCTTGGCCGCCTGGTTGCAGAATTCGTCCATGCCGCAGGTGACGAAGTCGGAAAAATGAAAGTCCACGATGGGGCGCATGCCGGTCAGGGCCGAGCCTACGCCGCAGCCCGCGATGCAGGCTTCGCTGATGGGGGTGTCGAGGATGCGGCCGGGGAACTTCTCCGGGATCCCCTTGAATTGGCCGAAAATCCCGGCGTGGGCGGTCAGGTCCTCGCCCAGGATGAAAATGGTTTCGTCCCGGGCCATCTCCTCGTGCAGGGCTTCAGCCAGGGCCGCGGACGCGCTCATGATGCGGTCGGACATGTCTTGTCTCCTTCTCTAAATTCTTTCTTTCAAAGCCCTCATGCGTTCGCGAATAGATCCTGAAGCGCATCTTCGGGTGTGGGGAACGGGCTGTTCTGGGCGAACTCGATAGCCGCATCCAGTTCGACTTTCACCTCGTCCCAGATCCCTTTGGACTGTTTCTTCGTCAGCACCTGGGCCTTGACCAGATGCGCTTCGAAACGCTGGACCGGGTCGTTCTTCTCCTGCCAGGTCAGCACCTCGGCCTGGTCGCGGTATTTCTGGGGGTCGCCCTCGAAATGGCCCCGCACGCGGTAGGTTTTGTTCTCGATCATGCTCGGGCCCTCGCCCTTGCGCGCCTCGGCCACGGCTTTGAGCGTCGTCTCGCGCACGGCCAGCACGTCGTTGCCGTCCACGGAGTAGCCGGGCATGTTGTAGCCGGCGGCCCGCTGGCACAGGTCGCCCAGGGCGCAGGCAGAACTCTGCGGGGTGGTGGAGGCCCACTGGTTGTTTTCCACGACGAACAGCACCGGCAGCTTCCAGATGGAGGCCATGTTCATGGCCTCGTGCACCGGCCCGCGGTTGGCGGCGCCGTCGCCGAAAAAGACCACCGCCACCTGGTCGGTCTTGCGCATCTTGATGGAAAGGCCCGCCCCGCAGATCAGCGGCAGCCCGCCGGCCACGACCCCGTTGGCCCCTAAAATGCCGATCGAGAAATCGGCGATGTGCATGGAGCCGCCCTTGCCCTTGCAGTAGCCGGTCGCCTTGCCGAAGAGTTCGGCCACCATGCGCTTCAAGTCCGCGCCCTTGGCGATCATGTGGCCGTGGCCGCGGTGGGTCGTGGCGACATAGTCGTCCGGCCGCAGGCAGGAGCAGACGCCCGTGCTGGAGCCCTCCTGGCCGATCGACAGGTGGATGAAGCCGGGGATCTGCCCGGCCGCGAAGTACTCGCCCGCCATGGTCTCGAACTGCCGGACGGTGACCATGGTGCGGTACATCGCCAACAAGGTTTTTTTGTCAGCAGCCATTCCCTTTCCTCCCTGGTGGGTCAAGATGGTCGATTATGTCTTCGGGTTATTGTTCTTTGGCGCATTGCGCCCTTCGCGGCGCTGATCATGGGCTCGCTTGCGCTCCATGGGCGGCGCCTGCATCATTCGGGACAAGATGTCGTCGCCGTTCTTGAGCCGCGACAGCACGTACGCTTTGGCCTGGGTGAGATGCTTCTCCATCAGAATCGCCGCCTTCTTGCCGTCTCCTCGTTCCAATGCCTCCAGAATTTTCAGGTGCTGGGGGTGGGCTTCGGATAGATGATCCGTGGTGAGAAGATTGATGTTCTGGATGACCCAGATCCGGTCCAGGATCGCGCGCCCGATTTCAGCCAGGGAAGAGTTCCCGCTGGCCTCCAGGATCACCACGTGAAAATCCTGCCCCCGCTGGAGGATGCGCTGCTTGCGGTCGCTCTTCAGGAACCGCCCGAACTCGGACAAGATGGCGGACAGTCGTTTGCGGGCGGCGGCGCTCATCCGCTTGGCCGCTTGGCGGACGGCGAGCACCTCCAGAGCGATCCGCAAATCGTACAGATCTTCGATCTTCTGCATGCTCAGGGCGCCGACCCGGTAGCCCTTCTGGGGCTCGCGTTCGATCAGGCGCTCTTTTTCGAGCATGCTCAAGGCTTCGCGCACGGGCGTCTGGCTCATGTGCAGCGCATGCGCCAGGTCGCTGACGTGCAGGCGCGCGCCGGGTTTGAGGTGATAGCGGAGGATCCACTCCTTGATCTGCTGGTGGGCTTTGTCGGTGAGGGATGACTTGAGCAAATGTCAGCTCCCGGGAAAAACGGTTTTAAGTGGGGCTCAAGCGGATGGCATGCGTTTAACAGCTGCAACAGCGGGTGTCAATAAAAAATATCAAAAAATATATTTTTGGACGACCTTTTCTGCGGTGCCGATTTAGAAGTGCCGAATCGTTTAGGAGCTGCAATAGCGGGCCTTTACATGAACCCCGTCGCCTCGGGCAGCCAGAGCACGATCCCCGGGAAGAAGATCATCAGCACCAGCCCGATGAACATGAACAGGAGCAGCCAGATGTCCCAGCGCACGGTGTCTTCCATCTTGGCGCCGCTCAGCCGGCAACTCACCATGAGGTTGACCGCCATGGGCGGGGTGAACTGGCCCAGGGCGACGTTGTAGGTCATCACCACCCCGAACCACACCAGGTCCCAGTTGAACGTCTGCGCCACCGGAACGAAGAGCGGGCAGAAAATGAGGAAGATGGAGATGCCGTCGAGGAACATGCCGACGATGACGAGGAACACCATCAGGATGAAGATGACGCCGAGCGGGCTGCCCCCGCCGAGCGCCACGAGCCCCTTGGAGATGGGGTCGACGATGCCGAGGGTGCTGCACGCCCAGGCAAAGACGCTCGCCAGCCCCACCACCACCAGGATGACCGCGGAGGTCTCGGCGGATTCGACCAGCAGCTCGAACAGGGTGCGCAGGGTGAGGGAGCGGTAAATCGCAAACCCGACGAAGAGGCCGAAGACGACCGCCATCACGGCGGCCTCGGTGGGGGTGAACCAGCCGGTGCGCAGGCCGCCCAGGATAAGGACCGGTGCGGCCAGGGCCCAGGCGGCGTCTTTGAAAGACTCCCAGAACTTCGGCTTCGCCTCGCCGCTCTCGCTGCTGCCGAAATTGTAGCGCAGGCTGAGAAAAAGAGCCGGGATGATCAGCATCACGCAGGCCAGGACGCCGGGGATGATGCCGCCCACGAAGAGGGCCGGCACGGTGGCCGAGGGCACGAGCACGCTGTAGACGATGAAGGCGACCGAGGGCGGGATCAGGATGTCGGTCGAACCGGCGGCCGCCGTCACGGCCGCCGCGAAGCCCGGGGGGTAGCCGGCGCGCAGCATGGCGTGGAGCATGACCCCGCCCACGGCGGCCGTGCAGGCCGGCCCGGAGCCGGAGATCCCGCCGATGATCATGGCCACCAGGATGGTGATCACCGCCAGCGCCCCGCGGCCGCGGCCGACGATGGCCTCCGTGAACCGCAGGAGCCGCTCGGCGACGCCGGCCTTGTCGAAAATCGCCCCGGCCAGGACGAACATCGGAATCGCGAGCAGAGGGTACTTGGCGATGCCGGCATAGACGTTGGTGGGAACCGCCATGATGCCGAGCTGCGCCAGCGCGATGGCCAGCGTGCCTGAAAGTCCCAAGGCCGCGGCGATAGGCACCCCGCCGAACATCAGGAGGAAAAAGCAGCCGAACATCAAATAGGCGTAATACATCAGCCATCCCTCCGCCACATGCGGACCAACACCCCGACGGCACGGCCGAAAATCGCCAGAGACAGCAGCGGCAGCCACACGGTGTAGATCCAGGTGGGCAACCCCAGCCCCGGAGATGTGACCTCGAAGCGGTACTCGTCCCATGCCATGCGGGCCCCGAACACCGCGAGCAGCAAAAACGTAAACGCCGTCAGAAGGATCGCGACGATCAGCGTCGCGCGCCGGGCTTTCGGCGAGAGCTTGTCCACCAGGTACCGGATGTTCAGGTGGCCCTGCTTGGCCATGACGCTCGAACCGCCGACCAGGGCCATGAAGACCATGAGAAAAACCGAAAACTCTTCGGTGAATGCGAAGGAGAAGTTGGTGAGATAGCGCACCACCACGTTTGCGAACGTAATGATCCCTAAAAGGGCGATGGCGATGCCGGCCAGGTTTTCCTCGATCATGAGCGGGATTCGGGTCTTGGGCCGGCTTGAGTTCGGACTCGGTTCGCATTCCATGGTGGTCGAGCTCCAGATGGAAGGGTGCGTGAACTCCAATAAAAACAGGCGCGCACGCTCTGCCCCGAACGGTGCGCGCCTGTTGGGCTTTCTTCAGTTCATGCGGTGAAACCGCCGGCTACTTGCGGGCGGCGACGGCGGCCTCGGCCTTCTTGACCAGCTCGGGCCCGATCTGCTTGGCCCATTTGTCGTAGACCGGCTTGGTCGCCTTTCGGAACTCGGCTTTCTCAGCGTCGGTCAGCCGGATCACGTTGACACCCAACGCCTCCACTTCCTTGATCCCGGAGTCGTCCGGCGGGATCAACCCCTTGCGGGCGGCTACAATATTCTCCTTCGCGGCCTGGGCCGCCGCTTCCCGCACGGCCTTCTGGTCTTCGGGCTTCCAGCTCTTCCAGACGTCCTTGTTGACGACGAAGATCAACGGGTCGGCCACGTACCCCCAGAGCAGCAGGTTCTTCTGGTTGGCCGCGCTGTGCAGCTTGGCCACGGTAAAGATGGTGAGCGGGTTCTCCTGGCCATCCACCGCGCCGCTGGAAAGCGCCGGCACCGCGTCGGCCCAGCTCATCTGGGTGGGGTTGGCGCCGAGGGCGGTGAAGGTTTCCAGGAACAGAGGGGAGCCGACCACGCGGATCTTCAGCCCCTGGAGGTGCTCCGGCTTGCGGATCGGCCGCTTGGAGTTGCTGAGTTCGCGGAAACCGTTCTCGCCCCAGGCCAAGGGGACGGTGTCCTTGCTCTCGAGGATCTTGAAAATCTCCTTGCCGACCTCGCCGCCGGTGAGGGCATCGATGGCCTTGTAGTCGGGCATCAGGAATGGCATGGAGAAGATGTTCAACTCCTTCACCTGGGGCGACCAGTTGATGGTGGAGCCGATGGCCATGTCGATCGAGCCCTGCCGGATGGCGGTGTATTCCTTGGTCTGGTCGCCGCCCACCAGGCTGGTGCCCGGGTAGCACTTGATGTTGATGCGGCCGTTGGTCTTTTCCTTTACCAGTTCGGCCCAGCGCTCGCCGGCAATGCCCCACGGGAAGGGCTTGCCGACCACCGTCGAAAGCTTGTACTCAGGCTTGTAATTCTGGGCGTGAACCGTCTGGGGAACGGACCATGCAATGACGACTGCGAGAACCAGCAGCAACCCGAACAGCTTCTTCATTGTGCCCCTCCTGTAGAGTGAATGGGTAAGCCTTCCATGTGACTGGAGCTTGTATAATTCAAGGTTTTGAACCTATTATACCCAGCTAGGGGTGTCAATATTTTTGTCCCATGCCGGCCGCCCACTGTTTGGACAGAATTCCCGGTTTGGCAGGTAACGCTGACGGCTTGCCCGATTGACCCCATCTGCGGCCGGCATTGAAACATGAAAGATGCCTTAACGGCCGGCTTCAACCGGCCGTTAAGGCATCTTGTAGATCATGGAGTTGACGTTCATCCCGGCGCCCACTGAGGCGAAAACGACGATGTCGCCCGGATGGAGGCGGTGGCCGTCCAGTTTGCCCTTCAGTATCAGGTCGAGCATGGTCGGCAGGGTGGCCACCGAACTGTTGCCGGTCCAGGAGATGATCATGGGCATGATGTCGGCGGGGATCTCCTTGACCTTGTATAGGTCGAACAGCCG
>JALOPD010000025.1 GCA_025454075.1 Desulfobacterales bacterium | reverse complement strand
GGAAAACCGCCCTCTTCGTCAACTTTCTGCTGATCCCGCTCAGCATCGTCCTGGTGCTCCGCATCGGCAGCGAGTTCATGCCGCCGCTCTATGAAGGCACCGTTTTCTACATGCCGGTCACCAGCCCCGGCATCTCCGTGACCGAGGCCGGCCGCCTCCTGTCCATGCAGGACAAGATCCTGAAAAGCTTTCCCGAGGTCGAAACGGTCTTCGGCAAGGCCGGCCGGGCCGAAACCGCCACCGACCCGGCGCCGTTCAGCATGATGGAGACCACCGTCCACCTCAAGCCTAAAAGCGAGTGGCGCAAAGTAAAAAGGGAATACACGTATCTTCCCGAGTGGCTGCGTCCCTCCGCGGCAACGATTTTCGGCGCCGAACGCACCCTGACCTACGACGAACTGGTCGAGCAGATGGATCGGAAAATGCAGTTCCCGGGCCTTCAAAATGCCTGGACCATGCCGATCCGCGCCCGGATCGACATGCTGAGCACCGGCATCCGCACCCCGGTCGGAATCAAAATCTTCGGGCCCGATCTGAGCACCATCCAGGATCTGGGCATCCAGATCGAAGGGATCCTGAAAGACGTACCGGGGACGCGCAGCGTCTATGCCGAACGGGTGGCCGGAGGGTTCTTCATCGACATCGACATCCAGCGCGACGCCATTGCCCGCTACGGCCTGACGGTGGGCGAGGTCCAGGAGGTGATCCAGTCGGCGATCGGCGGCATGAACATCACCCGCACCATCGAGGGCCGTGAGCGCTATCCCGTGAACGTGCGCTACCCCCGGGAGCTGCGCGACGATGTCGACAAGCTCAAACGCATCCAGGTGCCGGCACGGATGGGCGGGGCGGCTCGGATGGAGACGGGAGGCGCCGGCCATGATCCGGGACGAGGACGCCATGCTCGGCGGGTATGTGTTCATCGACGTCACCGCCAAGGACATCGGCGGCTACGTGGACGAGGCCAAGCGGGCGATTCAGGAAAGGCTGAAGCTTCCGGCCGGCTATTTTCTCTCCTGGAGCGGCCAGTACGAATTCCAGCTGCGCGCCAGGGAACGGCTGAAGATCCTGCTTCCGGTCGTTTTTTTTGTGATCTTCATCCTGCTGTACATGACGTTTCACTCCATATCCGAGTCCGTCATTCTGATGATCGCCGTCCTGTATGCCATGACCGGCGGCGTGATCCTGCAGTACCTGCTGGGCTACAACTTCAGCGTGGCCGTCTGGGTGGGCTACATCGCACTTTACGGGATCGCCGTGGAAACCGGCGTGGTGATGATCATCTACCTGCACGAGGCCCTCGACCGCCGCCTGCAGCAGGGCCCGATCAGCGCTCAGGATATTCTCGAAGCCACCGTGGAAGGGTCGGTGCTGCGGCTGCGGCCGAAGATCATGACGGTGGGCACCACGCTGATCGGCCTGATCCCGATCATGTGGTCGGCCGGGGTCGGCGCAGACGTCATGAAGCCGATCGCCGCACCCATCATCGGCGGGGTCATCACCTCCACCATCCACGTGCTTGTCATCACCCCGGTGATTTTCGCCATGGTGAAGGAACGGGCGCTCAAGCGCGGGCGCCTGCAATCATCAGGAAAGAAACATTAACTGCGGCCCAAATCGGATCGCGTCAGGCCATAAGACAGGAGGATAACGCATGAAAAACAACACATGGTTGATTTTTTCCGTTGCCGTCGTTTCCCTGCTGCTCCCCGCCCTTTCATCGGCGCAGCACGCCCATGGCCAGGGATCGAGCGGAAGCAGCATGAAGATGGACACCCGCGAAGTGCTGGTGGAGGGCCTCAAGGTCACCTTCCAGATCATGGCCAATGCCGAGCATCTCAAGATGCTCAAGGACATGAAAATGAAGGACGACATCGAGGCGGGGACTACCCACAACGTGACGATAACGCTGACCGATCAGGCAACTCAAAAGCAAATCACCGACGCGGCGGTCAGCATGAAGGTGGTCGACCCCAAGGGCAAGGACCAGATCAAAAACCTCAAATATGAAAGCTCGATGAAAAGCTATGACGGCTACTTCAACCTGCCGGAGAAAGGCAAATACGAACTGCTGGTCCTCATCAAATCCGGCGACCAGAAAAAAACAGCCGGGATTAACTATGAACTGAAATAAAACCCCGTTTACTCCTGCGGACGGAAAACGCTTCGCGGGCCGCTTCTATTGACACGCTGCGACGGCCCGCGTAAGTTGGCGCCACTTCGCGTGCCACGGCAGGCAGCAGGGGGTTGAACGATGACGCAGGGACTGCTGGAAATTTTAAAAACCAGGACCGTGATCTTCGACGGCGGCATGGGCAGCATGCTGATTGAACGGGGCCTCGGGCCGGGCGAGAGCCCCGAAACCTGGAACCTTGAAAACCCCGACGCCGTGGCCGAGATCCAGCGCCTGTATTACGAGGCCGGCTCCGACGTGGTGCACACCAACTCCTTCGGCGGAAGCCCGGTCAAGCTCGCCGACCGGGGGCTTGCGGACCAGGCCGAGCGCATCAACCGCCGGGCGGCGGAGATCACCAAAAGCGTCTGCCCGGCGGGGAAACTGGTGGCCGGCGACATGGGGCCGACCGGAAAATTTTTAAAGCCCATGGGGGACCTCGAGCCCCGGGATGCCGAAGATTCCTACCGGCGCCAGGCCGCGGCGCTACTGGCCGGCGGGGCCGACCTGATCAGCATCGAGACCATGTATTCTCTGGAGGAGACCTTGGCAGCGGTGCGGGGGGCAAAATCCCTGGGAAACGTGTTTGTGATCGCTTCCCTCACTTACAACCGCACGAAGAACGGGTTTTTCACCATGATGGGCGACGGCGTGGCGAAGGCGGTCGAGGCGCTGGAAGCCTCCGGCGCCGACGCCATCGGCAGCAACTGCAGCCTGGGCTCCGCCGACATGGTCGAGGTGGCGTACGCCATCCGGGCGGCCACGCCCAGACCCATTCTGATCCAGCCCAACGCCGGCAAGCCCCTGGCGGTGGACGACGCGGTGGTCTACCGGCAGACAGCCGTCGAATTCGCCGCTGACGGCCTCAGGATCAAAGCCGCCGGCGCCGACATGATCGGCGGCTGCTGCGGCACCAACCCGGATTTCATCAAGGAACTGGCCAAGGCGGTCTGCTGAGAGACCGCCTTGGCGGTTGGCCTTTCTTCCGTTCTCCTCCCGAATCGTCTACTGAGACCGGTTAAAATGTGCGGGAGACGGCGAAGACAATGCGCTCGTCGGCTATATCCGGGCCCAGGAAGTTCGCGTTATCGGTGTCCTGATAGCTCAGATCCAGGACGAAGCCGAGAAGGGGGCGGGATACCCCGATGCGCCAATGGGTGTAGTCGTAGCCGTCATCCCCATTATCGCCGTTGCCGTTGCCGGTGCTCTTGTCGCCCTCCACCCACTGGTAACCGACCAGGCCATAGAGGGTAAATTCAAACGGCAGAGAGAGGTCCAGGCGCCCGCTGAAATAGTGGCCATCGCCGTCCTCGCCGAAAAAGTCAGGCGAGTAATTGTACCCGCCGGCGATCTTCGGGCCGAGAGGCAGGTCTTTGAACGTGTAGTCCAGGCCCAGATGCCCTTCCACATAGCTCTTGTTCGGATCGTGACCGTCGCCCGGATAATAGTAGTAGATGGCGGATGCGTCCAGATTCAGGTTGGTGAACAACTCGACCCCATACCCGCCGTAGAAATCAAGCTCCAGGTTTCCCCTGGAAATGTAGTCGTCCACGTTGGAGCCCCACATCCCCAAATAAAAGCCCAACGGGTGTTTGTAGTCGAAGCTGCCCTGCACGGCCGGCTTGTTGTCCGTCTGCGAAACGCCCCTGAAAACATAATCCGTTGCGAAAGTCACCGTGGCGCTGAAATTTTTGGGATCGGTCGCCTCGGCCCACCAATCTTCCGACATCGCGCTTGAAACTCCCAGAGAGTAAACCAGCAACCCCACACCCGCCGCAAGAATTAGATTCCACGTTTTCCGCACTTGTCTCCTCCTTTGCTTTTTCCAGTCCGGGTTATCTGTCTTTTCATCCGTATAGGGCCGGCAGGGCACCCTGCCGGCCGGGTACAGGCCGCTGCAGCGTCAGGTCTGCTTGACCGCGGACATCTGTGGGCGCATCGATGGTTCGGCTTGAAGGCCGGCCGCCGAAGGCGCCGCCGTGATCCCGCCGCCATGGCTGATCACCTCGAAGTCGGGATAAGCCACGCCGGCGTGCTCGCTGATGTCCAGGCCTTCCAGTTCTTCTTCGGGCGAAACCCGCAACCCGATGGTCTTCGCTATGACTTTGAACATGATGAACGTGGTGGGAAACACCCAGAGGAAACATGCGGCGATGCCCAGCGCCTGGACACCGACCTGCGCCAGGTCAAAACCCTTGATGTGAAAGAGTCCTGCCGACAACGTGCCCCAGACACCGTTCACCGCGTGGACGGAGATGGCGCCCACGGGATCGTCGATTCGAATGCGTTCGAAGAAGAGCACCGCCAGCACCACCAGCACCCCGCCGACGGCGCCGATGATGACGGCGCTGAGCGGGGTCACGGTGGCACAAGGGCTTGTGATCGCCACCAACCCGGCCAGTGCCCCGTTGAGGGTCATGCCGATCTCCGGTTTTCCGAACTTGATCCAGGAGGTGATCAGAGCCATTACACAACCGGCCGCCGCCGCCAGGTTCGTATTGACAAAAATCAGGGCCGTGTCCTTGTTGGCGGCGGTCGTCGATCCGGGGTTGAACCCGAACCACCCCAGCCACAGGATGAAGACCCCGAGCGCCGCCAACGGCATGTTGTGGCCCAGGATCGGCTTGACTCGCCCGTCTTTTGCATACTTTCCAAGCCGCGGGCCGAGCACAATCGCCCCGGCCAGCGCCGCCCAGCCGCCGACCGAGTGCACCACCGTGGAGCCGGCGAAATCGATAAACCCCATGGCTTCAAGCCAGCCTTTGCCTTTGAAAAGCCCGCCCCAGGCCCACGAACCGATGACCGGGTAAATCACGGCGCTGATGACGGCGCTGTAGATCAGATAACCTATAAACTTGGTGCGCTCGGCCATGGCACCGGAAACGATGGTGGCCGCCGTGGCTGCAAAGACCACCTGAAACATCCAGAAGGCGAGCACCCACGGGTCCTCCCCGGGGGTGTAGTCGCTCAAGAAGAATCCCGAGGTGCCGAACCAACCTGTGCCGCTCGCCCCGAACATGATGCCGAAGCCGATCGCCCAGTAGGCGATCGAGCCGATGGCAAAATCCATGAGGTTCTTCATCATGATGTTGATGGCGTTCTTCGCGCGCGTGAAGCCGGTCTCCACCATGGCGAAACCTGCCTGCATGAAAAAGACGAGAGCCGCCGCCACCAGGGTCCAGACGTAATTTGCGTGGACCTGGACCAACTCGATGGCGGCCTTGTTGGATTCCAGCGTGGGGGGTTCGTCACCGGCCCAGGCACGAACCCCGCCGATCAACATGGCACATACCGTCAGCACTGCTTTTCCCATGACACGTCCTCCTCGGATGGTCCTGCCGCCCTGGTGGGCTGCAGAGATGTTTGAGTTAAATGGCGTCGCGACCGGTCTCGCCGGTGCGAATTCGCACAGCCTGTTCCAGCGAAGTGACAAAAATCTTGCCGTCACCGATTTTTCCGGTGCTGGCCGTCTTGCGAATGAGGTCGACGACCTGCTCTGCCTGCCCCGAGTCCACCACGACCCCCAAGTGGATCTTCGGCACCAGGTCCACCTGGTACTCGGTCCCGCGATAGACCTCCTTGTGACCGCGTTGGCGCCCGAACCCCTTGACCTCGGTGATGGTCATACCGGTGATTCCGATCTCGGTCAGGGCCGTCTTCACGTCGTCCAGCTTAAAAGGCTTGATGATCGCTTCGATTTTCTTCATGTGGTCCTCTCCCGCAGGTTGAAATGCATGCCCCGTTTCAATTGTTCGGCTTAGGCATAAATCAAGTAACGTGCCATGCGGAATAATCGACGTTAACTATTAGAAATAATTATAATTAAAATATTTTTCAGGTTTTTAGATCCTAAAATATAATGACAATAATGTATAGATATAGTTTAAAAATTACATAATTGTTTTTTACTTCGGCCGACGGGGGCGCCGAAAGGCAAAAAAGGAAAACGGTGAATCGCCTTTTGACAATTGAATTTCGGTGGTATATAAATTTTTATTAATGGTTGCGTCTTGGTGCCCGTTGCAATCGGGCGGAGCGCGCAACACAAGTCTGGTCAAACCCGTCCAAGGAGAGCAAGATGACAAAACAAGGGGTGAGGCTGCTGGCATCAATTCTTACGATTGTATTCCTTTTCGCGATACCCGCCTGTCAGAAAAAGGAAGTGGCGTCCGATGCCGGCTACGGGGCCGCCGGCGGAGCCGGGGCCGGGGCTGCCGGCCGCAAGGGGATCGGCGAAGCGGACCTCGGCGGGGCCGCCGGACGGCCGGGTTCCGGGGGGAGCGCCATCGGCGCCTCCGAGAGAATGGCCTTCGAGAATGAGGACATCTACTATGCCTACGACAGCTCCGCCCTGACGCCGCAGGCCCAGGACATCCTGCGCAAGAAGGCCGCTTTCATGAAGGCCAACAGCAACGTCAAAGTGACCATCGAGGGTCACACCGATGAACGCGGCACCAATGAATACAACCTCGCACTGGGCGAGGCGCGCGCCCGGACCGCCAAGGCTTTTATGGTCGATCTCGGCATACCGGCGGCGCGTCTGGCGACCATCAGCTACGGCGAGGAGCGGCCCGCGGCCAAAGGGCACACCGAATCGGACTGGGCTCAGAATCGGCGGGCCCATTTTGTGATCGAACAATAGAACCGGTAAAATAAAATCTCGCAGAAGAAGACCGTGCGGCCTTTTCCGCACGGTCTTCTGTTTCGGGGATGGCAACAGCCGTGATCGTCAAAATCATCTCCGGCGGCCAAAGCGGCGTGGACCGCGCCGCGCTCGATGTGGCCATCAAACTGGGCATCCCGCACGGAGGCTGGGTCCCCAAGGGTCGACTGACGGAAGATGGGCCGCTCCCGGAAATTTATGCGCTGCGGGAGACCCCCACGGCGGCCTACGCCGAGCGCACCGAAAAAAACGTGGTGGATTCCGACGGCACGCTCATCATTTCCCGCGGGGAACTGACGGGCGGATCCGAATACACCCGTGAGATGGCGCTCAAACATGGCCGGCCCTGGCTGCACATCGATTTGAAGCAGACCGCCGCTTTTCGATCCATCATCGGAGTCACCGAGTGGCTTTCAGCAAATGACATCCGCGTGTTGAACGTGGCCGGCCCCCGCGCCAGCAAAGACCCGACCATCTACCGGGACGCGGCGGCGCTGCTGGAAAGCCTCTATTACCTGAGCCTGTCCGCGCCGACCTCGAAAAAAGTTTCGGACGCCGGCTCGCCTGAACCAAAACCGTCCGACGCTGAAAAACCGGCGCGGGTCCGGGACGTCGTTGAGCGTTTGCAGGAGGATCTCCCGTTGAAGGACCGGGTCCTGATCGCCAACATGTCCGAGTCCGAACTGCCGGCCCTTGGCCGCACGCTCGGAGAGTACATCGTCAACCGGTTTGGCCTGGCAACCGGCAACACGGCCCTGCGTCGGTCCTGTCGCTGGGTGGCCCGGCGCCCGGTTGCCGACGAGGCGGCCGCCGCCGCTGTGATCATCCGCGCCCTCTGGAAGCAGCTGCGTCGGACTCATCCCCTGCGGAGCGTCAAGTGACCTGGCGCGGAAACCGGTGAGGTTCCAGGCCGGCCGGATGAGCAATTGTCTTCCCAAACGATTGAATTCCGTTTCCCAACCCTGTAACCTGCTTGTCCCAGACCGTTCGGCGACCTATGCTTCCGCCCTGAATTAAGGCCTGCTTTGCCCATCCCCGGACTGGCACAGAGATTGCTGAGTAAGCGTGATCATCCAGAAGAAAAAACACATAGACCCGTATTGAGCGAGTGCGAAAACCGAATGACCGCCACCAAAGACGAACGAGAAGCGGAAAGCTGGAAATCGACCGAGCGCGAGATCCAGGACAGGGGGGGATCGCGCTCGGGACGCGAACGCCGCCAGAACCAGGCCGCCTGCGAGGACGCAGAGCGGCGGTCCGGGCGGGACCGGCGCCGCGGGTTCGATCGGCGCAGCGGCATTGAGCGACGGAGATCGGACGACCGCCGCTCGGAGAGGGCCGTCTGGGAGGGGGATCTTATCGAACGGCGGGATGCTTTTCGGCGGCGGGTGATGGCAATCGACTGAAAGTGCGGCTTCGGCAGAGCAGGGGGGCGGGTTTCGGCATGCAGCCCACCAATGCCGGAGACAAGCGGGCCGACGAACGGCGGGAATGCAGAACCTCCCTGGCGCTTGTGGATGGGCGAGCCGGTCAAACGCTGCAAGCCACTGCCTGCAACTACAGCAAGTTCCATCCGGACGGCCGCTCAACCGAGCGAAGGGCAGGGCCGTCCAGAGCAAAGCCGTCCGGATGGCTGAATCCCCGCACTCCCCGCCCCCTCACACCAGCTTTTTCACCGCCGCGATCACCGCCTGGTAGTCGGGCTCCTGGGACACTTCCGCGACGTGCTGCACGTATTGCACGACCCCGTTTTTGTCCACGACAAAAATCGACCGCGCCAGCAACCTCAATTCCTTGATCAGCACCCCGTAGGCCTGGCCGAACGCTGTTTCCCGATGATCCGAAAGGGTTTTCACCTTGTCCACGCCGGCCGCTCCGCACCACCTTTTCTGGGCAAAAGGCAGATCCGTGCTAACGGTCAGGATGACCACGTTGTCCCCCAGCTTGGCCGCCTCGGTGTTGAATCGGCGGGTTTCCATGTCGCAGGTGGGAGTGTCGAGCGAGGGGACCGATGAAACCACCGCCACCTTGCCCTTGAAGCTGGAAATCTTGACCGGCTTTAAGTCATTGTCCAACAACTCCACGTCCGGCGCCTTCGCGCCCACCTTGACTTCGTTGCCGACCAGAGTCAAGGGATTGCCTCGAAGAGTGACCGCACCTTTGCGTTCTGTCATGATGTTCCTCCTTTTGGTGTAAGGTTACATGCTTGGGTTCGGGACGATGAAATCGCCCGTCACTGATATGGGACCAAAATAATACGCAAGCTTGTCAAGTCAAAGACCGCCTGTGAAGGAGCAATTCCGGGTTTTGAGCCACAGCACGAAAGTGCTTCAATACTCGCACTTGCAACCGTGGGGAACGCCGGCGACTGGATATGTCCGGAAATCAAGCTGTCGCTGGGTGCGGTGCCATTTTTCTCGATGGAATTGACACGGGCCTGCCGTGCCTTACTTATTGATGTGAATCGATCACCGCGACAGTCGTTTGTCTTCCCGGCCTTTGATACCCAAATTGAAAATTCAAAATGATTCGGTCTCTATACAAAAATGCAAAAAGATGCCTGGTCGCTTTTTTTCTTTTAGGTCTCTTGACATCCACGATGCTGCCGGCGGCAGCCGGAAGCGTCGTGGATCACGGCATCTACGCGGAGCTTCTCGCCAAATACGTCCGGAACGGGGTGGTGACCTACGCCGGCTTCAAAGCGGACGAGGTCCGGCTGGATCAGTACCTCAAGGTCCTCGAACAGGTCGACCCGGAGAGCCTGCCGCGGGATGAGCAGTTCGCTTTTTACATCAATGCCTACAATGCCTGGACCATCAAGCTGATATTGACGGGCTACCCGGGGGTCAAGTCCATCAAGGACCTCGGCCGCCTGCTCCAGTCGCCCTGGAAAAAGGAGTTCGTGCGCATCCACGGCAAGACCCTCAGCCTGGACGACATCGAGCACTCCATTCTCCGGCCGCGCTTCAAGGACCCCCGCGTGCATTTTGCGATCGTCTGCGCCTCCAAGGGCTGTCCGCCGCTCATCTCCGAGCCCTACCGCGGCGCTGCCCTGGACGCTCAGCTCACCCGGGTCACCTCCGATTTTTTGAACCATCCGGCAAATTCCCGGCTGGAGGGCGACACGCTTCAGGTCAGTTCGATCTTTAAGTGGTTTGCGGAAGACTTCAACAAGGATGTCGTCGGCTTTTATTTGAGATTCGCCCAGGGCGAGCTGAAACAAAAACTTGAGGCCCGGCGCGACCGCATCGATGTGACGTATTTGGATTATGACTGGAGCCTGAACGGGGTATGAAGGAGGATGCATGGCGGGGTTCGATTATGACATCGGCATCATCGGCGGCGGCGCCGCCGGCCTGACGGTCGCGGCCGGCGCCGCCCGGCTGGGCGCCAAAACGCTGCTGGTGGAAAGCGAAAAGCAGCTCGGCGGCGACTGCCTGCACTTCGGCTGCGTGCCCAGCAAGACCCTGATCAAATCCGCCAAGGTCTATCACCTGATGAAGCAGGCCGAGCGCTACGGGTTGCCGCCGGTGGAGATTCCACCGGTTGATTTCGGCCGGGTGCGCGACCGCATCCGCTCCGTGATCGAGGTCATCCAGAAGCATGACTCGGAGGAGCGCTTCTGCGGCCTCGGCGCCAAGGTGGAGTTCGGCCGGGCCGAATTCAGCGACGACCACGCGATCCGCTTGGACGGGCGGTCGATCTCCGCCAAAAAATGGGTGATCGCCACCGGCTCGTCGGCCGCCGTCCCGCCGGTCAAGGGGCTCGACCGCACGCCGTTCATCACCAACCGGGAAATCTTTTATCTGGAACGCCTGCCCGCCTCCATGATCATCCTGGGGGCGGGCCCCATCGGCACCGAGATGTCTCAGGCCTTTACCCGCCTGGGCACCCAGGTGTCCGTGGTCGACATGGGCCACCAGATCCTGCCCAAAGAGGATCGGGATTTTGCGGACCACGTGCAGAAATCCCTGGAGGCCGAGGGGGTTCGCTTCCACCTCAACTCCACCATCGAGGAGGTCAACGATCTCGGCCACGCTCGGGAGGTCCGGGTCCGCACGGCCGACCGTCAGACCCAACGCCTCTCCGCGGAAACGGTTTTAATCGCCCTGGGCCGGAAATCCAATGTCGACGGGCTGGGGCTCGACCGGGCCGGCATCGCGCTCGACCGCCGCGGCATCCAGGTGGACGATCGCCAGCGCACCAACCGCAAGCACATCTTCGCCGCCGGCGATGTGACCGGCGGCTACCAGTTCACGCATGCCGCGGGGTACATGGGCGGCATCGTGGTCAGCAACGCGGTGTTCCACCTGCCGCGCAGGGCGAATTTCACCTGGCTGCCCTGGTGTACGTACACCGACCCGCCGCTCGCCAGCATCGGGATGAACGAGAAGGCCGCCAAGGCCGCGGGGGTCGACTACGACCTGTGGACCGAGGATTTTCACAGCAACGACCGCAGCCTGGCGGAGGGCGAGGGCTCGGGCAGGATCAAGATGCTCCTCAACTCGGACGGCAAGCCCATCGGCGTCCAGATCCTCGGGGCCCATGCCGACGACCTGCTGGCGGAGTGGGTGGCCGTGCTGAACGGAAGGGTGAAGTTGGCCACCCTCGCGGCCGCGGTGTACCCCTACCCCACCCGGGCCGAGATCAACAAACGCGTGGCCGGGAATTATTTCTCCGAAAAAATTTTTTCGGAGAAAATCCGCAAGGGGCTCACCTTTATTTTCCAGTTCAAAGGCCGGGCGTGCACCCTGCCGGAATAACGGCGGCGCATCCCGGGCGCGGACCTCAAAAAATGACGCTTCAGTCCACAAGGGGCTTGCATGCGCGATGAACGACCCACCGACGGCGCGGAACATCTCCTGATGGCCCGTGTCAGCGCGCCGGATCTGAAACTGGATTCCGGGGCCTGTGTGGCGCCGATCCCCTCCGATCCGTGCAGCATTGTCATCCTGGGGGCGACCGGCGATCTCACCTCGCGTAAACTGATGCCGGCGTTGTTCAGCCTCTACCGCAACGGCGGTCTGCCGAAGCCGTTTCTCATCGTCGGATGCGGGCGCACGCGGTGGACGGATGCCGAGTTCCGCGGCCGCATGGCCGAGGCGATCCGGGCGGGCGGGGGAGACGACTCCCGGTGGCGGCAATTCTCAGACAGCATCCACTACCGCGCCGTGGACTACCTGGATGCGCGCTCGGTTGCCGATCTGGCGTACAGCCTGAGAGACCTTGAAAGCCGCCATTCCACCCGCGGCAATCGCATGATCTACCTGGCGCTGCCGCCGGCGCTCTACCAGCCCGCCGCCACAAACCTGGGCAACGCCGGCTTGACGGTTGAGCACCGGGACGGCAACGGCTGGGCGCGGATCGTCCTCGAGAAACCGTTCGGGGCGGATCTGGACAGCTCCCGGGAGCTGGATCGGAGCCTGCGTGCCTATTTCAGCGAACGGCAGATCTTCCGCATCGATCATTACCTGGCCAAGGAAACGGTCCAGAACATCTTGATGTTCCGCTTCGCGAATTCGATTTTCGAGCCGATCTGGAACCGGCGCTACGTCGACTACGTCAGCATCCGCGCCGCCGAAACCCTGGGCGTGGAACACCGCGCGGGCTACTACGAGTCCGCCGGCGTGCTGCGCGACATGTTTCAGAACCACATGATGCAGCTGCTGTCGCTGACGGCCATGGAGCCGCCCCCGCGCTTCGAGGCCGAGCTGGTCCGGGATGAAAAGACGAAGGTCTTCAGCGCCCTGCGCCCGTTCCCGGTCGGTTCGATCGAGGAGCACCTCGTCCTCGGCCAGTATGCGGCCGGGATCGACGACGGCCGGCCGGTGCCGGCCTACCGCGAGGAGGACGGAGTCGATCCGCACTCCTTGACGCCCACCTACGCCGCAATGAAAGTGTACCTGGACAACTGGCGCTGGCAAGGGGTGCCCTTTTTCATCAGCTCCGGCAAGCGCCTGTCGCACAAGCGGACCGAGATCGCGATCCAGTTCAAACCGGTGCCGCACTCCATGTTCCGCAACACGATCGACGAGCCCATTCTGGCCAACCGACTGGTCCTGGGGATTTACCCGGAAGAGCGCATCACCCTGACCTTCCAGACCAAGAACCCCGGGGCCACTGTGTGCCTGCGCACCGTGACCATGGATTTCAACTATCAGCAAAACTACGCCGGGCCGGCCCTGGATGCCTATGAGAAGGCGCTGCTGGACTGCATGCTGGGAGACCATATGCTTTTCTGGCGGCAGGACGCCGTGGACCTCTCCTGGGCCTTCCTGTCGCCGGTCTTGACTGCGTGCGAGCGCTGCGGGGACCGCGACCGGCAACTGCACTTTTATGCGGCCGGCAGCGGCGGCCCCGGGGAAAGAGACCGGCTGTTCAGGGCCGGGGCCCCCATGAACCCCGCCGCCGCGGGGTGATGCGAAACCAGGGAGACGATTGCGCATGGATGCAGACGCCACACCCACCCGGCCCGCCGGCCGCCGCAACGCCCTGCTCAAGGCCGCGCTCCTGGCGGTCTTCTTCGCCGGTGCGATCGTTCTGGTCCGGTTCACCGGCGTCAAGGACTACCTGACCGCCGAAGGTCTCGGCCGGTTCCTGGATGCGGCCGGGCTCTGGGCGCCCGTGGTCTACATGCTGATCTACGTGGTCGGCGTCTGCCTCTTCGTGCCGGGGGCGGTCCTCACCGGTCTCGGGGCGGTGATTTTCGGGCCCTACTGGGGCTTCGTCTACGTGTGGATCGGGGCCATGATCGGCGCCAGCGCGGCCTTCTTCATCGGCCGGACCCTGGGGCGGGAGTTTGCCGCCTCGCTCGTCGGCGACCGGCTGCGCCGATACGACGACGCCATCGAGCGCAACGGCTTCGCCACGGTGCTCTACCTGCGCCTGATTTATTTTCCCTTCACCCCCATGAATTTCGGGATGGGGTTGACCAAGGTGCATTTCCGGGATTACCTCTTCGGCACGGGGCTCGGCATCCTCGTGGGCACCTTCATCTTCACGTTTTTCATCGGCACCCTCAAGGACGTCTGGGTTTCAGGCCACTGGGCCGACCTGCTCTCCTTCAAGGCGCTCTTCTCGGTGGCGCTGTTCGTCTTCTCCTTCTTCATCCCCAAATTCGTGAACAAGGCCCGCAATACGTCCGGCCGCCCCGGCGCTGCGCAACGCGACCCGAACGCCCCCTGACACGCGCGGCGGCAATTAGCGTTTGATAAATCTCCGCTTTTCTGGCAAGAGGAAGCCACCGGCGAAAGACGTCATCCCGTCCACCAGAAAAATAAGGAAAACGACCATGCCTGAACTTGCGCAGCTTGAGAAACTGGGCCAATCGGTCTGGCTGGATTTCATCCGCCGATCGCTGATCACCTCCGGCGAGATGGCAACCCTGGTCGCCCAGGGCGTTCAAGGAATGACGTCCAACCCCGCCATCTTCGAGAAGGCCATCGCGGGGTCGGCGGACTATGACGACGAGATCCAGTCCCTGGTGAAAGCCGGCATGTCCGTCGATGCGATCTATGAAACCCTCGCGATCAAGGACATCCAGATGGCGGCCGACGTGCTGGCCCCGGTCTACCGCTCGACCGGCGGCCGGGACGGCTATGTCAGCCTGGAGGTCAGCCCCTTTCTGGCGCGCGACACCGAGCGCACGACCGCCGAAGCCAGGCGTCTGTTCGAAGCCGTGGGCCGGCCGAATCTCATGATCAAGATCCCGGCCACCCCCGAGGGGCTGCCGGCGATCGCCGCCAGCCTGGCCGCCGGGGTGAACGTCAACGTCACCCTGATCTTCGGCCTCGACAACTACCGGGCGGTGGCGGAGGCCTACGTCGCCGGGCTCGAGCGGCTGGCCGTCAAAGGCCCATCGGCGAAAGGCGGCCACCCCGTGAACCGCATTGCGTCGGTGGCCTCCTTCTTCGTGAGCCGGGTGGACACCGCCGTGGACAAGGAGTTGGAAAAAAAGGGCGCCAAAGCCCTCCTGGGAAAAATCGCCATCGCCAACTGCAAACTGGCCTACGCGGACTACCGCAGCATGATCGGCCGCCCGCGCTGGCGGGAACTCGCCGCCAAGGGCGCCCGGCCCCAGCGGGTGCTCTGGGCCAGCACCAGCACCAAGAACCCGGCCTACCCCGACACGCTCTACGTGGATGAACTCATCGGCCCGGACACCGTGAACACGCTGCCGCCCGAAACGCTCAAGGCGTTTGTCGACCACGGCCGTCCCTCGGAGACCCTCACGCGCGACCTGGAAGGGGCTCAGGCGCAGGTCCGGCGGCTGGCGGAGCTCGGCATCGACCTGGAGGCCGTCACCCGGCGGCTTCAGGAGGAGGGCGTGGAGGCATTTGCCAAGCCCTTCCAAGCCCTGCTGGACAGCATCGACGCCAAGCGCAGGCGGCTAACTTGAAACAGGAAAGGTGCGATGACACCCCAGGATGAACTCAAGCAGAAGGCGGCCTTTTTCGCCGCAGGATTCGTCGAATCCGGCATGGTGGTCGGCCTGGGCACCGGCAGCACCACCCAGTTCGCCCTCGAGCGCCTGGGCGAGCTCATCCGCAGCGGCCGACTGGTCGACGTCGTCGGCATTCCCAGTTCGGTGCGCACCGAGACCGCCGCGCGGGAGCTCGGCATTCCTCTCAGCGATTTCGAAACGCACCCGGTGATCGATGTCACCATCGACGGCGCCGACGAGGTCGACCCCGAGCTCAACCTGATCAAGGGCGGAGGCGGCGCCCTGCTCAGGGAAAAGGTCCTGGCCCAGGCGACCCGGCGCAACATCATCATCGTGGACGAGAGCAAGCTCGCCCCCCGGCTGGGAACGAAATGGGCCCTGCCGGTCGAGGTGGTCCCCTTCGCACGGCCGGCCGAGGAGCGGTTCATGGCATCCATCGGCGCCGCTGTCACGCTGCGGTCGAAAGACGACCGCCCGGTCATGACCGACCAGGGCAACCTCCTGCTGGACGCCGCATTCGGCCCGATGGAAAACCCGGCCGCCATCGCCGAGCAGCTGAACGGCCGGGCCGGGATCGTCGAGCACGGACTGTTCCTGGGGCTCGCCCGCGACGTCATCGTCGCCGGCAAAGAGGGGATTCGGCATTTAAAGCGCCGTGCCTGAGGCGGGACTACGGATGAACACACGCCGCCAGTTCGTCGTGCTGCTGTCCCGCCTTCTGGCCGGACTGGGGCTGGCCTTACAGCCCGCATTCCCCTGGGCCGGCCGGGCGTCGGCAGCGGCCCAGCGCCGGCTTCTCCCGAAAGGGACGGACCTGCAAAGCCTGAAGAACGAACACCCCACCGCGCTCGACACCCGCCAACTGGAGATCATGCCCGTCGAAAGCTTCCGGACCATGGGGGCCACGGACCACGCGGTTTCCCTGGACCAATGGCGTTTGGAGGTGACCGGGAAGGTCGAGCATCCGCTGAGGCTGACCTACGCCGAGCTCCTGGAGCTTCCGGCCGTGGAAGAAAACGTCCTGTTGATCTGCCCCGGCATTTTCACGATCCATGCCACCTGGAAGGGGGCGTTCGTTCGCGAACTTTTGACGCGGGCGGGCCTGCTGGAGGGGGCGACCCACGTCACCCTGCACGGCCCCCCGGGGCCCTACGAAAAGGTGGAAGCGTTCAAACGGGACGAAGTCGAATCCGGCCGGGTGTTTTTGGCGTACGGCGTCAACGGTCAGGCATTGCCGCAGAAGCACGGTTTTCCCCTGCGGGCGGTGGCCGCCGACCGTTTCGGATCGGATTGGGTGAAGTTTGTTTACAAACTCGAGGCGCGCTGAGCAAGGAGGCGATCATGAAAAAATCGGAATTCATCCGCAAGGCCACCGTCAACAAAAAGGAGTATCGCTTCTACGACATCGGTCTGCTGGAAAAGAAGGGAATCGCCAGGATCGGCCGGCTGCCCTTTTCGATTCGGATTCTCGTGGAAAACCTGCTGCGCAAGATGGACGACCGCGTGGTCAAGGAGAGCGATGTGCTCAACATCGCCCGCTGGAAAAAGCGCTACGCAGCCCCCCAGGAAATTCCCTACCACCCCGCGCGGGTGCTGATGCAGGACTTCACCGGCGTGCCGGCGGTGGTGGACCTGGCGGCCATGCGGGACGCGGTGAAGGAGCTGGGCGGCGACCCGGCCAGGATCAACCCGCTCGTGCCCGTGGACCTGATCGTGGACCACTCGATCCAGGTGGACGCCTGGGGCACCGCCGACGCCCTGGTTGAAAACGTCGCCCGGGAATACGAGCGCAACGGCGAGCGCTACGCCCTGCTCAAGTGGGCCCAGGAGAGCTTCGACCGCTTCCAGGTGGTCCCGCCCAACTCCGGCATATGCCACCAGGTGAACCTGGAATACATCGGCCGCGTCATCACCACGGAAAAACGGGAAGGCCGGGTGCTGGCCTACCCCGACACGGTGGTGGGGCTGGATTCCCACACCACCATGATCAACGGCATCGGCGTCATGGGCTGGGGCGTGGGGGGCATCGAGGCCGAAGCCGTGATGCTGGGCCAGCCGTACTACATGGCCATCCCCGAGGTGATCGGCGTGCGCATGACGGGCGCCCTCCGGGAAGGCGTGACGGCGACCGACCTCGTGCTCACCGTCACGGAAATGCTGCGCAAGCGCGGGGTGGTCGAAAAATTCGTCGAGTACTTCGGGCCCGGCATGAAGAGTCTGTCCGTGACCGACCGCGCGACAATTGCCAACATGACCCCGGAATACGGGGCGACACTGGGGTTTTTCCCGGTCGACGAGAAGACCATCGACTACCTGCACATGACCAACCGCTCCGCCCAGGCCGCCGTGGTGGAGAGGCTCTCCAAGGCGCTCGGCCTGTTTTACACCGGCGCCGAAAAACCCGAATACACCGAGGTCCTGCAACTGGACCTGGGGGCGGTCGTACCTTCGGTCGCCGGCCCCGCTCGGCCGCAGGACCGGATTCCCCTGCCGGAGCTCAAGGCGAGCTTCATGAAGGCGCTCGGCTGCAACTACGAGCGCAAAACCGAAACCACGCCCATGACGACCTTTCACCAGGAATCGGGGTCCGCCGCCAGCCCTCCGGAGCAGTGCCTGCCGAAGAAAAAAACCTGCAACGTGGTCCTCAACGGGCACGAGGTCAAGCTCTGCGACGGCGATGTGGTCATCGCCGCCATCACCTCCTGCACCAACACCTCAAACCCCTCGGTCCTGCTCGGGGCTGGGCTGGTCGCCAAGCGAGCGGTCGAGCATGGGTTGAAAGTGCCGGCCCACGTCAAAACATCGCTGGCGCCCGGCTCGAAGGTGGTGGTCGACTACCTCAAGGACGCCGGGCTGCTGCCCTATCTGGAGGGGCTCGGGTTCCACCTGGCGGCCTTCGGCTGCACGACCTGCATCGGCAACAGCGGCCCCCTGCTGCCGGAGATCGAGGAGGCCATCACCCAAAATGATTTGAACGTGGCGGCGGTCCTGTCGGGCAACCGCAACTTCGAGGCGCGCATCCACCAGCGGATCAAATCGAACTTCCTGATGTCGCCCATGCTGGTGGTGGCCTTCGCGCTGGCCGGCCGCGTGGACATGGACCTCACCACCGAACCGGTGGGGTGCGACCCCCGGGGTCGGCCGGTGTTCCTGAAAGACATCTGGCCCGGCAACGCGGAAGTGGCGGAGCTCGTCGCGCAACACGTCAAGCGAAAGTTCTATCGGCAGCAATACGGTCAGATCTTCAAGGGCGACCAGTTCTGGCAGCGGCTCGCGGTCAAGGGCAGCACCACCTTCGCCTGGGAGGAGGCCTCCACTTACGTCCGCAAGCCACCCTACTTCGAAGGCTTCTCGCTGGCGCACGGCCGGCCGTCGAACATCCGGGATGCGGCCGTGCTGCTGATGGTCGGCGACACGGTCACCACCGATCACATCTCGCCGGCCGGTGCCATTGCCGCCCAGTACCCCGCCGGCCGGTATCTCATCGGCAAGGGGGTGGAAAAAAAGGATTTCAACTCCTACGGCGCCCGCCGCGGCAACCACGAGGTGATGATGCGCGGCACCTTCGGCAACATCCGCATCAAGAACAAGATGGTGGCACCCAAGGAGGGCAGCCTCACCCTGAAATTCCCGGAGCGGCAGGAGACATTCATTTACGATGCGGCCATGACCTACAAGTCGGAATCCCGTCCGCTCGTCGTCCTGGCCGGGAAGGAATACGGCGCCGGGTCCTCGCGGGACTGGGCGGCCAAGGGGCCGAGCCTGCTGGGCGTGAAAGCCGCCATCGCCGAGTCCTTCGAGCGCATCCACCGCAGCAACCTCGTCGGCATGGGGGTGCTGCCCCTCGTTTTCAAAGACGGCCAGAGTTGGCGCAACCTCGGCCTGGATGGTTCGGAGACGTTCACGATCACCGGTGTCGAAGCGCTTGCGCCGCGCAAGACGCTTCCGGTCAAGGCCGTGAAACCGGACGGCCGCGAAATCGCCTTCGAGGTGACCGCCCGGGTGGACACCGACATCGAGGTGGACTATTACGTCCACGGCGGAATCCTGGCGTACGTTCTCCGCAAGATCATGGAGGGTAAGTAGCCGGTCTGGCAGAAGGCTCCGTTCTTGCAGCAGGCGAGCCGCCTTTGAGCGCAGCGTCTGAACGCCTTATTCTGTTCACCCGCTCCCCCGAACCGGGGACCACCAAGACCCGGCTGATTCCGGTGCTGGGGCCGGAGGGGGCCTCGGAGTTCCAGCGGCGGTTGACAGAGCATGCCGCGCGGGCGGCCGCCGAAGCGGGACGCCGCCGCGGGCTCTCGTTGGAAGTTCGGCACGAGGGCGGCGGTGAGGCCCGGATGCGGCAGTGGCTTGGGGAGAGCTTCACCTTCCGCCCCCAGGGAAGCGGCGACATCGGCGCCCGCATGCAAACCAGCCTCGGCGACGCCTTTGCGGAAGGGGCGCCACGTGCGGTTCTCATCGGGTCGGATATCCCCGGCCTCACATCCGCAACCGTCGTCCGGGCGTTCAACGCTTTGAAACATCACGACCTGGTGTTCGGTCCGGCGGCGGACGGGGGCTATTACCTGATCGGGATGACGGCCGCTGGCTTCCGGCGCGGTACGGCTTATTTGGGGCCAAGCATCCCCTGGGGTTCGCCCGATGTGCTCGCCCGGACGCTGGGCATGGTGCGCGATGCGGGCCTGACCTACCGCCTGCTGAAAACGCTCGCGGACGTTGACCGCCCGCAGGATCTGTCGGCGGCGATGCAGGCGCTCTGCTCCGGAAGAGACCACCCCGAGCTTTCCGTCGTCATACCGGCCTTGAACGAGGCCGGTCAAATAGCGGAAACCCTCTCGGCCCTGGCCCGCAGTTCCAACGTCGAAATCATCGTGGTCGACGGCGGCAGCGCCGATGGAACGATCGCCGTCGCGCGGGCCGCCGACGTTCGGGTCCTGGAAGCGCGTCCGCCCCGATCCATCCAGATGAATGTCGGCGCCGCTGCCGCCGGCGGCGACCTTCTGCTGTTTCTACACGCCGACACCCGGCTTCCCGCAGGTTTCGAGGCGCAGGTCCGACAGATGCTGGCTCGTCCCAGGGTGGCCGCCGGCGCTTTCCGGCTCAGAATCGATGGAAGCTTGAGAGGCTTAAGGACAATCGAGGCCGTCGCCAACTTGCGCTCCCGCCTCCTGCAGATGCCCTATGGGGACCAAGCCCTGTTTATGCGAAGAAGCCTCTTTTGGGATTTGGGAGCGTTTCCCCCTATTCCCATCATGGAGGATTTCGAGATGGTGCGGCGCCTCAAACGCCGGGGCCGCATCGCGCTGGCCCCCGGCTGCGCCGAGACATCGGCCCGGCGCTGGCTCCGGTTGGGGGCCGTGAAAACCTGGCTGGTCAACCAGTGTGTCATCGCAGCCTACTGCGCGGGCGTCTCGCCGCAACGCCTGGCCGCCTGGTACCGTGGCAAGAAGGGCTAAAGTTTCTATCGGTTCGGCCGATAGGTTCTATCATGCGACGCTCGCATGAACCTCACCTTTCGCCGCTGCCCCACGCGGTCCCGGAATTTTTCGAGATGAATTTAGCCTTGAAGGTTGCGGGACTCGTATCCGCTGGTTATTTTCTCAATCAAACTGATTATGACCCCACGCAGTGATGGACCATGGACCGCAGCATGCTTTCTGATTCGTTTCACAAGATTCTTTTTGAACGCCCTAACTTGCCGGAGCTGCGCGAGCGGTACGCCGTCGTCGACATGCATTTCCACAGCCACCTGTCGGACGGGCACGCTTCGATCGAAGAGATCGCGCAGCGAGCCATAGAGCTGGGGATCGGCATCGCGGTGACCGACCACAACGCCATCCACGGCGCGGCGGAGATCGACCGCTTCAAAAGCGTCTTCAGCATCCCCGGCATCGAGCTGACCTCCTACGAAGGCACCCATCTGCTGGTCTATTTTTACGAGATCAAGAGCCTTTTGCGGTTCTACAGCCAGCATGTCCAGCCGTTCGTGGGGGCCGAGATCATGTCCTCCCTCTCCCTGGAGCTGGAGGACCTCATCCGCCGGGCGCGAAAATTCGAGACGCTGATCATCTTCCCGCACCCCTACTGCGGCAGCTACACCGGCATCCACAACCCGTATTTCAACGACGAGAAGTACACGGGGCTGTTGGAGCTGGCGGACGGGGTGGAGGTGATCAACTCGGAGAACCTCAACAAGTGGAACTTGAAGAGCGCCCTCCTGGGCTTCAATTTGAACAAAAGCATCACGGGCGGCAGCGACGGCCATCGCCTGAGTCAGTTGGGGCGAGTGGTCACGGTGGCCGATTGCGCCTGGAAGCGGCGTGCGTTTCTGGATGCGGTCAAGCGCCGCAGGGCGCGGGTGATCGGAAAAGAGATCGACATCCTGCGCAAGATGACATCCAGCGGTGGCAAACTGCGCTCCAGCATGCGCCACTACCCGGATCTGGTCGAAAAAAACCTTCGGTTTCTGAACACCACCTCGCGCAGGATCAAGGAAAACGTGAAGCGCAGCCTGGACGAACGGCGCGCGAACATCGCCGCCGGGGCGGCTCGAGATAAAAAAAATCGGCCGTGATGCAACCATCACGGCCGACGCCGGCATCAGTGGGCCGGGTCAGGTGATCTGCCCGGTCCGCTGGAATTCTTCAAGGCTTTCCCTGTCCACCATCAGGAACTGCCGTCGACGGACCGCCCGAATCCGATGGTACTCGATCAGCTGGTACACCACCTTGCGGCCGACCCCGAGATAGCGTGCGGCATCTGCCACGCTCACAAAATTCCCACCGACTTCCGTATGCGGGTTAAGACTCGCCATTCGATGGCCCCCTTGCGTTGATGCGTCCGGCGGGTGTGCGGCCGCCCGGTTCGTCGTCCGGCTCCGCCGTTGCCTGCTTTCAACTATGCTTACGATCACCGCACCCGTCAACCCCGCTTCGGCGGGCCGCCCGGAGAGGCTGAGCAACTCCATTCCGCAAGTGAGGGCTTGCAGCCGGGCGCTGCGGCATGGTATTGAATTCTCATGTCAGCCGGACATCTCATGGCCTGCCACGACTGCGACCTCTTGCAGCGGGTCCCCTCAGTGCCCGAGGGCTCGGCGGCGCTCTGCCGGCGCTGCGGAATCGTGCTCATCAAGAACAAACCCAAAAGCTTTCAGCGCCCCTTGGCGCTTCTCTTCGCCGCAGTGATCCTGTTCGTCATGTTCAACGCTTTCCCTTTCTTGACGTTTAAGAAAGGAGGGCTGGAGCATCAGACGCACGTCATCACGGGCATTCGTCAACTCGCCGACCAAGGCATGGGGGCGCTGGCCGCCCTCGTGGCCTTGAATTTGCTCATTGTTCCCGGCCTGCATCTGCTGGCCTCTTTGTACGTGCTCGTGCCGGTGAGCCTCAACCGCAAGACTCCCGGCATGTTCCGTGTGTTCCGCTACCTGAGACTCCTCCAGCCGTGGCATATGGTGGAAATTTTCATGCTGGGGGTCCTGGTGAGCCTTGTTAAGCTGGCCAAAATGGCCCAGATCGTGCCGGGAGTCGCCGTCTACTCGCTGACGGCCTTCATCTTCATCATGGCAGCGGCCTCCGCCGCGGTCGATCCCCACGAGGTGTGGGAACGCTGGGAGGGCCCCCGTTGAAGAAAAACGCCCTGACGGCGCGCAAAGCCGGTCTGATCGCCTGCTCCGTCTGCCACCTCCTGTGCCCGGCGGCACCCCCGAAGCCCACGGCCGGGGCCGCGAAATGTCCACGCTGCGGGGCGGCCCTGCACAGTCGCAAGCCCGACAGCATCGCCCGCACCTGGGCCCTGGTGATCGCCGCCTGCATCTTCTACATCCCCGCCAACGTCCTTCCGATGACCACGGTCACGTCGCTCGGACAGGTCCAGTCGGACACCATCATGAGCGGCGTCATCTACTTTGTTCAGAGCGGCTCGTGGCCGATTGCCCTGGTCATCTTCATTGCCAGCATCTTCGTGCCGCTGGTGAAATTGTTCATCCTCGGCTACCTGCTGATATCCGTCCAGTTCAGGTCCCATTACCGCCCCAAGGACCGAACCCGCCTGTACCTCATCACGGAGGCAGTCGGCCGCTGGTCCATGCTGGACATCTTCGTTGTCACGATCCTGGTGGCGCTGGTGAATCTCGGAGCGCTGGCGACCATCCAGGCCGGACCGGCCGCCCTGCACTTCGCCGCCGTGGTGGTCATCACCATGGTGGCTGCCATGAGCTTCGACCCCCGCTTGATCTGGGATGCAAAGGAGAAGATGCATGAGTGACCAACATTCGATGAACTCCGATTTCCCGGAAGTCCCCGCCGCGCCCGTCAAGGCTCTCGGGCGCCGCTTTTCGCTCGTATGGGTCGTACCGGTCGTGGCGGCCCTGATCGGCGGCTGGCTGGTGGTGAAGGCCCTGACGGAAAAGGGCCCGGCGATCACCATCACCTTCAAAACGGCGGATGGGTTGGAAGCCGGAAAGACCAAAATCAAATTCAAGGATGTGGAAATCGGCCTCATCGAGGAAGTCCACCTCGGCAAGGACCTGTCGCACGTGATTGCCAAAGCGCAGCTCGTCAAGGAGGCAGAGCGTTTCCTTTCAGAGAACACCCGGTTCTGGGTGGTCCGCGCCCGCGTTTCCGCCAGTGCCCTCTCCGGACTGGGGACGGTCTTCTCAGGCGCATACATTGATGTGGACCCCGGGAAGAAGGGAAAACCCGCCACCTCCTTCCAAGGGCTGGAGGAGCCGCCCATCGTCACGACCGGGCTTCCGGGACGGCATTTCATCCTCGAATCGGAGCGCAGGGGCTCCCTCGAGATCGGAGCCCCGATCTACTACCGGCAGATCCGGGTCGGGGAGGTCGTGGCCTACAACCTCAGTGAGGAC
>JALOPD010000168.1 GCA_025454075.1 Desulfobacterales bacterium | reverse complement strand
GAGATCAACCCGCTCGTCATCACGGCCGAGGAGGCGGTCATCGCCCTCGACGCCAAGGTCACCTTCGACGACAACGCGCTCTTCCGCCACAAGGATCTTCTCGAGTTCCGTGACCTCGACGAGGAAAACCCGCTGGAGGTCGAAGCCTCCAAGTTCAACCTGAACTACATCAACCTCGACGGCAACGTCGGCAACATGGTGAACGGCGCGGGCCTCGCCATGGCGACCATGGACCTGATCAAGCTCGCCGGGGCCGAACCCGCCAACTTCCTGGATGTGGGCGGGGGGGCCAGCGCCGAGATGGTGGAAAACGGCTTCCGCATCATCCTCTCGGACAAAAACGTCAAGGGGATCCTTATCAACATCTTCGGCGGCATCCTGCGGTGCGACACCCTGGCCAGGGGCGTGGTCGAGGCGGC
This sequence comes from Desulfobacterales bacterium, assembly GCA_025454075.1. Next base: position 7,075 of record JALOPD010000168.1, on the reverse strand, counting down.
CACGAAAACAGGGATCCAGGTGCCGGTGGTGGTGCGCATGGAGGGCACCAACGTCGAGGAGGGCCGGCGCATCCTGGCCGAGTCGGGCCTGAACCTGATCACGGCCGCGGACCTGAAGGACGCGGCAAAGAAAGTGGCGGACATCGTGAAATAAGGTATCTGGGTATTTGGTTCTTTGGGTGTTCGGCCAGGCAACTGAATCCCCAGACACCTAAACACCAGAACACCTAGACACCAGATTCGAAAGGGAACCACCGTGAGCATCTTCGTCAACAAAGAGACTCGGGTCGTTGTCCAGGGGATCACCGGCAAAGAAGGCCAGTTTCACGCCCGGCAGTGTGTGGCCTACGGCACCCGGGTCGTCGCCGGGGTCACGCCGGGCAAGGCCGGCCAGGATATGGACGGCATCCCGGTCTTCAACACGGTGGCCGACGCCGTGCAGAAGACCGGCGCGGACTGCAGCCTGATCTTCGTGCCGCCGGCCTTTGCCGCGGACGCCATCCTGGAGGCGGCCGATGCCGGCATCCGTCTGGTCGTGGCGATCACCGAGGGCATTCCGGTGCTCGACATGATGAAGGTCAAGAACACCCTCGCCGGCAAGCCGGTGCGGCTGATCGGACCCAACTGCCCGGGCATCATCACCCCCGGCGAGGCCAAGATCGGCATCATGCCGGCCCCGATCCACAAACCCGGCGGCCCCATCGGGGTCGTGTCCCGCTCCGGGACCCTGACCTACGAGGTGGTGCACCAGCTCACCCGGCAGGGCATCGGCCAGACCACCTGCATCGGCATCGGCGGCGACCCCGTCAACGGCACGAACTTCGTGGACTGTCTGTCGGCCTTCGAGAAAGACCCCGCCACGCGCGGGGTCGTCATGGTGGGCGAGATCGGCGGCAATGCCGAGGAGACGGCGGCGGAGTTCATCCAGACCCGCATGAGCAAGCCGGTGGTCGGCTTCATCGCCGGGCTCACCGCACCCCCGGGCCGGCGCATGGGCCATGCCGGCGCCATCATCAGCGGCGGCTCCGGCACCGCCCAGGCCAAGATCGAAGCCATGAAGGCCGCCGGCATCCACGTGTGCGAAAACCTGGGCGCCTTGGGGGAGCTGTGTAAGAAAGTTTTCAAATAGGTCTTTGGGTGTTTGGGTCTTTGGGTATCTTGCCAAACCGACACCCGGACTGCTTTAGCTAAACACCTAAACATCTAAACACCCCAATAACCACCATGCACGAAATGGGCATCGCCCTGCAGATCATCGAGATCGCCACGGCATCGATCCCGCCGGACATGCGCGCCGCCCGGGTGGAGCGCGTGAACTTGAAAATCGGCAAGCTGTCGGCGGTGGTGCCGGACAGCCTGCGGTTCTGCTTCGACATCGTCTCCAAGGACACGCCGCTCGCCGGCGCCGCGCTCGCGATCGAGGAGACCCCGGTGGTCGCGCGCTGCAAGGAGTGCGACGCGCGCTGGTCCATCGCGGAGCCGGTCTTCACCTGCAAGGCCTGCAACAGCGGTGCGCTGGAGATTCTCTCCGGACGCGAACTGGACATCGTCTCCATTGAAATCGCCGAGGAGGGGGGACATGAAGACAGTGGAGAGTAAAAAGCCCACGCGGGAGATCAAGGTCGTCAGCCGGGTCCTGGCCGTCAACGAACGCATGGCCGAGCAGAACCGCCGGCGGTTTGCCGAAAAAGGGGTTTTCGTGATCAACGTCATGAGCTCCCCCGGCTCCGGCAAGACCACGACCCTGCAGAAAACCCTCGAGCGCCTCATGCCGGGGGTCAAGGCGGCGGTCATCGTGGGCGACGTCTCCACCACCCACGACGCGGACCGGCTGGCGGTCACCGGCGCCCCGGTGGTCCAGGTGAACACCGACGCCTTCGGCGGCGACTGCCACCTGGCGGCCCACGTGATCGAGAAGGCCGCGGACGACATCGACCTCGACGCGATCGAGCTGTTGATCGTGGAAAACGTGGGCAATCTGGTCTGCCCGGCGGAGTTCGACATCGGCGAGGACGCGCGGGTGGTGGTCCTGAGCGTGACCGAGGGCGAAGACAAACCGGTGAAATACCCCACGATGTTCAGGACCTGCGATGCGGCGATCCTGAACAAGATCGACCTGCTGCCGCATCTCGACTACGACAAGGACCAGGCCGTGGCCTACATCCGCCAGGTGAACCCGGCCATGCCGGTCTTCGAAATCTCCGCCCGCACCGGGGCGGGCATGGATGCGTGGGTGGTGTGGCTGCGGGACAGGATAAAAGCTAAAACGCTTAAACCGAAAACTGAAAACCGTTAAACAGTCGATTCGCTTAAAGGGGCGGGGTTCCGTTCTCCTGTTTCACGAATCAACCGTTTAACGGTTTTTTCTTCCGTTACGCTGTTCTTTTAGCCCAGAAGGGCGACATCTGCCTCAGCCGGGCGATGATCGGCGGGAGCTTCTCCAGGACGAGGTCGATTTCCCCGGCCGTGGTGTAGCGGCTCAGGCTGAAGCGGATCGAGCCGTGCGCCGCGGTGAACGGGACCCCCATGGCCCGCAGCACGTGGGAGGGCTCGAGCGAGCCCGAGGTGCAGGCCGACCCCGAGGAGGCGCAGATCCCGTGCTCGTTCAGCATGAGCAGGATGGCCTCTCCCTCCACGTACTCGAAGGCGATGCTCGAGGTGTTGGGCAGCCGGTGCTCCCGGTCGCCGTTCACCATGGTGTTGGGCACGCCGGCCAGGAGGGCGTTCTCCAGCCGGTCCCTCAGCTCGCTCACGCAGCGGTAGTCGCTGGCGTCCAGGCGTTGCTTCGCCAGCTCGGCCGCCCGGCCCAGGCCGACGATGGCGGCCGTGTTCTCGGTCCCGCCGCGGCGGCCCTTCTCCTGGTGGCCGCCGATCATGAAGGGGGCGAATTTCGTGCCCTTGCGGATGTAGAGCGCGCCGATCCCCTTGGGGCCGTGGATCTTGTGGCCCGAGAGCGAGAGCATGTCGACCCCGGTGTCCGCGAGGTCGATGGGGATCTTGCCCACCGTCTGCACCGCATCCGTGTGGAAGACGATGCCGCGCTCCTTGACCCTGCGGGAGATCTCCTCGACCGGGAAGATCACCCCGGTTTCGTTGTTGGCCCACATGAGGCTCACGATGGCGGTGTCGTCGCTCAAGCTGTCGTAGAGGGCGTCGAGGTCCAGCCGCCCCCGGCCGTCCACCGGCACGAAGGTCGTGCGGTAGCCCTTCTTGGCGAGGACTTCGAACAGGTTCTTGACGGCCGGATGCTCCACGCGCGAGGTGACGATATGCCGCTTGGCGGGGTAGGATTCGATGGCCGCGCGGATGGCCGTGCTGTCGCTCTCGGTACCGCAGCTGGTGAAGACGATTTCGTCGGCGGAGGCGCCGATCAGGCAGGCGAGCTGCTCGCGCGCCGTGCGGATGTGGGCGGCCACCCCGCCGCCGAAGGAGTGCATGCTGGAGGGGTTGCCGTAGTAGTCGGAGAAATAGGGCAGCATGGCCTCCAGCACCTGCGGGTCCACCCTGGTGGTGGCGTTGTTGTCGAGGTAAACGACGTTCGTCATCACTGCACCTCCTCCACCACCAGCTCCGGGCTCACCAGCTCGCGCAGCTTGTTCTCGACGTAGTGCTTGAGCGTGATGTGGGACTTGGCGCAGCTGGCGCAGGTGCCGCCCAGCCGCACCACGACCCGGTTGCCGTCGACATCCACCAGCTCCAGCCGGCCCGCGTCCTTCTTCAGCGTCGGGTTGATCTCGCGTTCGATGCTCTCCTCGATCAGCTTGATCTTCTGGAGGTTGGTAAGCGCCCGTGGCTTTATGGGCACCAGGCGGGGCGCTCCCAGCACACTGTCGATGATTTCCTGGATGCGGTCGTGGCATTTTTCGCAGCCGCCCCCGGCCTTGACGTAGTCGGTGACGTCCCCGATGGTCTTGAGCCGGTTTTCCCGGACGACCCGCTCGATCTCCCGGTCGGTCACGCCGAAACACTCGCAGACGATTTCACCCTCGATCTTCTTGTCGGCCTGCCCGCGGTAGCAGGAGATGGCCTTTTCCAGGGCCTCGCGTCCCATGACCGAGCAGTGCATCTTTTCCTTGGGCAGGCCCCCCAGGTAGCCGGCGATGTCGTCGTTGGTGATCTTGGCCACCTCGTCCAGGGTCTTGCCGATGACCATCTCGGTCAGGGCCGAGGACGATGCGATCGCGCTGGCGCAGCCGAAGGTCTGAAACTTGGCGTCCTTGATGCGGCCGCTCTCGTCGAGCTTGAAATAGAAAGTCAGCGCATCCCCGCAGGCGATCGAGCCGACTTCGCCCACCCCGTCGGCGTCTTCGATCACCCCGACATTGCGCGGGTTGAGAAAATGGTCTTTGACCTTGTCGGTGTATTCCCACATGGCTCCCTCCGTGTGTCATGAATTTATGTCGAAAGTATAATCACGCTTTCGGGATTGGACAGGAGGGGGAAGGGCGCAGGCGGCAAAGGGAGTTGCTCGAGGCAGGCGATGCCTGCCGATAACCAGACCGTGAAGGGTCGGCGGGGCAGGTGCTCGAAAAATCAGTGTTCGAAAAATCAGTTGTCAAACGGTCCGGGCGGCTGTACCTTTATCCTAATTTCTGGCCTTCCGCCGGCGTTTCGAACCATCCCACCCCCCCGGACGTTTCAACCCGCGAAGGAGGTGCCTCATGCAGCCCACGCTCAGACGCGCCGTGTTTGCCGGCAGCTGGTACCCGGCCCGGGCCTCCGAATGCGAGGCGGAGATAAGAGGCTTCATCGAAAAGAGCCGCATTTCGCCGCCCCGCAACCCGAACCCCGTCGGCGGCATCCTGCCGCACGCGGGCTGGTATTTTTCGGGTGCGATCGCCTGCAGCGTGATCCACTGCCTGAAAAAGGCCGGGCCCCCGGCGCCGGATGTGATCGCGGTTTTCGGCATGCACCTGCACGCCGCCTCCCCGAACATCATGATGCCTATCGGCGCGTGGGAAACCCCTTTCGGCAACCTGCTGGTGGCGGAGGAGCTGGCCGCCGAGATGACCCGGCGGTTCCCTTTCCGCCTCGAGATGCCCGATCGCTTCACCCAGGACAACACCATCGAGCTGCAGCTGCCGTTCATCAAGTATTTCTTCCCGGATGCGAAAATCCTGGCCCTGGGGGTCCCTCCGACCGATGCCTCGCTGCAGATCGGGCAGGCGGTGGTCGAAACCTGCCGGCGGCTGGGGCTGACGCTGAAGGTGATCGGCTCCACCGACCTGACGCACTACGGGGGCAACTACGGGTTTGGCGGACACGGGAGCGGTTCTTCAGCGGTGGCTTGGGTAAAGCAGGAGAACGACCGCCGGGTCATAGAGGCCATGCTGGACCTCGACCCCAGGCGGTTGATGGCGGAGGCCTTGGAGAACCAGAACGCCTGCTGCCCGGGGGCGGCAGCGGCCGCGATCGAGGCCGGCAAGCACCTGGGGGCCACGACGGCGGAGTCGATCGGCTACGCCACCAGTTATGACCGCAGTCCGGGGGACAGCTTTGTGGGGTACGTCGGGGTTCTGTTTTGATGAACGAAATCGGGGCGGCTCTGCCGGCTGATGACATTTCCCGCGCCCAGGCGATCGCGGCACGCTTTCGTTCGGTGGCTCAGTCAGCCATTTTTGGCTCTCAGCCACCACTTGAATCCGCACTTGTCCGCTAACGCCCGTTGAGTGCTGCTGCGGGAAGCCTGAAATCACCCCTTTGTATCCCGGTACCTGTTCTCCTCCTCGCGACGCCGCATGGAAAATCCAGCCCCGGATTACGCCGCAATACCGCGATGGGTGCACCGAGCGTTTCGTTTGTCGCCGAAACTGTCTGGGTGCCGGTGATTTCGAAGGCAGCCGGCCTTGTATTCATTTCTGAATAAAAGCCGCCCCGATTTCGTTGCTCCATGTTTTCCCCAATTTTTTCAAATAAATCAAGAAAAAAGTGCATCAACGGTTCGCGGCGCTGATGAAGCAGCTGATGAAGACGACCGCCCCGTTCTGGTCCTTGTCCTGATCTTTGTCCGGGCACGCCACCACCTGGCCGTTGTTGGTGATGCAGGTCTGGTCGGAAAGGGTGCCTTCCTCGCCGGACGCCGTCACGGAAGCGGCGGCGAGGTGGTAGACGCCGCCGTCCTGAAGGCCGGTGACCAGGTAGCTGGGCCGAGCTGGGTCATCGAGGTCCGCCACATCGACTTCGGCAAGCAGTTCGTAGGGCGCTTCTTCCATGCGCTGATAGACCCGGTAGCCGCTCAGGCCGGCGGCCGGGCTCGGGCCCCAGGTGTAGAGGAAATCAGCGGCGCCCAGCGGCCACGCCGCCGCCACGATGAAGGCCGACAGGCATGCGCGGCACGCCGTGCGGTTGCGCAACCAATTCATAACACCCCATTTAGAGGCTTTTGCCCGGGCGAATCCCTGCGCCGAGGGCTGGCCGGGCCGGTGCGCGCCCGATGCTGAAATAGGCGAAGCCCATGCCGGCAACGGCGTCCGGGTCGTAAAGGTTGCGGCCGTCGAAGATGATCGGCGCCGAGAGCAGCCGTCGCACGCGGCCGAAATCCGGGTTGCGGAACTGGTTCCAGTCGGTCACCACCGCCAGGGCGTCGGCGCCCTCCAGCGCCTCGTACTGCTGCTCGCAGATCCGGACGGCGGGGTTGGACTTCAGAATTTCGCGTGCCCGGCCGGCCGCCACGGGGTCGTAGGCCCGGATCTGCATGCCGGCGGCGGTGAGCTCCGCGATGAGCGCGAGCGAGGATGCCTCGCGCATGTCGTCGGTGTTGGCCTTGAAGGCCAGCCCCCAGAGCGCGAGCTGTCGGCCGGAAACCCCGCCCTGATCGGCGAAGTAATCCGCGATCTTGCGCCCCAGGACCTGCTTTTGCCGGTCGTTGACGGCATCCACGGCAGTGATCAGCTCGGGCTCGTAGCCGCTGGCGCGGGCCGTGGTGATGAGCGCCTTGACGTCCTTGGGGAAGCACGAACCGCCGTAGCCCACCCCGGGGTAGATGAAGTGGTAGCCGATGCGGTGGTCGGCCCCGATCCCACGCCGCACATCGCTCACGCTGGCGCCGACCCGTTCGCATATGTTGGCGATTTCG
>JALOPD010000550.1 GCA_025454075.1 Desulfobacterales bacterium | reverse complement strand
CGCCGGCAACCCCGAGATCGGCTGCGAACACGGCGCGAGCGACGCGCGCTTCCTCTCCGCGTTCGGCATCCCCGGCATCGTCTGGGGCCCGGACGGCGACAACAGCGCCCATGCGGTCGACGAGCACGTCAACATCGACAGCCTGCTCGCATTGCACCGGATCCTGGATGAGTTTTTGACCGGTTTGCTTTGACAATCCGGGTCGGCTCTAGTAATTTTCGACCCAACCCCAAACATATAGAAGGAGGACACATGCTGAAAAAAGTTCTGTTGATTCTGACGGTGTTGGCGTTTGCATGCGTCGGCGCGGCCCTGGCGGCCCCGAAGCCGGGAGGCACCCTGGTCTTCGGCCGCGGAGGCGACAGCGTGGGCCTGGACCCGGCCTATGAGACCGACGGCAACTCGTTTATGATCTGCGACAACGTCCTCGAGGCCCTGGTGGAGTATAAGGACGAGTCCACGGACATCGAGCCCGGCCTGGCCGAGTCCTGGACCATCTCCCCGGACGGCCTGACCTACACCTTCAACCTGAGAAAGGGCGTCAAGTTCCACGACGGCACCCCGTTCACGGCCGATGCGGTCGTCTTCTCCCTGGGCCGGCAGATGAAGGAGCGCAAGCTCAAGTTTTTCGGCAAGGGCTGGGAGATCCCGCCCCAGGAGCGCCCGCCGGAGTACTGGGTTTCAATGGAGATGGACAAGACGGTCGACTCGATCGAGGCGACGGGCGAGCACACCGTGGTCTTCAAGCTGAAGCGGGTGGAGGCGCCCTTCCTCGCCAACCTGGGAATGGACTTCGCCGACATCATCAGCCCCGCCGCCTTCGTGAAAAACCCCAAGGAGTTCGTGCGCAACCCCGTGGGCACCGGCCCTTTCAAATTCGTCAAATGGGTCAAGGACGACCAGATCCTCCTTGAGAAGAACAAGGAGTACTGGAACAAGAAGGGCGGCCCCTATCTCGACAAGGCGGTCTTCCGCGCCATCCCCGAGAACTCGGTGCGCTTCCTCGAGCTCAAGACCGGCAACATCCACATCTGCCAGTTCCCCAACCCGGCCGACATCGCGCTGGCGAGCAAGGACTCCAAGATGAAGCTGGTCAGCCAGCCCGGAATGAACATCGGCTACCTCAGCTTCAACCACACCAAGGAGCCCTGGAAGAGCAACGTCAAGCTGCGCAAGGCCATCGCCCACGCCATCAACCGCAAGGCGATCGTGGACAACATCTACCAGGGCCAGGGCCAGCTCGCCAAGAACCACATCCCGCCCATCATGTGGGGTTACAACGACCAGGTCCCGATGATCGAATACAGCCTGGATAAAGCCAAGGCCCTGCTGGCCGAAGCCGGGTTCCCCGAGGGCAAAGGGTTGGATGAGATCACCCTGTGGTGCATGCCGGTCGCCCGGCCCTACAACCCGGAAGGGCTGAAGGTCGGCGTGGCCATGGTGGCGGACTTGGCGAAAATAGGCGTCAAAGCTCGCATTGTGAGCTACGAGTGGGGAACCTACCTGAAACGGCAGCGCGAGCAGCCGCCGGACATGGACCTGTTCCAACTCGGCTGGACCGGCGACAACGGCGACCCGGACAATTTCCTGGCGGTGCTCTACGACGGGCTGGCCTCCAACGCCGTCCGCACCCAGTGGCAGAACGCGGAGTACCACAGCCTGATGGAGCAGGGCCGGCAGACCTTCGACCAGGCCAAGCGGACCGAAATCTACAAGAAGGCCCAGCAGCTGATGTACGACGAGATGCCCGTGATCCCGGTCGCCCACAGCACCCAGACCTGGCCGATGCTGAAGAAAGTGCAGGACTTCAAGCTGCACCCCACGGCTTCGATCCGCCTGAAGAACGTGTGGCTGGAAAAATAAAAAAGGGAGAGGCGGCCGGGTGAACTAAAGCCCGGACCGGTACCCCGCAACGCATTTAAAAGGGAGAGGTTCTGCGCCTCTCCCTTTTTTATTTTTATTTGCAGGCCCCGAGCCGTTTTGCTATAGGAAGCGGAACCCACGTCATGACCGGGGACCGATGGCCTCCTACATCATCCGCAGAATCCTGATCCTCATCCCGACCCTCCTGGGCGTGTCGATCATCATCTTCCTGATGCTCCACCTGACTCCCGGCGACCCGGCCGAGCTCCTGCTGGGCGAGCGCGCCTCGGACGAAGCCCTGAAAAATCTGCGCGAGCACCTGGGCCTGAACAAACCCCTTTACCTCCAGTACGGCCTGTTTCTCAAACGCCTGGTCACCTTGGACCTGGGCGAAACCATCTGGACCCGCCAGAAGGTCTGGATCGAGATCCGGCAGCGGTTGCCCTCCTGATCAGCTGCACCCTGGGCATGGTCTTCGGCATCATCTCGGCCACCAAGCAGTATTCGATTTTCGACTACCTGAGCATGCTGGGGGCCCTGGCCGGCGTGAGCATGCCCATTTTCTGGCTGGGCCTGGTGTTCATGCTGATCTTTTCGGTGAACCTGGGCTGGCTGCCCATCTCCGGCCGCCTGAGCGTGGGGGTGGACCTCGATGTCATCACCAACTTTTACATTTTAGACGCCATCCTGGGCCGGAACTGGGAAGCGCTCCGGGATGCCCTGTGGCACCTCATCATGCCGGCCTTCACGCTCTCCACCATCCCGACCGCCATCGTGGCGCGCATGACCCGCTCCGCGATGCTCGAGGTGCTGCGCCAGGACTACATCAAGACCGCCAGGGCCAAGGGGCTGTCGCAGTTCAAGGTGATCTTCAAGCACGCCCTGAGAAACGCCCTGATCCCGGTGGTGACCACCATCGGGCTGCAGTTCGGCGTGCTGCTCGGCGGCGCCATAACGGCACCCTCTTCATCGCCGGGCTTTTCGTGGTCATCAACCTGGCGGTGGACGTATTGTACGCGGTGATCAACCCGCGGATCAGTGTGAAATAAAAATAGTGTTAAGTTTTACGTGTTAAGTTTTAAGTGAAAATTTAAACCGACTGTCATCCGCTGCTTAAAACTTAAAACCTAAAACTTAAAACTTCGCTCTGGCTCTCAAAAAGCATTAAACAGCGGCCAGATTTTAAGGATCCGGCAGACGCAATGACGAAAAAGCACCCCGAAGACCGCCACCCGATGCTCGACCAGCTCTCGCAGCTGTGGCGCAACAAGAC
>JALOPD010000167.1 GCA_025454075.1 Desulfobacterales bacterium | reverse complement strand
CCCCGACTCCCAGAAGATGTCCCGCCGCATGAAAAGGGCCTGGTCGCCGTAGGGCATCTGCAGGCGGCGGGCGCGCCAGTTGGCCGCCCGCTCGATGAGCCGCAGGCCTCGGCCGGCGGCATCGATCCGAAGCCGGAAGGCCCCGGCCGCCGCCCCGGGACGTGCCAACACCTCCCGGATGTGGTGCCGATAATCTCCGGGCAGCCGGGTGTCGGCGTGCAGGAACAGCAGGAAATCGCCCGCGGCCGCGGCCGCGCCGGCGTTCATCTGCAGGGACCGAGGCGCGCGGAGCGCCAGGGCGCGGGCCCCGGACGCGCGGGCGATATCCAGGGTGGCATCGGTGCTCCCGCCGTCGGCCACGATGACCTCGATGTCGCGGCCCGGGGCCAGGCCCGAAAGGGTCTGTCCCAGCTGCCCGGCTTCGTTCAGGGCGGGGATGATCACCGAGACCGCCGGGCGGTCCTCTGCGCGGCACAGCGCGCGCATGGCCCCCGGCAGGTCGTCAGGGCCGTCCACGTCCGCGAGCGGCTCCAGCAGACGGCAGGTCAGGTTCGCCTCGCGCGCCAGCGCCAGCGTGCGCGCGAGCACCCCGGACGTCCCCCAGGCGATGCCCGGCCCCAGACAGGCCTTGCCGGTGTGAAGGCCGGCGGCGGTCGCGCCGATCAGGTAATAGCCGCCGTCCGCGGCCGGACCGAATACCAGATCGCAGCGGCGCAGGGCATCGAAGGCCTGTTCAAGGATCGCCGGGGTGAGCGCGGGGATGTCCGCGCCGATCAGGACGGCCCGTTCCGCACCCTCCTCGAAGGCGGCCTTGAGGCACGCCGCCATGCGGGCGCCGACGTCGCCGCGGCCCTGGGCGCGGTAGCGGAAGCCTCCGCCCAGCCACCGCCGCATTTCATTTTCGGTGCCGCCCGAATGCCGGATCTCAGCCGCCGCTGAAACTCCGCGGCGCCTTCCGGGCCCAGCAGCGGAATCAGGCGGGTCTTGGTGGTGCCCGGCTCCGGCCAGCGGGTGAAGAGGATGAGTATGTCCGGCGATGCGCTCATGAATCAGTCATGCCCAGTGGATAGCCGCAACCCTGCAGTTGGTCCGGAAAAGGGTTCAAGGGGCCGAGGGTTCCAGGGTTCGAGGAATCGGATTCAGTCTTTTTCGCTTGATTCCTCGACCCCTTGAATCCTGAACCCTGATCTCGCCTGCCTCACGCGGGAAACTCGGACGTGAAAAACGGGTCGAACACCTCGCGGATGAACTCCAGATTCATATACCGCTGCAGCGTGGCCCAGGTGCCCGGGTTCTTCACCCCGGCGTAGTCGTCGGACTGGTAGGCCGTCCAGCCCATGGCGGACCACGAGATCCCGCGCAGGCGGACGAAGGGCTCGCGCAGCCGGATGCGCTCCACCAGGGTATCCTTGAGGTGCCGGTCGCGCAGGCCGCGGCGGTAGGCGTCCAAAAACAGCTTCCGGTCCCCGGGCTGCATGCGGAAGTCCGTTTTCCACAGGGTGGTGAGCGGCGAGCAGAAGTGCGCCAGGTCCTGGGACGGATCCCCCCAGCGCGGCATCTCCCAGTCCACCAGATGGATCGTGCCGCCGGCGCGGTTGACGATGAAATTGCCGGAGTTGACCTCCGTGTTGACGATGCAGGGCCAGGGATCGGACTGGTAATAGCGTTCCCGCGCTCGCGCCGCATCGGCCCAGCGGAGCAGGTCCCGCAGGTAGCCGCGAATCGCCGGGTCGGCCCGATCGCAGTCGAAGTAGCGCTGCAGCAGCCCGGCGCACTCTTCGTAGATCAGCGACAGCGGCGCGGTCTCGCGGATGAGATGGTTGTGCGCCGCGGCCACCTCGGTCTGATGAATCCGGGCGAAAAGGGCCGCGGCCGCAGCGGTGTCCCTGCGGTAGTCCAGGGGCTCTCCCGGCAGGAATTCCATGATGAGGATGCCCCGGTCGAAGAAACGACGGGAGTCGTCCACGAAGAAGGGTTTGGGCGTGACCCCGGTGTGTTCGAGCAGCCGCAGCGCCTGGTACTCGTAAAGGATCTGGTCGTCGCGGCGGATCTGGGTGCCGATGTTGACCCGCAAGACGAAACTGAGATCGCCCGCTATGACCCGGTAGTTCAGGTTGTACTCCCCCTGGGCGAGCGGCGCGACCTCGAAGGTGCGACCGTGCATGCCGGGCAGGCCTCTCCACTCCTGCTGGTTCAGGTAGGCTTGAACCTTCGGCAGTAATTCCACCATCCGATCCATGCTGCCAACAAGTTCCTTTCACATGACATCGGCGGATGCCGATTTCATTCCGGCGGGAAGATCCGGATCTTTTCGGCCGGCAGGTGCAGGCGGACGGGATGGCCGGGCGCCAGGTCGCTGCGCGGAGTCAGCACCACCAGCTGCGCGGCCCCGCAGTCCACCCACAGACGCGTCGCGGCGCCCTCGAAGCTGGTCTTGCGCACCCGGCCGGGGATCGAGTGATCGGCATCGCCGCCGACGAGGATATCCTCGGGCCGGATGGTGGCGGTGAGGCGATGGCCGTTGGCGATGACGCCCGGCGCCGAAAACGAGCCAAGCTCGCAGTCGAACCGTCCTGCCCGCAGGCGGCCGGTCAGGAAGTTGCAGCCGCCGAAGAACTCGGCGACCGCGCGGTCCGCGGGGCGATGGAACAGGTCGTGTGGGCTCCCTACCTGGCGCAGGCGGCCGTCGAGCAACAGACCGATGCGGTGGGAGAGCATCAGCGCTTCGGACTGGTCGTGGGTCACCAGCAGGGTGGTGATCCGGGTCTGCGCCTGGATGTCCTGGATGAGCTCGCGCATCTGCTGACGCAGGTTGGCGTCGAGGCTGCTCAGGGGCTCGTCCAGCAGCAGGATCGAGGGCTTCAGCACGAGCGCCCGCGCCAGCGCGACGCGCTGCTGCTGGCCGCCGGAGATCTCATGCACCCGGCGCGCCTCCAGGCCCGTGAGCCGGGTCAGCGCGAGGATGTCCCGGATGCGCTCGCGGGCCTCGTCCGCACCCACGGCCTGCATGCGCAGCCCGAATCCGACGTTTTGCGCCACGTTCATGAACGGGAAGAGCAGCGGCTTCTGGAAGACCATGACGGCGCTGCGCTTTTCGGGCGGCAGGCCGCGGACCGAGCGGCCGTCGATGCGGATGTCGCCGCCGGCGGGCGCCAGCAGCCCGGCCACCGCCTTCAGGACCGAGGTCTTGCCCGCCCCGCTCGGCCCCAGCAGGGACACCAGTTCGCCCTCGGCCACATCGAGGTGCAGGCCGCGGAGCACGATTTCGGCGCCGAAGGCGATGGTGAGGTCGTCGAGCTGCAGGACACCCATGTCACCAGACTCCCAGCACGCGGCGGCTGCCGAGATAACGGGCGCTCACCGCCAGCGCCGCCAGCGCCGGAATCACGAACACGATGCTCACGGCGGCGGCCACGGGGCGGTCGCCGCTGCCCATCAACGCAAAGAGCAGGATCGGCAGGGTGACGATCCGGCCGCCGCCGATGATGAGGGTGCTGAGGTACTGGCTCCAGGACAGAAGAAAGGCGAACAGCGCCGCCACCACGACCCCGGGGAAGACCAGCGGAAGCATCACCCGCCAGGCGACGTCGACCGCCGACGCTCCCAGGGAGCGCGCCTGGTCCTCGAAGTCCGGGTTGTAGTTCGAGAAAACCCCCCACATGACGAAGACGGCGTAGGGCAGGCAGGCGCTCAGGTGCACCAGCACCACCCCTGCGAACGTGCCGGCCAGCTCCAGCCGCAGCAGCCAGAGATGCAGCCCCATGGCCACGCAGAGCGGCGGCACGATGACGGGCAGCATCAGGACGATCGACAGCAGGTCCTTGCCCCGGAAATGATAGAGCCCCAGGACCCGGCCCGCCGGTATCCCGCCGGCGACCGAAAGAACGGCCGTGGCCGCAGCCACCAGCACGCTCTGCACGAGGGCCTCCGTCATCTGGTTCCCGGCCGTGCCCAGCACGTACCGCCAGGCCCTCAGGCCCCACTGCTCGGGCAGCAGGTGCGGGTAGAACCAGCGCTGGCTGAAGGCCCACAGGACGAGCGGGAGGAAGGGCAGCAGCACGGCTCCGGCCACCGCGCCGCCGAAGAGCAGCCGCTTCACAGCACCGCTCCGCGGCGGCGCGCCGCCTGGGTCAGCCCCTGGGCCAGGGCGACCGCCGCCGCGACCACCGCCGCGATGACGAGCCCGGCGGCGATGCCCTCGGGCCGCGCCAGGAGGTCGACGTCGCTGTAGGCCTTGTAGGCCCAGACCGGCAGCATCATCGGATAGGTCTGGCCCAGGAGATAGGGAACCTCGAAGGCGCCGAAGGTGTAGGCGAACACGATCAACCCGGCGGCACCGAGCGTGGGGAAGATGATCGGCAGGGTGATGTGGCGGAAGCGCTGCCAGCGGCCGGCCTTGAGCGTGCGGCCGACATCGAGCAGCTCCGCCCCGCCCGCCTGCAGAACCGCCAGCACCATCAGGGTGATGAAGGGCACCTCCTTCCAGACGTAGGCCGCCATGATCCCCACCCCCCAGGGGTCGTTCACCAGGAGCGGAAAACCGCCCCCGGCCGGCAGGAGCCCCAGGCCGTGCAGGCCGCGCGCCAGCAGCCCGCTGGGCGCGAGCATGAAAGCCACCGCGATGGCGATCACCAGATGCGGGACGGTGAGGGGGATCTGGAAGATGAACTGGATGAGGCGGCTGCGGCCGGCCAGCCGGTTGAGCGCCAGGGCCGCCGCGACGCTGAGCGCGATGGCGACGAGCGTCGAAACCAGGGACAAGTAGAGCGTGAAGCCGAGGCTCTTGAAGAAGTCCGGGTCGCCGAGCACGCGGCCGAAGTGGTCCAGGGTGAGCGCGGACATGCCCGCCGCCGGGAGGTATCCCAGACCCTGGACCAGCCCCAGGGCGAGCCCTCCGCCGAAGAGGAGCACCGCGACCGCGAGTGCGGGCGCCAGCATTCCGACCGCTGCCGCCGGACGCGGCAGGGACCGCGTGCGGCCGGCGCTGCTGTGGCCGGCGGGTCGGGTCATGGCCGTCCCTTGAGCACGTGCGCGTCCCAGCCCTTTTCGAGCCGGATGAGGATCTCCGACGGCGGCTCCGGAAGCTGGCGGCGCTGCAGCACGTCGTTCGGCAGCGTGGCCGGGCCGCGCGGCAGGGCCGCGAACCTGGCCTGCCAGTCCGGCTCCAGGCGGCCGATGTCGATCGCCGGGAAATCGCCCCACACGGCGGGGTCGGCCTTTTTCAGCTGCGCCTCGGGCGAGATCAGGAAATTGGCGACCACCATGGCGGCGTCCCTGTCGGCCGCGTTGAAGGGGATGGCAACGAAGTGCGTGTTGGCGATGGTGCCCTCCTCGAACACGAACGTGCGCACGCTTTCCGGATAGAGGCCGTCGAGGATCATCTTGGAGGCCTCCGCCGGGTGGTAGCTGACGGCGAAGTCCACCTCGCCGTCCGCCAGCAGCTGGGCGAGCCGGATCGGGTTCTCGGGATAGGTCCGGCCCTGACGCCAGAGGAAGGGCGCCAGATCCTTCAGGATGCGGTAGGTCTCGCCGGCCGCCGCGTCGAAGCGTTTTTCGTCCAGCGGGCCCTGCTGCCAGACCGCCGCGTCGCCGGCGGCGTGATAGAAAACGTGGCGCACGAAGACCGAACCCGTGAAGTCGGGCGGCGCCGGATAGGTGAAGCGGCCGGGGTTCCTGCGCGCCCAGTCGAGCAGCGCGCCGACGGTGTTGGGGGGCGCGGGGGTGCGCTTGGAATCGTAGATCATGACCACCTGGGCGCTGCCCCAGGGCGACTCCAGCCCCTCGACGGGCTCGCCGAAGTCGTTCCTGACCGACGGCCTGCTCCAGTCCACGAGCTTCTGGTTCGGCAGCAGGTCCGCGAACGGACCGTAAAGCAGGCCGTGGCGTTTGGCCGTGCGAAAGTTCTCGCCGTTGATCCACATCAGGTCGACTTCGCCGCCGGCCGCCTTGCCGGCCTGTTTGTCGGCCAGCAGCTTGCCCACGATCTCGGCGATGTCCTTTACGGGCACCTGCCTCAGAGTGATGGCGTAGAGTTCCTTGACGCGCGGGGCCAGGTAGCCGTTGACATAGGCGTTGGTGGACGGAAAGCCGCCCCACATGAACCAGTCCACGGTCTGGCCTTTGGCGCGGGCTTCGATCTCCGGCCAGGCGGGCGTCGCCGCAAATGCCGGCAGCGACGATGAAAGAAGGATGAATGCGGCGAGTACCGTGAGACAATGCCGTATACGGCGCCTGAACATGCCCTGCTCCTTTATGGCGTGGGAGATGCTGGATACGGGATGCTCGATACGCGATAAAGGATCCGCTCACTTATCAAGCATCCAGGATCGCGTGAAGCGCCCATCCCGCATCACTCACTTTCCAGACATGATTTTCCTCAGAACGTACGGCAGGATCCCGCCGTGAACGAAGTAATCCACCTCGATGTCGGTGTCCACCCGCGCGGTCACCTCGAAGGCGATCTCGCGGCCGTCGGCCCTCACCGCGCGGACCGGGAGGGTCTTGCGGGGCGCGAGGCTTTCGATCCCCGAGATCGTGACCGTCTCCGAGCCGTCCAGGCCGAGGCCCGGCCAGCTCTGGCCGTCCTTGAACACGAGGGGCAGCACGCCCATGCCGACCAGGTTGCTGCGGTGGATGCGCTCGAAGGATTCGGCGATGGCGGCCTTGACGCCGAGCAGGCTCGGCCCCTTGGCGGCCCAATCCCGCGAGGACCCGGCGCCGTATTCCTTTCCGGCCAGGACGACGAGCGGCCGGGATTCGGTCTGGTAGGCCATGGCGGCGTCGTAGACGAAGGCCTCGGTGCGTTCGGGGAACTTCAGGGTCAGGCTGCCTTCCTTGGGCGCCACCATCCGGTTCTTGATGCGGATGTTGCCGAAGGTGCCGCGCATCATCACTTCGTGATTGCCGCGTCGGGCACCGTAGGAGTTGAAGTCCTTCTTGTCCACCCCCTTGTCGATGAGGAGCCGTCCGGCGGGGTAGTGGGCCGCGATGGCCCCGGCCGGCGAGATATGATCGGTGGTGACGGTGTCTCCGAGGGTCAGCAGTACGCGCGCGTCGCGGATGTCCGCCGGCCGTCCGGGCTCCAGGGAAAACCCGTCGAAGTAAGGCGGCCTGCGGATGTAGGTGGACGCCTCGTCCCAGGCGAAGGTGGTGCTGCCCTTGACCTCCAGCCGGTGCCAGAACTCGTCGCCCTTGAAGATCCGGCTGTATTGCCGACGGTAGAATTTCTGCTGGACGTGCCGTTCGGCGAGCGCGGCCACTTCGGCGTTGGCCGGCCAGATGTCCTTCAGAAACACCGGGCGGCCCTGGGGGTTGAAGCCGATCGGCTCGGTGGTGATGTCCTTGTCCACCCGGCCGGCGAGCGCGAACGCCACCACCAGCATGGGCGACATCAGGAAGTTGGACTTGATGCGCTGGTGGATGCGCGCCTCGAAATTGCGGTTGCCGGAGAGGACCGCCGCCACGTTCAGGTCGTGCCGGGTGATGGCCTCCTCGATCTCCGGCAGCAGGGGGCCGCTGTTGCCGATGCAGGTCGTGCAGCCGAAGGCCGCGAGATGGAACCCGAGGGCCTCGAGGTAGGGCCGGAGGCCGGCATCGGCGAGATAGTCGACCACCACCTTCGATCCCGGCGCGAGCGAGGTCTTGACGTGGACCGGCACCTTCAGCCCGTGCTCGACCGCCTTTTTGGCGACCAGCCCGGCGCCGAGCAGGACCGAGGGGTTGGAGGTGTTGGTGCAGGAGGTGATGGCGGCGATGACCACATCCCCGTCGCAGAGCGACGTCTCGTGGCCGTTCAGGACCAGGCTGCAGGTTTTCTTTTTCGGCTGGCATCGTCCCGGGGGGACGGCGGTGGACCCCGACTCCTGGTGGAAGGTCGTCAGGGAGGCGGGTTCGGGCTTGCGGTCGTAGTCGCAGCCGAGGGCCTTGGCGAAGCCGGCCTTCAGCTCCGGCAGCGGAATGCGGTCCTGGGGCCGCGCCGGCCCGGCCACCGCCGGGACCACGCTGGCCAGGTTGAGCGGCAGCACGTCGCTGTACTCCGGCGTTTCGTCGCCCGAATAGAACAGGCCGAGCGCCCTGGAAATCCGTTCGACCACCTCGGCGTGAGCCGAGCGGTTGGTCATGCGCAGGTAGTCGATGGTCTTATCGTCGACCGGGAAGAACCCGACCGTCGCCCCGTACTCGGGCGACATGTTGGCGATGGTGGCCCGGTCGGGCACCGAGAGGCCCTTCATGCCGGGGCCGAAGAACTCGACGAATTTTTCAACGACGCCGCGCTTGCGCAGCATTTCCGTAACGGCCAGCACGAGGTCGGTGGCCGTCACCCCTTCCCGCAGGTCGCCCGTCATGCGCACATGCGCACGCCGATCACCTCGGGGATGGCCATGTAGTAGGGCTGACCGAGCATCACGGCCTCGGCCTCGATGCCGCCCACGCCCCAGCCCAGGACGCCCACGCCGTTGATCATGGTGGTGTGCGAGTCGAGCCCCACCACGGTGTCCGGGAAGGCCAGCATCCGGCCCTGCGATGGCTGCGTGGTGACCACGCGGCCGATGTGCTCCAGGTTCACCTGATGGCAGATGCCGGAGTTGGGAGGGACGACCTTGAAGTTGTCGAAGCTCGCCTGCGCCCATTTGAGCAGGGCGTAGCGCTCGGCGTTGCGCTCGTACTCCCGGGCGACGTTTTCGGTCAGGGCGTCGGCCGTGCCCCAGGCGTCCACCTGGATC
>JALOPD010000549.1 GCA_025454075.1 Desulfobacterales bacterium | reverse complement strand
CGCGCTGGCGCGGATCATGGCGCCGATCCTGCCCGTCACGGCCGAGGAGGTCTGGCGGCACATGCCGGCGGCCCCGGGCAAGGCGGCGAGCATCCACATGGCTCTGCTGCCGGCACCGGACGCCGCGCTGATGGACGCCGGGCTCGCCGAACGCTGGGAGCGGCTGCTGCAGGTGCGCGGGGAGGTGACCAAGGCGCTGGAGGAGGCCCGGGTGAAAAAGCTCATCGGCCATGCGCTGGACGCCGCCGTGACGCTTTCGGCCGGCGGCGAGCTCTACGAGGCGCTCGCACCCCATGCCGCCGAACTGAGGTCCCTGTTCATCGTTTCCGCGGCAGAGCTGCTCAAGGATACGGCCCTGGAGGGCGCGGTCGAGAGCACGGAGGTCAAGGGCCTCCGCATCCGGGTCGAGCCGGCGGCGGGCTTAAAATGCGAACGCTGCTGGGTGCACGAGACCTCGGTGGGCGCAAGCGCGGAGCACCCGGGCATCTGCGGCCGCTGCCGCACCGCGTTGGGGGTTCAATCTCATCGGGTCTAATTCCCCGCTGCTTGCGGCGGGGATGCTTTATTAGGAAGCCCATCTTCAGACCCCTTGCTTCTCATTTTAGGCACTTTAGGCATTTTAGGCACTATAGGCACTCTCTTCTATTTCGAATTTAACCCCGGCTTGTCCAGGTTGGGTTGAAGAACAACATGGTTTTTAAGAAGCTTAAACTGCTGGCCCTGGTCTCCGGTTCGGTCCTGCTGCTGGACTTGGCCACGAAGGCCCTGGTTCTCGCCATGCTGCCGCTCGGCAAGAGCGTGCCGGTCATTCCCGGGTTTTTCGATATCACCCACGTCCACAACCCGGGCGGCGCTTTCGGGTTCCTGGCCGGGATGAGCGCCGAGGTGCGGGGCGTGCTGTTCATCGCGGTGTCGCTGCTGGCGGCCGGGCTGATCGTGTATTTCTACTGGCAGACCCCGCCCGGCCAGCGGCTGCTCGCCTTCGGCCTGGCGCTCGTCTTCGGCGGCGCGGTCGGGAACCTGGTGGACCGCATCCGCTTCGGGGTCGTGGTGGATTTCCTCGACGTCTACGTCGGGGACCTGCACTGGCCGGCCTTCAACGTCGCCGACAGCGCCATCACGATCGGCGTTTTCATCTTCGCCTTTCACCTCCTGTTCCAAAAGGATCCGGCCTGAAAAACAGGCCGGATCCTTTTACGAGGGCAAATACAGGGGTCGGATCCGCACGCCGGGATAAATTTTGCTCGACCCCTTGACCGCTTGAACCCTTATTCCATATGCCCGAGATCACCTACCAGGAGCTCAGAAGCTACCTCAAAGACCTCGAGGCGCCGGCCGGGCGCGCGCCGGCGGCCGTCCACCTGATCCACGGCGAGGACCTGTTCGTGCGCATGGCCTTCGACGAGATCCTGCGCTGCATCCTGCCCGGCGCCCAGGAGAGCCTCAACTACGAGCCGTTCGACGGCGCCGCGGCCGGGGTCGGCGACGTGGTGGCGAGCCTCAACACCTACTCGCTCCTGGGGGGGGCCAAGGTCGTGGCCCTCAAGGATGCGCGCCTGTTCCACACCCGGGAGGACGCCAAGACCCTGCTGGGCAGCGCGCGCACGGCCCAGTCCGAGGGCGACCTGCCGCGCGCCGCCCGGCGCTTCCTGGCGATGCTGGCGCAGCTGAAGCTCTCCCTGGAGGAGATGAAAGCGTCGAACCGGTCCGAGATCCTGCCGGACGGATACGACCCGGGCGAGGACGACGCCTGGATCGACCGCGTCCTCGAACACTGCGCCTCCGGCCGCCTGACGGTGCCGACCGGCGCCGATGCCGCCGACCTTCTCGCGAAGGCGGTCGAAAACGGCTTCCCGAAGGGCCACCACCTCATCATCACCACCGATATCGCCGACCGGCGGCGCAGTCTCTACAAGCTCCTCAGCGAAAAGGGCATGGTGGTCGACTGCTCGATGCCCAAGACCGACCGCAAGGCCGACAAGGAGACCCGCGAGGCGGCGCTCTCCGGGCACATGCAGGCGATCCTCGGGCCCCAGGGCAAAACCATGAGCCGCGCGGCCTTTCTCGCGCTTTGCGAGATGACGGGGTTCGACCCCGGCACTTTTTCAAACAACCTGCGGACCCTCATCGACTACGCCGGAGAGCGCCGGGAGATCACGGCCGAGGACGTGGGGGCGGTCCTCACGCGCACCAAGAAAGACCCGCTGTACGAGTTCACCAACGCGGTGACGGACCGGGACGCGGAAAAGGCGCTCTGATCGTGGCCAAGGACTTCACGTCGAGCCCGGCCGGCGCGGCCTGGCACCCGGCCTGCGGCTACCCCCAGTTTCAGAAGAGCGTCATGCCGGCCATCCTGCAGTATGACCGGGAACTGCTGGCGCGGCTCGCGGGCTGGGACCAGGCGCTGGGGGACCCTCCCGCCGGCGGGGGAAAAAAGAAAAAAGCCAAGGATGCGACCGACCTGGTGCTGGCCAAAAACCCCGCCAACGCCTTCCCGGTCTACCAGATGCTCAAAAAATCGGACCGCTTCAGCCAGGCCGACCTGCTGGAGGCGCTGAATGCGGTGAACGTGGCCGACCTCAAGCTGAAATCGTCGCAGCTGAAGCCGCGCCTGATACTGGAGCGGGTCGTGCTGCAGATATGCGCACCGGCTTCGGCCGAGGGCTGAACATGGGATTTTTCCGAAATCAGGAAGAAAAGCTGGCGGCGCGGTTTTTGCGCTGGCAGTACGAGAAGCAGAAGCTGCCGGCGCCTTCCGAAACCGACATCCGGCAGCAGGCCGGGCGCATCGTCGACGACGCCCACCGCATCGCCAGGGAGCGCGGCGGCAACCTGCTCGACATCATGAAGGAGCTGGTGCAGGACTTTCTGAAGAAAAAATAAGGAGATCCTTCTCCCGGGGCTGTTTGTGCTTAGATTAAAACTTAAAACCTGAAACTTATTAAGGGTTGCACAATTGTATAGACACGGACGCCCCCTCACCCTGCCCTCTCCCCCAGGACTGGGGGAGAGGGTAAGGGAGAGGGGGTCGCTCTCG
>JALOPD010000166.1 GCA_025454075.1 Desulfobacterales bacterium | reverse complement strand
CGTTGAGCCCCGTAATCGGATGTGCTAAAGTTCGCTGCGGTCATGGGGCGCCGGAAGCATGGAATTTCCAGCCTTCCGGCACCGCCGCCACACTCCCGACCGACAGCCCTGAGCTTTTCGGAGGTCTCGCTGATGCGCCACATGGTGTCTGCCCTGGTCTTCCTTTTTCTGCTTCTGACGTCAGCTGCTTTCAGCAACAGCGCAAAACCCCTTGTGATGCAGCGCACCTGGGAACCCCGGGAGCAGGCCTTTTCTTTTCTGCTCCCCAAGGGCTGGACGATGGAGGGCGGCGTCTTCAACGTCAACCCCCTGCAAATGAACGGCCCCGGCAATACGATCACGCCCAAGTGCGACCTCGTCGTCAAAGCGGACCCCAAAGGATCGGTCATGCTGCGCTGGGCGCCCGGCTGGAATTACGCCGATCTCAGCCTCTCGCCCGCCGGCTGGGGCACATTTCGCCCCGGGATGCACTACCAGGGCATGCCGGTGCGCCCGGTCGTCGGCGCCCGCCAGTTTCTGACCGAGCTGTTCAAGAGCATGCGGCCGCAGGCCACGGATATCAAGGTCGTGGCCGAGGATCCCATGCCGGAGATCGCGACGGCCTATGCCCGCCGGGCCGAACTGATCAACCAGAACCTGCAGAAGATGGGGCTGGCCCCGACCCGTTTCGAGGCCCTGGCCCTGGTGTTCGAGTACCGCGAGGCCGGCGAACACTTTCGCGAGGTCCTGTCGACCACCATCGCCGATGCCCGCGGCGGAGCCTTCATGTGGTCCAACGACGACACCATCGCCTTCCGGGCGCCGGCGGCACGGTTCGCCGACTGGAAGCCGGCCCTGGACAGCATCCGGGCCTCGCGCCAACCGAACCCCCAGTGGGTGGCGGCCGTCACCAAAGCTTCCGGGGAGCGCACCAAAGCAGCGCTCGAGACCCAGCGTTACATCGCCAACGTCGCCAACCAGATCGTCGAGAACCGCCGGCGCACCCATGCCGAAATGCGCCACGAACAGTGGCTGTTCATCTCCGGCCAGGAGGAGTACACCAACCCCTTCAACGGCCGGACGGAGCGCGACACATCCCATTACCGGTACCGCTGGGTCAACAACCAGGGAGACGTGATCTACACCGACGAGAACAGCTTCGACCCCAACGCCATCGAGGAATACAAGACCCGCGAGTGGAAACGGACACCCATCCGTAAACGCTGATGGATTTCATGAAAAAGACCACTGCGATAGGGCTGGCCGCCGCGGCCGCCGTCGTTCTGCTGATGGTGATCCTGGCATCCACGCCGGAGGCCCGGACGGAGGTCCACCGCTGGTACGGCCTGGTGACCGACCGGGAGTGGACCCGCGCCGCCGTCGAATCCTTCGGCTGGGCGGCGCCGCTGGTGTTCATCGGCATCCAGATCGCCCAGGTCATCGCCGCGCCGGTCCCGGGGGAGGCCACGGGGTTCATCGGGGGATACCTTTTCGGGATCCTGCCCGGGTTCATCTATTCCACCATCGGCCTCGCCATCGGCTCGCTCATCAACTTCGGCATCGGCCGGATGCTCGGCGAACGCTTTGTGCGGCGGCTCGTGGCGCAGGAACGCTTCCGCCGCATCGACCGCCTGGTCAACCGGCAGGGCCTCATCGCCCTTTTCATCATGTTCCTCATCCCGGGGTTTCCCAAGGACTACCTCAGCCTGGCATTAGGACTGACCACGCTTCCCGTGAAACTGTTTGCACTGATGGCCAGCGTCGGGCGCATGCCGGGGACCCTGATGCTGAGCCTCCAGGGGGCGGCGCTCTACGACCGAAGCTATGGGCTTCTGGCCGTCGTCGCCGGCGCCAGCCTGGTGCTGATCCTGCTGGCGTACCGTTACCGTGAAGCGCTTTACCGGTGGGTGGAGAAGATGCACGCCCCACGGGGCGCCGGATGATGCCCCAAAACGGCGGGCGCCGGCAAACGGCCGGGCCGGAGCCGACAAGCCGCTTGACAAAGACCCGCGCGGCGTATTGAATAGCGGCTACGGCATAGGTAATCTAAAGCATTTCATGCTTCAAGGCAGTCGCGTTCTTTTTTGGGTGGGAGCGGCATCTTGCCGCGATCATCATGGCTGGAAGCCACGCCCACAGAAAGAACCATTGCGTTACACCTCACACTGGCGCTATGCGCCATAACCCATTTTACAAGGAGGTCCCGCCATGGCTCAAAAACCCCGTGAAGACCGCAAGAAAAAAGTCATCGAAGTGTTGAACAAGGCGCGCGCCATGGAGCTGCACGCCATCCACCAATACATGAACCAGCACTACAACCTGGACAACATGGACTACGGCGAGCTGGCCGGCAAGGTCAAGCTCATCGCCATCGACGAGATGCGGCATGCCGAGATGTTCGCCGAGCGCGTCAAGGAGCTGGACGGCGAGCCGGTCAGCGAGTCCGGCGGCAAGGTGCAGAAGGGCCAGAAGGTCCAGGTGATGTTTTCCTTCGATGCGAAGCTCGAAGACAACACCATCGACGTCTACAACCAGTTCGCCGCCGTCTGCCGCGAAAACGGCGACAGCATCAGCATGAAGCTCTTCGAAACCATCATCGACGAAGAGCAGCTTCACTACAACTACTTCGACAACGTCGACGAGCACATCGAGACCCTCGGCGACACGTTCCTGGCGAAAATCGCGGGCACCCCGTCCGCCACGGGGCTCACGCCGAAAGGCTTCGCGGTGGGCACCGGCGGCGCGGCTTGACCGGGCGCGAACGCAGGGCGGACGCCATGGAAACCTACGACCCCGAAACGGCGCCCGACGCGGCCGAATGGCTCGCGCTGGAGGAGGACGAGCGCGTGGACCGTATTTCGGCCTACCACCGGCGCGCGAAGGTCACGCTGCCCAACCGACAGGTGCACGCCGTGCTTCATTCCGTCGTGGAAAACCAGATCGCGGAGGAGATGCAAACCGTGCGGGAGACCGTCGTACGGCTGCAGAAGGAGGGGTTGAGCCGGCACGACGCCCTCCATGCGGTCGGCTCGGTGCTGGTGGGCCGCCTGCATGCCCTGATGCAGGCGGGCGCCCGGGCGCAGTTCGAGGTCGAAGCCTACTTCCAGGAGCTGCGGTCGCTCAGCGCCAAGCGGTGGCTGAGAGAAGGGAGCCGATAAGGCATCGGCTGCCATGGGAGCCGGTTATGGTTCCCTGCGCCGTTCCACAGCTGTTGGAGTAACATTTAGCCGCGACAACGGATCGCGGCTGGAAAGCCGCTCCCACAAAAAAACAAGACTTCGAACATTCAAACTATTTTCGAAGTTGCCAGAGCGGAACGATAGATGTCGGCCAGCCGGGCCACCAGCGCTCGGTTGTCGAAGTCCCGCAGCACCCGCTGCCGGGCGGCGGGGATCACCCGCCGCCTGAGGCCGGCGTCGGTCAGCATGGCGTGCATGGCGTCGGCCAGCGCTTCCGGCCGCCCCGGCGGCACCAGCCATCCCGTTCGGCCCGACTCCACCAGCTCCGGAATGGCCGACACGCCCGTGGCCACCACCGGGACCCCCATGGCCATGCTTTCGAACAGCACGTTGGGGATGCCGTCGCGGTCGCCGTTCGCCGCCACCTCGCAGCCGAGAACGAAGAGGTCCGCGCGGCGGTAGTGCTCGAGCACCACGTGGTGCGGCTGAACCCCCAGCCAGCGGCAGACCGGTTCAATCCCCAGCTGCCGTATGAGGCCGAGGGTTTTTTCGCGGTCCGTCCCGTCCCCGATGAGCGTGTACGCCAGGCGCACGCCCCGGTCATGCAAAAGCTTCACCGCCCGCAGCACCGTCGGGATCCCCTTCTTTTCGATCAACCGGGCAACGCTGAGCACCCGGTAGGGAGGGGCCGCGTCCGCCCGGAGGTCGCGCCCGTTGTCGAACAGCCCGGTGTCGATCCCGTGGTAGATGCGGTGGATGGGGGTCTTGAGCCCCTCGGCGAGGGCGAGCAGGTGCCGGCGGTTATACTCGGTGCAGGTCACCACGAAGCGCGCCAGGGCGATCTTCTCCCGCAGCTGCCCGGGGTCGGAGGTGTAGATGTCCTTGGCGTGGGCCGTGAAACTGAAGGGCAGCCCGCTCAGCTCCGAGGCGAAAAGCGCCACCGAGGCCGGTGAATGGGCAAAATGGGCGTGCAGGTGTATGACGCCGGTGTCGGGCAGTAGATGATTAACCAGGTAGCCCGCCTGCAGGAAATGCCTCAGGGTCGCCGGGTTGCGGGTGCGCTGGAAGCGGCGCCGCACCAGGTCCAGGCCGGCGGCATACCGGCGGGGCCGGCGCATGGCAAGGCAAAGGTTGTGGAAGATGAGCCGGTGGGCATTCCTTAAAAAAGTCTCCGGCAGGTAGTCCACGCACGCCCGGATCTCCGCGACGCTCCGGTGGGTGAAGCCCTCCCGGCCCGGCCGCATGGAGAAAATGTGGACGTCGACGCCCAGCTTCTCGAGCAACAGGATTTCGTTGGAAATGAAGGTCTCGGAGATGCGGGGGTAGCCTTTGAGCACCATCCCCAGCACCGGTCGCGCCTTGTCATTCATGGATTGAGGAATTCGTGAGCCCGATCAGGTGTATTTCAAGGAAGCCGAAGTTTTCCTGTATATGTGGGAGTGGCTTTCCAGCCGCGATTTTCAAGTGCCGAACTATTCGCGGCTGGAAAGCCGCTCCCGCCAGACCGAAAAAAATTTCATAAAAGCAGGTTGTGGCGTTCGGCGCCATCCCATGGGGTTCGAAATCCCCTGCGCCACCTTTGCCAAAGTGGATGGGGGATTTTTAAAGCGACTCCCTTGAAATTACCCGGCCCTATCCCCGGAACTCTTTGAGGCGCTGCTTCATGGTGTCGATGCCCGTGAGGCGGAACCGCGCGACGGCCTCTCGGCAAATTTGCGGTTCGGCGATCAGACCCATCAGCCTCTGCCGCAGCAGCTCCGGCGTGAGGTCGTCCCAGGGGATGTAGTCGATCAGGTTCTGGCGCTTGAAGGTCCGGGCGCGGATCATCTGCTCCTTGCGCGGCGTTTCGCGCGGGATCACCAGGCTGACGGTCCGCTGGGTGAGAATCTCGCAGAGGGTGTTGTAACCGCCCATGCTGACCACGACGTCGGCCGCCGCGAAGATCTTTTCCATCTGGCGGTAGAAATGGTAGAGGCGCGCGCCCTGCTTCCTGGCGCGCTTGTTGAGGTTCTTGCGCTCCGACTTGGGCATGAAGGGCCCGGTGATCAGGATGCTTTTGAAAGGCGCGGGCGCGGTCTCGAGCATCTTCAGATAGGTGTCCATCACGGTGAAGCCGTCGCCGCCGCCGCCCGTGGTGACCACCACGAGTTTGTCGCCCTCCTGCAGGCCGTGCTCCTTGCGCACGTTCTGGACGCCCTCCGGCGAGGGCACCTTGCGCGGGATGTACCCGGTGAAGTGGATTTTGGCGCTCACCGCATCCGAAATCCCGTATTCCCGGATCGGGTCGTAGAGCTCGCGGTTGCCGTAAACCCAGATCTCGCTGTAGAGCTCCTCCAGGATCTGGTAGACCCCCTTGTCCCGCCACTCCTGCCGCGTGGTCTGCGCATCGTCCATGATGTCCCGCAGCCCGAGGATCGTCCGGGTGCCGGGCCGGTTCCGCCGCAGCCACTGCAGCGCGGGCAGCACCTCCCGCTTCAACCCCAGCGGTTCCTTGTCGACGATGAACAGCTGGGGCTGAAAGGTCTTGACGGTGGCGGTGATGATGTTCTTGCGGATGTCCAGGGCATGGCGGGCGTTGATCTTGATGGACAGCGGCAGATACTCCTCGTTGGTGCGCTTGATCATGCCGGGGATGCGCACGTAATCGATCTGCTCGGGGAAGGGGAAACGCCCCGCGATGGGCGAGCCGGTCAGGATGAGGATGTTCACCCGCGGCCCGAGCAGGTGCGAGGCGATCGCCATGCTGCGGCGGATGTGCCCCAATCCGTAGGTGTCGTGGGAATACATCAGGATGTTGTAGGTCGAGTTGCGGGCCATGCCCCTCCCAAAATAAAGGCGCTTGCAAAAAGCGCCTTTGATCTGGTTTATAGTGAAGATCCATACGACATGTCAAGAAAGCCCCGAGGTTGCGATATCGGCTTTCACTGATGCTGCCGATTTGGTATAAGGTATCTCTCAGGCTTCAAGGGGTCGGGGTTCAGAAAACCCGCCAGGACAGGCGCCATACGCCTCGACCTCAGAATGAATCGGTTTTTTGCGTCCCTGCGGGAGCGGCTTTCCAGCCACGAAGGCATCGAGGCTGAAAACCGCCAACACCTTCTGGCGAGGAATAACAAATGGCTCGTTCGGGAATGCACCCTGTCCACCATTTCGAGCCCTGGCAGGTCTGGCCGGGCTCCTTCGACAACCCGCCGCCGGACGGCGACTTCCCGGCCCTCCCCGACCCGGGCCTGAAGATCACGCGCGGGACCCGGATCGCCTCGATGGGGTCCTGCTTCGCCCGCGAGATCAAGCGCCGCCTGCTGCAGCGGCAGTTCAACTACATTGCGGAAGAGACCCATCACCCGGCGTCGGTCCATGCCAGCGCCGCCTGGGAGCGGGTGTACAGCACCCACTGCATGCGCCAGATCTTCGAATACACCTTCGAGGAGTGGACGCCCGGCCTGCGCTGGTGGCGGGCGCCGTCATCCGGCCGAATCCAGGACCCCTACCGCCGGACCATCACCTACGACAGCCCGGCCGAGGCCGAAGCGGATTTTGCCCGCCACCGCGAACACTCCCGCCGCGCCCTGGCCGGCGCCGAAGTGCTGATTTTGACCCTGGGGCTCACCGAGATCTGGCAGGACCGCGAGGACGGGTCGGTCATCTGCCTGCCGGCCGGGGCATATGTCAACGAGGGCGGGGACATGCGCCGCTATGAATTCCGCGTCAGCCGCCATGCCGAGAACCTCGCGAACCTCGAGCGCATCCACGCCGTCATGGCCCGGCACAACCCGGGGTGCCGGGTCATCGTGACCGTATCGCCGGTGCACCTCTGGGCGACCTTCCGCACCGACGCGGACGTCCTCAGCGCCAGCTGCAACTCGAAGAGCACGCTGCGCGCCGCCGCCGACGAGTTCGCAGCGCGGCATGACAACGTGTTTTATTTCCCGGCGTTTGAAATGGCAACGATGTACCAGCCCCTTGCCGGGAAGAGCTTTTTCGCGGAGGGGCGCGAGAATTTCCACGTGAACAAACAGACCGTCAAGTTCATCATGAACCATTTTTTCAAGTGGTACGCGCCGTCCGAGCCCTTCCAGCCCTTTGATGTGAATGAAGCAAACTTGGGGTAAATGGTTGTTGCCACTTTAAAATAATGTTAAAGAGTAACTACTCAGGGGATTATGATGGATGGGGAAGAGGGAACTACGAAATACGCGGAAGGCGCCAAAAGAGAAGCCACGCTACTGTTTAAAGAAAAAAGCTACAAGATCGTCGGAGGCTGTTTTGAGGTGTACAAGGAGAAGGGAAGCGGTTTTTTAGAGGCCGTGTACCAGGAATGTCTTGCCATGGAATTCACGCAGCAAGGCAT
>JALOPD010000165.1 GCA_025454075.1 Desulfobacterales bacterium | reverse complement strand
GAGGCCGTCAGCGAATACGCCAAGCTTCTGGGCGAGGACTACCCCCCCGAAAAAGTGATCCCCAGCCTGGCGGAAAGCCTGTTGAAGCTGCATTCGGCGGCGCACGCCGTCTCGGAGCTGGACGCGCTCATCCAGGCGGCAGCGGTGGACGCCGCCAAGGCCGCGCGCCTCAAGTACGTGATGGGCCTGGAAATGGAGAAACGGGACCAGCGCGACGTGGCTCACGATCTCTACCGTGCCGCTTCGGAGCTGAACCCCGCCGATGCGGACGTCAGCAAACGCCTGGCGTCCGCCACGTTTGCGTCCGGCTCCAAATACGACTACCTCCTGCGCGAAAAAATGGTGACCACCGATCAGCTGCAGAAGGCCTTCGGGCTTTCCAAGAAGACGAACAAGAGCGTCGAGCACGTGCTGATCGAGACCTTCAAGATCAAGAAAGAGGCCATCGGCAAATCGTTTTCCCTTTTCTACGGCTGCAAGTTCCGCGCGTTCGACCCTGCCGTTGCGGCGCCGTTCGAACTGCTTTCCAACCTCAAAAAGACCTTCCTGCTGAACGAGCTATGGGTCCCCCTCAGCTGGAGCAAGGAAGGCATCGAGGTGCTGGTCGACGACCCGCGCAACCTGAACAAGACCGACAACATCAAAGCCCTGATGAAGACCGCGAAGATCAACGTCACGGTCGCCATCCGCGAGGACATCCAGGACTTCATCACGCATTTTTTCAGCAAGGAGCGGGGAGCGGAAGCGGCGCCGCCGCCGGAAGAGGCCACCGACGACATCGACATCCCCGACATCACCTTTGAGGAGGAGCGCGAGGAGCTCAGCGTCGAGGAGGCGGACGAGAGCTCCAGCCAGGTGGTGAAACTCGTCGACCAGGTGATCATAGCGGCCTATCGCAAGAACGCCTCCGACATCCACATCGAACCCTCCGTGGTGACCAAGGCCACCACCATCCGCTTCCGCCTGGACGGCGTTTGCCAGGAATACATGAAAATCCCCAACGGCATGGTGCGAGGGGTCGTGTCCCGCATCAAGATCATGTCCAACCTCGACATCGCCGAGCGCCGCCTGCCCCAGGACGGCAAAATCAAGTTCCGCCGCAAGGGGGTCCCGGCCTTTGAGATGCGGGTGGCCACCCTGCCGACGGCCGGGGGCTTCGAGGACGTGGTGCTGCGGATCCTCTCCTCCTCCGGGGCCTTGAAGGTCGACGAGATGGGGCTCACCGAGCGCAACATCGGGATCATCAAGAAAATCGTCCTCAAGCCCTACGGCTTGATCCTGGCCGTCGGCCCCACCGGCTCCGGCAAGACGACGACGCTGCACGGCCTGCTGGGGTACATCAACAAGCCGGGGATCAAGATCTGGACAGCCGAAGACCCCATCGAAATCACCCAGCAGGGGCTGCGCCAGGTGGAGGTCAAGCCCAAGATCGGGCTTGATTTCGCACGGGTGATGCGGGCGTTTCTGCGGGCGGACCCGGACGTGATCATGATCGGCGAGATGCGGGACGAGGAGACGGCCGCCATCGGCATCGAGGCCTCCCTGACCGGGCACCTGGTGTTCTCGACCCTGCACACCAACAGCGCACCGGAAACCGTCACCCGCCTGTTGGACATGGGGCTCAACGCCCTCAATTTCTCGGACGCCTTCCTGGGCGTGCTGGCGCAGCGGCTGACCCGGAGCTTGTGCGCGAATTGCCGCAAGGAGCACGTCCTGAGCAGGGACGAGTTCGACCAAATGCGTTCGGATTACGGCGACGAGTGGTTCGGCCGGGCCGGCGTCGAGTATTCCGAAAGCATCAAGATCTTCAAGCCGGTCGGCTGCGAAAACTGCTCCAGCACCGGCTACCGCGGCCGCATGGGGATCCACGAGCTGATGGAAGGCACCCCCGAGATCAAACTGATGATCAAGAAGCAGGCCAACACCGAAGAGGTATTCAACATGGCGCTGCAGCAGGGCATGACCACCCTGAAACAGGACGGCATCCAAAAAGTCTTCCAGGGCTTGACGGACATCTCGGAAGTGCGCCGGGTGTGCATCAACTGAGCCACCCACGAACCGTTGCGGCAACCCCGGGGTCGAACCCATGAAAATCGGCTCAGCGGAGTGGTCCCGGCTGATCATCGACGGCGCGGCTGCCTGGGGGGTCGCGCTCACGGCGGACCACCTCGGGCTGTTTGCGCGCCACGCCGAGGAGCTTCTGAAATGGAACGCGGTCACCAACCTGACCGCCATCACGGACCCGGAGGATATCGCCCGGAACCACTTCCTTGATTCGCTCGCGCCGGCCGGCCTGGTCGCGCCGGGCTCCGAGCTGCTCGACGTCGGCACCGGCGGGGGCTTCCCGGGCCTGCCGCTGCACATTCTCATCCCCGGCTTGCGCACCACCCTGCTCGACGCCGTTCGCAAGAAAGTGAGCTTCCTCCGCCACCTCGTCCGCGTGCTCGACCTGAAGCGCGTCGAGGCCGTGCATGCCCGCGTGGAGCAGCTGGCCGAGCAGGAAGGTCACGCGCGGCGCTACGACGTCATCTTCAGCCGGGCCTTCTCGGCGGTGCCCCCGTTCGTCACGGCCGTCCTGCCCATGCTCAAGCCTTGCGGGCGATTGGTTGCCTTGAAGGGAAGGGTGTCAGCTGCCGAAATGGAGGAGCTGCGGGACATGGCCGCCGGCGGGTCCCTGGGCGCCGTCATGTCCCTGGACCTGCAGCGCTATGCGCTGCCGGGTTTGAAGAGCGAGCGCACGCTGGTGGTCCTCTCACGCCCCGCAGACGCCTCACGGCCCGCATGAGCGCGATGCGGCGCATCACTGCGATCGCTGGGATTTCTAACGCATGAATTGGTTTCGCGGTACACGCTTCGAGTTTCGAGCGGGGTTCCGGCGTGCTCGGGGCGGAATGCCGGAAGGGAAGGCGGCCGCGGGGTCAGTCGGGCAGGGAGATCAACTCCGCTTGGGCGGCGGCCCCCGCCACGTGGATCACGGCCACGCACGGGCGTTCGCCGCGGCGAGGGGCGCCGGCGCTGCCGGGGTTGACGTAAAGCACCCCCTGCCTGGTTTCCACCGAAGGCCGGTGCGTGTGGCCGTTGACCACCGCCAGGCACCCGCTGCCGGCGGCCTCCAGCCGCAACCGCAACAGGTCGTGAATCAGGTGGATCAGGGCGTCTCCGACGCGGATGGATTCCTTCTCGGCCAAAACGTCGGCCCAGGCGCCGCCGTCCATGTTGCCGCGAACCGCAAGGACGGGCGCCACCTGCTCCAGCGTGTGCAGAATTTCCTGCGACCCGATGTCGCCGGCATGCAGGATCACATCCACGCCCCGGAATGCCCCCAGCGCACGGGTAGGCAGGTACCCATGCGTATCGGAAATGACTCCGATGTGGTAGGATCCCTTGATGGGAAGCGAAAGCGACATGGTCATCGTCCCGGTTTTTTTTTCAAACGGTCCCTTTTGAAGGGCCTTCCGGATGGTGATCGAGCCTGAGATTAAATGAAGGCCCGTGGGCATGTCAAGGGGCTTCGCAGACAAGGTCTCGACCCGCTCGAGCCGGGCCGCGGAGCCTTGAGTTTGTCGCCCCGGTCGGCGGCAGGCGCGTTTCACGTGGAAACACATCCGGTGGGGCGTTCAACGGGTTTTCAGCGCTACCGCTAGATTTTTTCAGGTTTACGGGCATCGATGGATGTTTCATCCGGCCGTGTTTGACATGCACGCCTTTTTTGGTTAGAAGCGGATTTAAAGACTCGTCCGAAACGCGGCGGCGCTTGCGTGCCCGGGCCCTGCGGTGCGTTTCCCCATGGAGCGGTCCGGGAGAGGCGAAAGCGGCTTCGCGCGCAGCGACAACTACTACCGGGACAGGAGAAAACGATGAAGATTTTAGTCGGCTATGATGGAAGCAATGCTGCCAAGGCGGCCCTCAAACTGGCTCGAAAACACGCCCTGGCGTTCGGGGCGGCGGTGGACGTGGTCACGTCCATGGAAAAGGGCACTGAGGGCGAGCAGCAGGCCATCGAGGAAGCCGAGCGCGGCCTGGAGTGGGCGGCGAGCATGTTCGCCGAAAAGGGCGTTGCGTGCAAGACCCACCTGCTGATCCGCGGCATGGCCCCGGGCGAGGATTTAATCGAGTTTGCCAAAGAAGCCGAGGTCGATGAGATCATCGTCGGGGTGAAACGGCGTTCCAAGGTGGGCAAACTGCTGATGGGATCGACGGCTCAATACGTGATCCTGCAAGCCGCTTGCCCCGTGGTGTCGGTGAAGTAGGGGCCGGATGCCGCGCCCGGACAGACCCGCAATAAAAACGGATTCACTCCAGGCGATGCCGCGCGCTCGGCGGTGAAATCGATTCTTCCGCGTCAGGGGGGGGTGGATCGACCTGCGCCGCCGGCCGTCCTCAGGCCCTGCGCCGTCGGCCTCTTTTTTCCAGCCGTTCAAACCCCAGTGAGCAGCCGAAGGTCAGGATGAAATACATGCCGCTGATCGTGATCCAGGTCTCGAAGGTCAGGTAGGTCGCGGACATCAGCTCCATGCCGCGGAAGGTCAACTCCTGGATCGAGATCACCGACACGATCGCAGAGTCCTTGATGGTCGATATGAACTGCCCCCCCAGCGGCGGCAGGATGCGCTGGACGGCCTGCGGCAGGATGACGTGCCGCAGGCGCTGCCAGCGGGTGAACCCCAGTGCCGCCGCCGCCTCCCGCTGACCCCTGTCGATGGATTGAATGCCCGCCCGCACGATTTCGGTGATGTAGGCGCCCTCGAAGACGGACAGGGTCGCCACGGCCGACAAGAATGCCGTGAGCATCCCCGGGGGCGCCAGCAGAGTGGACAGGAGCGCCTGAGCGTCCGGCCCCAGGCGGCGGAGCGCCGCCTCCGGCCCGAGCGTCGGCAGCCACTGCTCGCTGATGAAATAATAGAAGACAAACACCAGAACCAGCGGCGGCGTGTTGCGGGTCAGTTCCACATAGACCGAGGCCACCCAGCGTCGAAATCGGCTGCGGCTCAGCCGCATCAGCCCCATCGCCGTCCCGATAACGGTGGCGAACACGGTGGCCCAGAGGCTCAGGCGGATGGTAGTGAAAAAGCCCTGGATGAGCACGTTGGGCAGCCAGCGCCCTTGCTCGCTGTCGAATCGGAAAAGATACTGCGGCAGGGCGCCCCACTCCCACCGGTAGTTCAGACCGTCCCGAACGCGGTGGGACACCCACACCGCCGCCGCCAGCAGCGCCAGGGCGATCACGACGTCCAGAAGGGTGAATCGGAGTTTCTTGGCGTGCAGCGGGGGCATGGCGGGTTTGCTTTCTTCCAGCCTATTTCAGCAGGCTTTCCCACTCCTGGGTTTCAAACCAGTAGGCCTTGCGCTCCGCCAGCCAGCCCTCGGCCTCCACCACCCGGATCCAGTTGTCGAGAAAGTTCAGGGTGTCGAAATCGCCCTTGCGGACGGCAAAACCGATGGGCTCCTTGGTGATGGTGCCCTTGATCGGCAAGAACAGCTTGTCCGGGTATTTCAGCGCTTGGTAGGTCGGCAGGGGTGTCCCGCCGAGCAGGGCATGGACCTTGCCGTTGAGCAGTTCCTGGATGACCTGGGACTCGTCGTCGAAGAACCGCTTCTGGGCTTTGGGAAGCAGCTTGTTGGCCGCCGCCGCCGAGGTCGAGCCCAGCCGTGCGGTCACCACGACATCGGCGCGGTTGAAGTCCTCCAGCCGGCTGAAGCCCGCGGCCGGCTGTTTGTGGGCGACAATGGCCACCCCCGAGTAGTCGTAGGGGATGCTGAAGTTCACCTTGAGGTTGCGCTGCGGGAGAATGCCCATCCCGCCGATGATGGCGTCGAACTTTCCGGTCAGCAGAGCCGGGATGATGCCGGCCCACTTGGTCGGAACGAATTCGACCTTCACGCCCATGTCCTGCGCCAGGCGAGTGGCGACATCGATCTCGAACCCGATCAGGTTGCCGGCCTTGTCGGTCATCGCCCAGGGGACAAAAGTGGACATGCCGACGCGCAGCACGCCGCGCTTGACCGCCTGCTCGATGGTGCTCTCGTCGATCAGCTTCTGCTGCAGCTCGCCGCACGGCGCGGGCGGCGCCTCGAACAGGACGAACACCGCTGCCGACAGGAATAGGGCGGCGGCTTTCAATTTTCGCATCATACGGCCTCCTTTCTGTCTAATGGTAAATTTTAAATCGTGTTTCCATCACCGCCACGGTGAGCGACAACGCCAGGGTGATCGCGAGATAAATAGCGGCCACCGTGAACCAGATTTCGAAAACCAGGTAGGTTTCAGCGACGATGGCCTGGCCCTGCATGGCCAGGTCATAGATGGCGATGGTGCTGACGAGGGCGGAATCCTTGATGAGCGAAATCGCCTGGCCGGTCAGGGGCGGTGCGATGTTGCGCAGGGCCTGGGGAAGAATCACCAGCCGGTAGGTGTGCCGGGTGTTGAGCCCGAGGCTGAAGGCGGCCTCCCACTGGCCGCGGTGGATGGAGAGGATCCCCGCACGGATGATCTCGGAGGCGTAGGCGCCCTCGAAAAGGCTCAGCGCCAGCACGGCGGAGGCGAAACCGCTGATTGCAAAGACCGGCGACAGCACGAAATAGATGAAAAACAGCTGCACCAGCAGCGGTGTGTTGCGGATGAGCTCCAGGTAAAGCCGGGCCAACAGGCGCGCGAGCACCGAATCGGAAAGGCGCATGAGGGCGGTGACCAGTCCGAAGCCGGAGGCGAGGGCCAGGCCGGCGGCGGTGATCTGAAGGGTCACGATGAGGCCGTTGAGCAGCGGGCCCGGCATCCAGGCGCCTTCGGCGGCGGACAGCAGGTACCGGGGCACCCGGTACCATTGCCAGTGGTACCCCAGGCCCTCCGTCGAGCGGACCATCACCCATGCGAGGGCCGCCGCCAAGAGAGCGAACTTGAGGAGGTCGATGATCAGGGGTCGGACCGGCGGAAGCCTGGCACGAAGGCGGCGAGTGGCAATGTCCATGGCGTCAGTTCTTAAGGCTGTGGATCGGCGCCGGGATGAACCCCCCTCTGCGGATGAAGGGGTTGTCTGCCCTCGCGTTGTTGACGGGCAGGATGGTGGATTGCCCCATCAGCCCGCCGAAATACGCGTGGTCGCCCGCCGCTTTGCCGGGAACGGGGATCAGGCGGGCGGCGGTGGTTTTGTTGTTGATGACGCCGATGGCCATCTCGTCGGCGATGATGGCGGAGATCGTTTCCGGCGACGTGTCCCCGGGGATGGCCACCATGTCCAGGCCGACGGAGCACACGCTGGTGATGGCCTCCAGCTTTTCCAGGCAGAGATGGCCGTTGCGGGCCGCTTCGGAGATGTTGAGGTCCTCGCTCACCGGGATGAACGCGCCGCTCAAGCCGCCCACCCGCGAGCTGGCGAAGGCGCCGCCCTTTTTGACGGCGTCGTTCAGCAGCGCCAATGCGGCCGTGGTGCCCGGCACGCCGATGGCCAGAAGACCGAGGCTCTGGAAGATCTCGCCCACGCTGTCGCCCACGTGCGGGGTGGGCGCCAGCGAAAGGTCCACGACGCCGAACGAGATTCCCAACTGCTCGGCCACCTCGCGGCCGATCAGTTCGCCCACGCGCGTCACCTTGTAGGCGGTTTTCTTGATCAGCTCGGACAGACTTCCCAGGTCCAGGTTCGGCCGGATGGCGAGGGCCCGGTCGATGGCCTTCTTGATCCGCCTCGCCGATCCCGAGGTAGGCGCCGGCCATGAAGGGAATGTCCTCGGGGATGTTGGCGAAGATGCAGAGCTTGGTGCAGGCCGCCCCGTCGCGGTCGGCGGTGAGTTCGGCGGCGCGCCGGATGGTCTGCCCCAGCAGCAGGACCGCGTCCATGTTGATGCCGGCGCGGGTCGATGCCACGTTGACCGAGGCGCAGACCCGTTCGGTGGCGGAAAGCGCCTCCGGGATCGCTGCAATCAGGGAACGGTCGCCGCGGGCCAGGCCCTTTTCCACGAGCGCCGAGAACCCGCCGATGAAATCCACGTGGACCTCCCGTGCCGCCGCATCCAGGGTGCGGGCGATCTCCACCAGGTCCGCCGGCGACAGCGCCGCGCCGACCACGGCGATGGGGCTGACGGCGATGCGCTTGTTGACCACGGGGATCCCGTACTTCTGGCCCACGCGCTCGCAGACCGGCACCAGCTTGCCCGCCAGGCCCATCACGCGCTCGGCGATCCGCCTCCGCACGTGGTTCAGGTCGGGACCGGCGCAGTCCAGCAGGTTGACCCCCAGCGTCACCGTGCGCACATCCAGGTTCTCGTTTTTGAGCATTTCCAGGGTGGAGAGGATTTCTCTGTCGGTCAGCATGGCAGCGCTCTTCTCATATGCGGTGAAGGGTCTCGAAAATGTTGCGGTGCTGGATGTTGATCTCCAGTTTCAGGGCCTCGGCCTGGGTGCGCAGATCGCGCACCAGCGCCTGCTGGTCTACCACCGTCGGGACATCCACCTCGTAGATCATGATGTTGTCGCCGGGGTCGTCCCCGCCCTTGAACACCGCCTGCAGGTGGGTGATGTTGACCCCGTGGCGGGCGATCACTTCGGAAACGTCGGCCACGAGCCCCTTGCGGTCGGGGCCCCGGGTGGTGATAACGAAGGGTTCGCAGGGGCCTGTCGTGCAATGATCCTCGCCGCTTTCGCACGGCTTGGTGTGCACGTGCAGCCCCAGCGGCGCCAGTCGCGAGCAGAGCCCGTGGTGGAGGTCCTCGGCGGAGGTGCCGGGCGGCATGGAGACGATGAAGATGCCGGCGAACTCGGTCTGCAGCATCATCTGGCTCACGTTCTCGATGTTGCAGTTTTGCTGGAAAAGGGCGCGCGACACCGCGGCGACGATGCCCGGGCGGTCGCGGCCCAGAATCGACAAAATGGCTTTGTTCATTTCGTTCCCCCGCAGCCCCCCCGGGTGCGGTCGTTCATCCAAAAAGGAGGCTGTTTGAGTTTGTTTCGTGTTTCGCTTTTCGGGTTTGGAATTCGGCGCCGGTTTGCCCGGGCCGGGTGAGCACAGGCCCCTACTATTATCAAACCGCCCGGTAGTGTCAACCGGCCGCTGCCGACGCCTGGCTCGGGAAGCCTCCGGCCCGGCACATGCCGTCGCCGGCGGCGGCTTGTCGGACCCATGGGGGTGTGGTAAAATAAAGACAGCGATGGTGGAACGTCTGCGCGGGTTGACTTCGGAGTTGGGTGGAATGCAGATCGTCACGACCCACAAGAACACGGACTTTGACGGCTTTGCTTCCGTCATCGCCGCCACCGTGCTTTTTCCGGGAAGTGTTGCGGTCCTTCCAAAAACCCTCAACCCCAACGTCAAAGCCTTTCTGTCGATCCACAAAGAACTGTTCGCGACCCACACCCCCGGCGATGTGGACGTGAAGCAGGTCGAACGGCTGATCGTGGTCGACACCAACAGCTGGAGCCGCTTGGACCGCATGGACCCCCTGCGGGGCCGAAAGGGCCTCGAGGTCTGGGTCTGGGACCATCACCTTGAAAAGGGCTCGATCCAGGCCCACCGCAGATGCATCGAGCCGGTGGGGGCCACCACGACGCTTCTGGTTCGCGAGCTGAAAGCCAGGCACAAGATCCTGACGCCCATGCAGGCCACCTTGCTTCTGGCCGGCATCTACGAGGACACCGGCAGCCTCGGTTTCCCCTCCACCCGCGCCGAGGACGCCTACGCCGCCGGGTGGCTGCTCGAACGCAAAGCCGATCTGAACATCCTGAGCACGTTCCTCAAACCGGCCTACAGCGAAAAACACAAGGCGATTCTCTTCCAGATGCTCCAGCACGCGAAGCGCTCCCGGGTCAAGGGGCACAGCGTCAGCATCAACCAGCTGAGCGTCGAAGGGCATGTCGACGGCTTGGCCGTGGTCCTGCGCATGTACATGGAGATCCTGAATGTCGATGCCGCGTTCGGGGTCTTTTTCGATCCCGGGAAGGACCGCTGCATGGTGATCGGCCGGAGCCAGAGCGAGGAGTTGGACGTGGGGGCCATCCTGCGCAGCATGGGCGGCGGCGGACACCCCCGGGCCGGGTCGGCCCAAGTCAGAGGAACCAGCCCCGACGCCGTCGGGCAGCAGATCCTGGAGCGGATCAAGGGCCATCAGCAGGCGTCGGTGCAGATCAGCGACCTGATGTCATTTCCGGTGCACACCGTGACGGCGGCGACCCGCATGGAGGAGGTCGCCATGATCCTGCGCGCGAAGGGCGTCACCGGGCTGCCGGTGGTCGAGAAGGAAAAAATCGTGGGAATGATATCGCGCCGGGATTTCCGCAAGATGCGCAAGGAATCCCAGATCGCATCGCCGGTCAAAGCCTACATGTCGACCGAGGTGCTGAGCATCGCGCCCAGCCAGAGCCCGATGCAGGCGGTTCAACTCATGGTCCAACACGACATCGGCCGCCTCCCGGTGGTGGAAGACGGCCGCCTGATCGGCATCATCACGCGCTCGGATGTGATGCGCTATTACTACGACCTGCTCCCTGATTGAGGTGGCTTCACCTGAATCGGTAAGGGGCTCCCGCGCGTGTGGACCCCCCCCGATTTGCTGCGGGATGTTGTGGAAATGATACCAGGCCTTCGTT
The DNA here is from genome assembly GCA_025454075.1 of Desulfobacterales bacterium. Next base: position 253 of record JALOPD010000165.1, on the reverse strand, counting down.
TCAGTACCGTAATTCCACCGCGCCAGCCCCGCGGAAACATCTCGCAGAAGCAGGCCAGAGGACGCCTTATTTTGCGAACACGCTAAAGAGCCTGTCCAGGGCGCTCTTCTCCAGCTTGACGATCCGGGCCAGCTCGCCGGTGTCCAGCCAGATCCCCTCGCAGGAAGAGCACCGGTCGACCTTGATGGACTTGTAGTCGATCTCCACCAGGTTCATGCCGCACTTGGGACATTTCATGAAGTGGAGCTCCTTC
>JALOPD010000548.1 GCA_025454075.1 Desulfobacterales bacterium | reverse complement strand
GCGCGCGGCGTCGCCCTTGGCGCGGTTGACACGGTTCAGGGCATAGCCTTCCGCCGTTTTGATCGTGCGATCGGCTTCGCCGCGGGCCGCGGGAATCGACTTGTTGTAATCTTCGTTGGCCTGATAAATCATCTGCTCCTTTTCTTGGGTGGCCTGGTTGACCTCGTTGAAGGAGGGCTGGACCGCGGACGGCACGTTGGTTTTCTTCATCTCGATCGTGACGACATGGATTCCGGTTTCGGCCTGGTCGAGTTCGCGCTGGAGCAGGCCCATCGCCTCGATGGCTATTTCGTCGCGTTTGCTGATGACTTCGTTGATGCTCCGGTCACCCACCACCAGGCGCATGGTCGCCTCCGACATGTCGGTCAGCAGCTTGCGCACGTTGGCGACCTTGAACAGATAATTGTAAGGGTCCTTGATGCGGTACTGGACGATCCAGGGGACGACCGCGACGTTCAGATCGCCTGTGAGCATGAGCGCGACGGTCGCCGAGTCTGCGCCGGCCTTGGCTCGCGACCGGAAGTCCACCTCGGCCACCGACGCCCCGAATTCTTCCGTCTGCACCCGCTTGACGTTGACCTTGGTGACGGTGTCGATGCCCAGCGGCAACTTGAAGTTCAAGCCCGGCTGGGAGGTTTCGATGTAGCGCCCGAAGCGCTGGACGATGCCGACCTCGTCCTGGTTGACCGTGTAGAACGCCGTGAGCCCGATCAGCGCGAGGACGACAACGCCCAGCGCCAGCGGACCCCCGGGAAGTTTGAATTTCTTGAACTGCTTCACCATTTCATCCACCTGGGGAGGGATGCCCCCCTGGCCGCGCTGCTGCTGTTTCAATCTTTCCCAATCCCAACTCATTGCGGATTCCTTCGTTCGGTAGTCCTTGACGGCAGGCGGCCGCGGCGCGATGGCCCGGATCGGCACGCCCGGCTCCGGGCGCCCGCTCAACCGCACCCGTTCATCCTCGGGCGTCCGGCCGCAACGGCCTTGAGACTAATTGTTAAGGTACCCTATGCATCAAGTCAAGCAAAAAGCACCGCTCAGACGCCGAATCGCAGCCGGGGGCGCCCGACTTCCGGTGCCCTTTCTTGACATTGCCGCACGTCGCTGGCTTAATGCCTTCCGGGATCATGAGCAAGAAGCAGACACGCAAGGACGCCACCCATATCAGCGGAATTCTTTCCGGCCTGCTGGAGCATTACCGGCCCGAGGCCGGGCAGGGCATGCTGCGCGTATGGCGGCTGTGGGACCGGGTGGTCGGGGAAGACATCGCACGCAACGCCCGGCCGGCGGCGTTCAAGGGGTCGCTTCTGCTGGTCTACGTCACCAGTTCCACCTGGCTCCATCATCTGCGGTTCGTCAAGCACGACATCATCACGCGGCTGAACGCGGACCTCGGCCAACCGCTGGTGAGCGACATCAAATTCAAGGTGGGTCCATTCTGAACCGCGGGCGGTGATCGGGAGTCATGGAACCTTGCACGTCTTTGGAAAAGACTTCACGCTGCGCGGCGTTGGATGCGGAGGCGAAGGAGCCGCCGACCACGGATACGTTTTTCGGCGGGCGCGTCGCCCTGCGCCAGCACCGCCGTGGATATCGTTTTTCGATCGACGCCGTCATCCTGGCCGGTTCGCTGCACCCGCAACCGGGCGATTCCCTGGTGGACCTGGGGACCGGATGCGGCATCGTCCCCATCCTTCTCTGCTTCCGGCAGCCCCGGGTGCGGATCTGGGGCGTCGAGGTGCAGGCGTCGCTGGCCGGGCTGGCGGTCGAAAACGTTCGCGCCAATGCGATGGACGGGCAGGTGCGCATCCTGAACGCCGACCTTCGAGACGTTGGCAGCGATGACGTCGGCGGACCGGTCGACTGGGTCGTCTCGAACCCTCCTTACCGCCGCGGTCGTTCCGGCCGGGTCAACCCCGATGCGCAGCGGGCGATCGCCCGCCATGAAATCGCCATGACGCTGCCGGACCTCATTGCCGCCGCCCGCCGGCTGCTGAAAACCGGCGGGCGTTTTGCGGCCGTCTACGCGGCCGAACGAATCGCGGATCTGCTCTTTCACATGCGTTCGGCGCATATCGAGCCGAAACGGCTGCGAAGCGTCCATTCCAACCGACAGTCCGACGCACGCCTGATCCTGGTCGAGGGTGTCAAGGGCGGCAGGCCCGGGGCGATAGTTGCGCCGCCCCTGATCCTCTACGACGACGACGGCAGCTGCTCCGAAGCCATTCGCGCGCTTACCGCGCCCTGACCCCGCCCGTGCCCGCTCGCCGGCCTTCTTGATTTTTTCGATTCAAGCCCCGGAGAGGTGGCCGAGTGGCTGAAGGCGCCGCTCTCGAAAAGCGGTATCCTGGCAAAACCGGGATCGTGGGTTCAAATCCCACCCTCTCCGCCACGTCCCTCCCGCCCTGGCCGTTGCGGCGGCCGCCGAATGGGGGCCGGGCCGTGGATGCGGCGCCGCGATCGACGAGCCGAGCGGTTGCGACCGGCGGGAAACCGGATTCTTTGTCGCACCGCGAGCGGCTGCCTTGCGGAGAGATGTCCGAGTTGGCCGAAGGAACACGGAGAGATGTCCGAGTTGGCCGAAGGAACACGACTGGAAATCGTGTGTGCTGCTAATACCGGCACCGTGGGTTCGAATCCCACTCTCTCCGCCATTTTCCCTGCGGCCTTCCACGGGGGTGCGTCCTCCGTTAAACCCTGCGTGTTGAATTTGTCTGACTGAAATCCGGCGCCCGGCGATATGTCCTATCTGGTCTTAGCTCGAAAATACCGGCCTCAGCGCTTTGAGGACCTTCTCGAGCAGGAGCACATCACCCGCACCCTCGGCAACGCGATCGCGGCCGGCCGGGTGGCGCACGCGCTGCTCTTCGCCGGACCCCGGGGAACGGGCAAGACCACCGTCGCGCGCATTCTGGCCAAGGCGCTCAACTGCCAGGCGGAACCGGCGGCGGCTCCCTGCAATCAGTGCCGTTCCTGCCGGGACATCATCGCCGGGCACGCCGCGGATGTTTTCGAAATCGACGGCGCCTCCAACAACAGCGTGGACCAGATCCGGGAGCTGCGGGAAAACGTCAAATACATGCCCGCCCACAGCCCCTGCAAGATCTACATTATCGACGAAGTGCACATGCTGAGCGCCGCAGCCTTCAACGCGCTGCTGAAGACCCTGGAAGAGCCGCCCGCCCATGTGATGTTCATGTTCGCCACCACGGAGCCGCACAAAATTCCGATCACGATCCTGTCGCGCTGCCAGCGCTTCGATTTCCGCCGTGTTCGCGTCACTACGATCGCCGCCTATCTCGCGACGATCTGCCGCCGGGAGGGGGTCGACATCGGTGCGCCGAGCCTGGAGATGATCGCGCGCGAATCCGGCGGCAGCGTTCGCGACAGCCTGAGTCTGCTCGACCAGGTGATCGCCTGCGGCCAGAAATCCATCCCGCATGCCCAGATCCTGGAGACCCTGGGGGTCATCGACCGCAGCCAGCTGCACCAGATGGCCGCAGCCGTTCTGGCCGGCGAGACGGCGTCCTTCCTGTCCGCTCTGGACGAGCTTTTCGACCGCGGCCACGATATCAAGAAGCTTTTCGCGGACCTGCTCGAGTACCTCCGGGACCTGTGGGTGATTCAAACCGGCGCCGACGCGCGCAAGGCCCTCGACCTGCCGGCCGACGACATCGATGCGTTGCAGGTCCTGGCCCGGCAGGTGCCGGGCGCCACCCTTCAGCACGCTCTGGACCTGCTCTATCGAGAGGAGGCGGCCATACGGCTGGCGCCCCAGCCCAAGCTGGCCCTGGAGATGGCGTTTTTCCGAACGCTGCACACCCGGGCGGCGCTCTCCATCGACACGCTCATCCGCAAGGTGGAGGACCTGCGGCAGGAGCTCGGGGGCGGCGGCGCCGGTCCCGCGCCGTC
>JALOPD010000164.1 GCA_025454075.1 Desulfobacterales bacterium | reverse complement strand
CCGGCAAACGTGAAGGCGACCATCAGTCCAAACAAGGCATAGATGGCGGCCTCGATCGTGTTCGGGACGCCGTTCTCCCCCACGGGCTCTGCCGCGACGCGCCGTTCGCCTAGCCGGCGTCCGAGCTTGACGAGCAGCACGATGCCGAGGAACAAGCCCGGAATCAGTAGGTACGCGGTGGCCGAATCAGTCATGCAGGATCGCCCTCAGAGCGGGATGGCGAGCAGGGTGTCGAAGCGCCGGTTGGAGTAGCTACAAGTTGGCTTATACTATTCGCTTAGGCCGTGACAAGCTCTTTTTGAATTTATTCGGGACGAACCGGCCCCGATAGGATGTCGCCAGCTGCTTTTCTTCTGTGAGGCATTGTTTTAAGCAGGCCATGGCGCGCGGCGCCACTTTATCAGCAAGAAAGTATTGTTGTGGGAGGCTTCGAGCCCCGATTGTCGCGGCAAGATGCCGCTCCCACCAAAGGAAATCGGATTCCTCTGGAGAATCCAACCCTTGAACCACTGCACCTGAGTTTTTAGCAATAGATGTATGGAGCGAACTAAAAACCGGTGCTTGGCCGCTTGCGGAATCTATGCTAGAAGTCGAGCATATGCCGAACCCGAGCACCCAATCGGTTCCGTCCATAGCTCCGCTTCCCATCGATGCTGTTCTGGACAAGCTTAAGCTGGCGTTAAGGTCGGGCCTCGGAGCGGTGCTGCAGGCACCGCCGGGTGCCGGCAAGACCACGCGGGTGCCGTTGGCCCTGCTGGAGGAGCCCTGGCTCGAGGGGCGCAAGATCGTAATGCTCGAGCCGCGGCGGCTGGCGGCGCGGGCGGCGGCGCGGCATATGGCCGGGCTGCTGGGCGAACCGGTCGGGGCGACCGTGGGCTACCGGGTGCGCATGGACACGCAGGTCGGGCCGGCGACGCGCATCGAGGTGGTGACCGAAGGGGTCCTGACGCGCATGCTGCAGAGCGACCCGGGACTCGCCGGCGTCGGCCTGGTGATCTTCGACGAGTTCCACGAGCGCCACCTGGAGTCGGACCTCGGGCTGGCGCTGTGCCTGGATCTGCAGGGGGTGCTGAACCCCGGGCTGCGGCTGCTCGTCATGTCCGCGACCCTGGAGCCGGCGCCGGTGGCCGGGCTGCTGGGCGGCGCGCCGGTGATCGCCTGCGAGGGGCGGCAGTTCCCGGTGGAAACCCGCTACCTCGGACGGCCGAGCGAGCGTGCGTTCGAGGCTGCGGTGGCCGGGGCGGTCGTCAACGCCGCGCGGAACGAAGCTGGCAGCCTGCTCGTGTTCCTGCCGGGGGCAGCCGAGATCCGGCGCGTGCACGCCATGCTCGCTTCCGCCGGCCTCGGCGCGGAATGGATCCTGGCGCCGCTCTTCGGCAACCTTTCCAAGGAGGAGCAGGACCAGGCCATCGCGCCGGCTCCGCAAGGCCGCCGCAAGATCGTGCTGGCGACCAACATCGCCGAGACCAGTCTGACCATCGAGGGCATCCGCGTGGTGGTGGACGGCGGGCTCATGCGCACCCCGTGCTTCGATGTGCGCAGCGGCATGGCCCGGCTCGTGACCGTGCCGGTCTCCCGGTCCGCGGCCGACCAGCGCCGGGGGCGGGCGGGCCGCACCGGGCCGGGGGTGTGCCATCGCCTCTGGACGGCCGAGGCCCATGCCGCGCTGGCCGAACGCAACCGGCCCGAGATCCTGCAGACCGATCTGGCCCCGTTGGTGCTGGAGCTCGCCCTCTGGGGCGTCGCGGACCCGGCCGGCCTCAAATGGCTCGATCCGCCGCCGGAAGCGGCCTGCCGGCAGGCGCGGGCGCTTCTGGAGAGCCTCGGGGCGCTGGATGCAACCGGGCGGGCCACGGACCGCGGCCGGCGCATGGCCGCGCTGCCCCTGCATCCGCGGCTGGCCCACATGGTGCTGGAGGCGCAGCGTCACAGCCTGGGAGCGGACGCCTGCCTGCTCGCCGCCGTCCTGAGCGAGCGCGACTTCGTCAGGTTCCCCGCCGGCGAATACGACTCCGACCTGGGTTTGCGGCTGGACATCATGGCCGATCAGGTCGAAGGACGGGGGAGGGAGGCGGGCCGTTTCGCGGTCGATCGGCCGGCGCTGCGCCGCTGCCTGCGCGTGGCCGAAGCGCTGCGGGCCCGGCTCGGGCTGAAGCCGCATCCGCGGCCGCAGCGGGCGGCCGGACGGCTGCTTTCCTGGGCCTACCCCGATCGGATCGGCCAGCGCCGGCCGGGCGCCGCGGGCCGCTTCCAGCTGGCGAACGGGCGCGGCGCCTTTTTCCCCGGCCTTGAGCCGCTGTCTTCCGCGGACTGGATCGTCGCCGCCGAGCTCGACGGCGAGCGCCAGGAGGCGCGCATTTTCCTGGCCGCGGCCTGCGATCTTCAAACGATCCAGGAGGATTTCCAGTCCGGGCTCCGGCGCGAGGACACCGTCCAATGGGACCGCCGCATCCAAGCCGTTCGCGTGGAGCGGGCGTTGAAGCTGGGGGCCCTGACCCTCAAGTCCTTTCCGGCCGCGGATGCGGATCCGATGAAAATAAGGGCCGCGATGGTCTCGGGTATTCGCGAGGCCGGCCTGGAGTGCCTGCCCTGGACGCCGGGCCTGCGGCGCTGGCGGGAGCGGGTGCTCTTCCTGCGCCGGGTCATGGGAGAGGAGTCCTGGCCGGACGTGTCGGACGCGGCCCTGCTGGCCGCTCTCGAAGGCTGGCTGGGACCGCACCTCGACGGAATCACCCGCCTGACCGGCCTGAAGGGAATCGATCTGGGCCAGGCGCTGAGCGGGTTTCTCGCCTGGGATCAGGCCCGCCGGCTGGATGCCCTGGCGCCCACCCACATCCAGGTCCCGACCGGGTCGCGCATCCGGGTGGACTACTCCGGCGAAGTCCCGGTCCTGGCCGTGCGCGTCCAGGAAATGTTCGGATGCACGGACACCCCGCGGATCGCCGGAGGCCGGCAGCCGGTCACGCTGCAGCTGCTCTCGCCGGCCGGCCGGCCGGTGCAGGTGACCCGGGACCTGGCCGGCTTCTGGGCCGGCAGCTACCGCGAGGTGCGAAAGGAAATGCGCGGCCGCTATCCGAAACATCCTTGGCCGGAGGATCCCCTGCACGCGGCTCCGACGCGGAGGGCCAAAAAAGCCGGGGGTCACGGTTGACTGACTCACGGTTCACGGTTGGGAAAAGTAGGGCAGGTTTAGATGTTAGGCCGCAGGGTTCGGGGTTCGGGAAATACAAAACAGGTGCCATGAACCACTGAACCCTGAACCCTGGCAATATCCAAACACCAAACACCAAACACCAAACACGAAACACCAAAATACCCAACCACCCCAATACCCAAAAGGAGCCACCCCATGGACACCGCCACCAAGACGGTCGACGGTTTCCGCTTCCTTCCGCCGGCCCTGGCCGCCTGGATCCGGCGCAAACACATCCCCGAAGGCGAATTCCGGGGCGAGATCCCCTGGACCCCCATGGCCGCGCCGTTGAACCGCTCCGTCCTCGCGCTGGTGACCTCGGCCGGGATCAGCCTGAAGACCGACCCGCCCTTCGACATGGAGCGCGAAAAGCGCGAGCCCCTCTGGGGCGACCGCTCGCACCGGGAGATCCCGCGCACGACCACGGCGCGGGACATCGAAGTCAACCACCTGCACATCAACACCGGCTACATCCTCGAGGACATCAATGTCATGCTTCCGCTGGCGCGCATGGCGGAGTTCGAACAGGAGGGAATCATCGGCCGGCTGGCGGAGACATCCTACTCCTTCTATGGCTTCCAGTGGCAGAACGAGGACTTCATCGGGCAGGCCATCGCGCCGATGGCCGACCACATGCGGAGGGAGGGCGTCCACGCCGTGCTGCTCACCCCGGCCTGACCGTTCTGCTGCCAGTCCGTGGGACTGGCCGCCCGATATCTCGAGAAAAACGGATTCTCAACCCTGGTGTTGAGCCCCACGCATGAATTCCAGCGCGCCGTCGGCATCCCGCGCTCGGCCGCGATCGAATATCCCTATGGCCGGCCGGTCGGACAGGTGGGAGACCGTGATGGGCAGCGGCGGGTGCTGCTGGCCGCGCTTGCGGCGCTGGAAAGGATCCGAACCCCGGGGGAGGTGATTCATCTCCCCTTCACCTGGCCGGAAGAGCCGAAGAATACCAAATGGCATCCGCCGGAAATGAGCCCTCTCATCAAATTCTACCTGGATGAGATCAAGGCGTCGCGGAGGTAGCGTCCGATGCGGTCCGACGGACGAACCGCTTTTGGGAGGCCACCATGATCGAAAACCTCGAGGATTTCAAAATCGCAGTCATTGGCGGAGGCAGCCGGTGCAAACTCCTTCTGCAGGCCATCTTCAGCGAAGCGGCCGCCGAAAAGCGGCCCAAGATTCTGGGCGTGGCCGACAGGAACTTGCGGGCGACCGGGCTCCAGTACGCCCAGGAAAAGGGGATCTTCACGACCGGCGACTACCGGGAGCTGTTTTCCATCCCGGAGCTCGATCTCATCCTTGAGCTTACTCCGGATGACAGCCTCAAAGAGATCATCAAGGAGGCCAAACCGCCCGGGGTTCTGCTCGTGGATCATTACGAAGCCCGCGCCATTTTGGACGTCCTGCAGATCCGGGCCAAGAAAAACGAAGTTCTGCAGAGCCTGCGCGCAAGCCGGGGCGACGGGCCGCGCATCGAAACCCTTTTCGAAGAGTTTTACAGTTTCGTGGCGGAGATCAACCGTGCCGCCAACGCCTTCGCCCGCGAGACCCGCGAACGCCTGGTGGCGAGCGAATCGGTCATGTCCCAGATCATCAACGGCAGCACGATACCCACCTTTGTCATCGACCGAAACCATCGGGTGACCCATTGGAACAAAGCCTGCGAGCGGCTTACCGGCTGTGCTGCCGGCGAGATGGTCGCAAGCGACGGACAGTGGAGAGCCTTCCGGTCGGAAAAGCGCCCGACCCTGGCCGACCTGGTTTTAGACGAGGTGACGGAGGAAGAACTGTGGCGCCTTTACGGTACCCGCTGGGAAAGGTCGGCTTTGATCAGCGGCGGCTTCGAGGTCGAGGAGTTCTTCCCTCACCTGGGTGAATCCGGCACCTGGCTTTTTTTCACGGCCGTTCCCATTGTGGGTGCTGACGGCGCCGTGGTGGGCGCCATCGAGACCCTTTGGGATCTCACCAAACAGAAACAGGCCGAGGATGAGCGCGAGCGCAAGAACAAAGAACTGGTGCGCAAGGTGGCGGAAATCAGCGCCGAAGAGCAGGTCACGTCCCAGATCATCAATGGCAGCACCATACCGACCTTCGTGATCGACAGGGACCACGTCGTGACCCATTGGAACAAGGCCATGGAGCAGCTGACGGGCCACGCGGCCGGCGATATGGTCGGGACCCGCAACCAGTGGGCGCCCTTCTACGAAAAAGAGCGTCCTTCCATGGCCGATGTCATCCTGGACCAGGCCGATGAGTCGCAGATCCGGAAGTTGTATGGAAGCAAATGGCGTCCTTCAGCCTTCATCGACCGAGCCTACGAGTCGGAAGGCTTTTTCGCCAAGCTGGGCAAGAGCGGCAAATGGTGTTGGTTCACGGCGGCGCCCATCCAGACGCCCGAGGGCGAAACCGTGGGCGCCATCGAAACCATATGGGACAAGACCGAAGAGCGCCATGCCGAGAAGGAGCGGGAGCGGCACACCATGGAGCTGGCCACTTTCTGCTCCATCTACGCCACGCTGAGCGGGGCATTGACGCTCGAGGGAAGAATCAGGGCCGCCATCGAAGAAGTCGCCGGCATCTTTCTGCTGGACGGCATCTGCATCTTCATCGTCCAACCGGACGGCAGCTATCACCTCCGGTACAGCACCGGCTATTCGGAAAACCTGTGTTTCCGCAATCGCAGGGCCGACCCCCAGAGCCTCATCGTCCAAGTGGCCCGCAGCGGAAAGGCGGCGGTCTTTGACGAACCCCCGGCCGCGGAAGGCCTGGAGATCGAACTGCTCCGGCACGAAGGCCTGCAGTCGCTCCTGTATATCCCCATTCAGGGCAAGGACAAGCAGGGCCTCGGCGTGGTGCGGGCCGCCAGTCGCCGCCCGCAACACTTCGGCCCCAACGAGGTCCGGGCGATGGAGCTCATCGCCAACCGGATCGGCGTGGCCATCGAGAATTACCTGCTTGAGGAAGACGTGCGCCGCAAGGCCGGTTTTCAGGCCAAATTGATCGGCAGCTCCAACGACGGGATCGTGGCCACGGATGAAAAATGGAACGTGGTCGTTTTCAACCCGGCGGCGGAAAGCATTTTTGGCTATCCGGCGGCCGATGTGGTCGGAAAAATGGATGCGCGCACGTTCTATCCGGAGCCGATCGTCCGCGCGCTTAACGAGGTGCTGGCCTCCGGAACTTTGAAATGGAACCTGCCCTGGAGCGAAACGATGATCTTGTCCAAAAGCAATGAGAGCATTCCGGTGAGGTATTCGGGCACCGTTTTGCGCGAGAAACACAAGATGATGGGGGCTGTGGCTTTTTTCCAGGACCTGCGCGAGATCAAGCGGCTGGAAAGGGAGCTTCTCGGCGCCGAGCGGCTGGCCGCCGTCGGGCAGACGGTGGCCGGAATGGCCCATTGCGTCAAGAACATCCTGCTCGGACTGAAGGGCGGAAGTTACCTGGTGAACATCGGGATCGACAAGGACAATACCGCAAAGCTTAAATCCGGATGGGAGATGGTTCAGCGCAACATCGACCGCACCGCGGAGTTGGTGCAGGACCTGCTTTCCTATTCCAAGGAGCGCGAGCCCGAATACGCGCCCTGTTCGCCCAACCAGATCGCTGCGGACGTGTGCGAGCTGCTGCGCCCGGCGGCCGCCAAGCAGGGCGTCCGCATCGTGGAGAGCCTTTCCGCCGACGTGGGCGAGGTCGTCATGGACGGGCGCAGTCTGCACCGTTCCCTGATGAATCTGGTTTCCAATGCCATCGATGCGTGCCGAGACGATCCCAACCGGGAAAAGGACCATCTGGTCAGTCTGGCCACGGCCCTCGAAGCCGGCGGTCTCATCCGATTCGAGGTCCAAGACAACGGCTCCGGCATGAGTGACGAGGTCAAGGAAAAGATATTTTCCTCCTTCTTCAGCACCAAAGGCCCGAAAGGTACGGGACTCGGGCTGCTGGTCACCCGCAAGCTGATCGAAGAGAACAACGGTGACATCCGGGTCGCATCGCAGGAAGGGGAGGGGACGACCTTCGAAATTAGACTGCCGTTTAAAACGGTTTGATAAACGGTGCAAATAAATTTTGCACAATTTGCACAAAAATTTTTATTGACAATAAATAAAGCTTGGCATAAATTGCACAACATGCTCAAGCCGTTCGCCGAGTATGACTGCCTGGTTCTTGGATGCGGGAACCCTCTGATCGGAGATGACGGCTTTGGTCCGGCCGTCGTTCAATATCTCGAAAATAACTACAGCCTGCCCGATTCGGTCGCAGCGATAGACTGCGGCACGTCCATCCGCGACATTCTTTTCGATGTTCTCCTTTCGGCCCGCAAGCCCCGCAAAATGATCATC
>JALOPD010000024.1 GCA_025454075.1 Desulfobacterales bacterium | reverse complement strand
CCCGCCCATGGAGGTCAGGTCGCGCCGCGTGGTGTAGCCGTAGATGCTGCAGGCCACGAAGGTGGCGGAGCAGACGAAAAACGTGCTGGTGATCGTGGAACTCGCATACGCCAGGAAGATGGAAGAGAGTGTCGCGCCGTTCAATGCCGAATAGAGAAGGAACAGGGACGTGGCCGTAGCGGCCTGCATCTTGTAGATTCTTGAACTGATGATGAACACCAGCGCCAGCTGGGCGATGATCAGGCCGAAAAAGATCATGCCGGAGCCGAAGATCACCTGCTGCACCTCGGGCATGTTGGCGACGGAGTACGCCACAAACCCGGTGAGCGCCAGCCCGATGGCCATCCAGTTGTACACGCTGCGCACAAACGAGTTAACCCTAACCTGAACTTGGGTTTTTTGAAGGGTCAGTGAATCCATCGATACCTCCTGCTTAGGGTGATTGCGATTTAGGGCTTGAATATAACAACATGAGCCGAGATTTTCAAGACCGAAACGCCTCACGAACGTTGCCTTTCTTGATTTTAACCTGCTGATGGATTAAAGGTGTTTTATAGTGCCTACCGGTCGCTTTCCGGCAACATTGCATTTCCATCAGGCGTGCGCTCGGCGGTGGAGCTCTTGCCGGTAGAGATTGTGTTTTGATACGCAAGATCGAGTGTGCTTCTCATGAAACCGGAACAAATCTACCAGGAATTGAAAAACATAGCGGAAAAAATGGGGGTTGCCGTCGAGGAGCACAATTTCCGGCCCACGGGCCTGCATGTCAGAAGCGGCGCCTGCGTGGTCCACGGCAAGCAGTTCGTCATCATCGACAAGCACAAGTCGCTCGGCAAGAAGATAAGGGTGCTGGCATCCTCTTTGGCCAAGCTACCGCACGAAGAGGTCTTTGCGGTTCCGGCTGTGAGAGAGCTTTTGAACCGCTATGCCGAGGAATAGGAAAGGCGGGTGCCTGAGGCAACCATGGGGTAGTTTAAAGTTTACATAATATAACTTATCAGACTCTAAATATACAAATAACCGCCACGCAGCCGAACTTTTCTAATGCCCCCCCCCAACGACTTCTCGGAATCCTCTGGTTTTCCGGATCCCGCCGAAACGCCCTCTGCCCGGAAAACGATCTATTCGGTTTCCGAGCTGACGTCCAGGATAAAGAATCTGCTCGAAGAGAGCTTCCCCTTCGTTTGGGTCCGCGGGGAGATTTCAAACTTCCGCATGCCGAGCTCGGGGCACTGCTATTTCACGCTCAAGGACGATTCGGCGCAGATCGCCGCCGTGATGTTTCGGGCGCAGAACCGCCAGATCAAGTTTGTCCCGGAAGACGGGTTGAGCATCATCGGCCTCGGCCGGCTCAGCGTCTACGAACCGCGCGGCTCCTACCAGATCATTCTGGAATACGTCGAGCCCGCCGGCATCGGCGCCCTGCAGATTGCCTTCGAAAAGTTGAAACGGCGCCTGGCGGACGAAGGCTACTTCGACGAGCGCCGCAAGAAACCGATACCGTATCTGCCCCGCAAAATATCCGTCATCACGTCCCCCTCGGGCGCCGTGGTGCACGACATCATCACCATCATCGGCCGGCGATTCCCGGACGTTCATTTGGAAATCGTACCGGTCAAGGTGCAAGGCACCGGCGCCGAGGACGACATCGTGGCCGCGCTCAGACTGGTCAACGCCCGGGCGGATTCCGACGTCATCATTTTGGCCCGCGGCGGCGGCTCCCTTGAAGATCTGCAGGCGTTCAACTCCGAGGCGGTCGCGATGGCCGTTTTTTCTTCCCGCATCCCCGTGATTTCCGCCGTGGGCCATGAAACCGACGTGACCATCGCCGACTTCATCGCCGACCTGAGGGCGCCCACGCCTTCGGCCGCCGCCGAACTGGCCGTACCGGAAAAAAGCGAACTGCTCCGCCGCCACCGCGAACTCGAACAGGCGCTCCGGAACGGTTTGAAGCGGCACTTGGAAAAATTAAACCAGAACATTAAGGATTTGAAAAGAAGGCTTGTAGACCCGCGGCGGAAGATTCAGGAGTTGTGGCTTCGATTGGACGATTTCTCAAGCCGCATCAAACGGCTGACGGCTTTAAGCGTGCGCCGCGACAAGGAGCGGCTGTGCGGGTTGATGCGGCGGTTGAACTCGAACTCGCCGAAGGCACTGGTCCAGAAAATGCGTTCAAGACTCGACGTCGACAAACACAACCTGGCGGCAAATATCTCCTTCACCCTGAGAAGCAAGCGTTCGGCCGCCGTCGAAACGGCGATAAAGCTGGAAAGCCTTAACCCTCTCGCGATCCTGCGGCGCGGTTACAGCGTCACGCGGACGCTGCCGGACCGCCGGGTCGTCAGCCACCCGGACCAGGTGAGCCTGGAGCAGCAGGTGGAAATCCTCCTGGCCGACGGTCAACTCGTATGCAACGTCAAAGGAAAAACGCACCATGGCCAAGAAATCGTTTGAACAGTCGCTGAAGCAGCTGGAACAGATCGTGCGCGAGCTGGAATCCGGCGATCTGCCCCTGGAACTGGCCCTGAAGAAATTCGAGGAAGGCGTGGAACTCTCCAAGTTCTGCTCGCAGAAACTGGAGGAGACCGAGCGCCGGATCACCCTGCTCATGCAGGACGGCTCCGGGGGCGTCGTCGAAAAGCCGTTCCCGGCTGCCGATGATGAAAAAAAGACGGACTGAGATGTTCGACCTGCCCGCCTACCTCGAACGCAACAACGCGCGCATCCTCCGCGCTCTCAACCGCCTGCTGTCGTCCGCCGGGCCCGACGGCCGGCTGCTCGAGGCCATGCGCTATTCCCTGATGGCCGGGGGCAAGCGCCTGCGGCCCAACCTGTGTCTGGCTGCGGCGGAGGCGGTCGGGGGCGATGCAGAGGATGCCCTGCCCGCCGCCTGCGCGCTGGAGATGATTCACACGTACTCGCTCATCCATGACGACCTTCCCGCCATGGACGACGACGCGCTGCGCCGCGGGAAACCGACCTGCCATATCGCTTTCGACGAGGCCACGGCCATTCTCGCCGGCGACGCGCTGCTGACCACGGCCTTCGAGGCCCTCGCTTCGATGACCGGTTGCCGGCCGGAACGCTGCACGGAGGTCGCCCGGATCGTTGCCGCGGCGGCCGGCAGCCGCGGCATGGTGCAGGGGCAGATGCTCGACATGCTTTCACAGGGGGCCGCCCTCAGCCTGGAGCAACTGGAACACCTGCACGCGCTTAAAACAGGCGCCATGATCGAGGCCTCCCTGGCCGCCGGCGGCCTCTTGGCCGGCGGCAGCGCTGCGCAGATCGAGGCCCTTCGCGTCTTCGGGCGGCGCGTCGGGCTGGCGTTTCAAGTGGTGGACGACATCTTGAACATCGAAGGCGACCCGGCCGTTATGGGCAAGGCCGCCGGAACGGACCGGCTGCGGCGGAAGAACTCCTATCCCGGCCTGCTGGGGCTTGCAAAATCAAAAGAATTCGCCCACAATCTGGTTCACCAGGCGATCGAAGCGATTGCCGCGTTCGATGCCAGGGCCGAGGCCCTCAGGGCAATCGCCTGCTACGTCATAGAAAGACGCAAATGACAGCAGGGAAACACCCGGCATAAAATCAATAAACATTGAACCGGACAGGATTTCCAGGACGAGAGGTATGCCGTTTTCCCAACCGGTAGATCCAGTGAATCCTGTCGGAAAATACTTAACGACACTGAAATCCCATGCCCCTTCTTGAATCGATTCAATCCCCCGCGGACGTCAAGCGGCTGCCCCGCTCCCGGTTGCCGGAGCTGGCCGCCGAGGTGCGCAAGCTCATCGTCGAGGTGGTGTCGCACAACGGAGGGCACTTGGCCTCGAGCCTGGGGGCGGTCGAGCTCGCCATCGCCATCCACTATGTCTTCGACGCCCCGCAGGACAAGGTGATCTGGGATGTGGGGCACCAGGCCTACGCTCACAAGATCCTCACCGGACGTCGCGAGGCCTTTCCGACCTTGCGGCGGCACGGCGGCCTCTCCGGTTTCACGCGCCGCGGCGAAAGCCCCTATGACAGCTTCACCACCGGACACAGCAGCACCTCCATTTCCGCCGGCTTCGGGATGGCCTGCGCCAAGGCCCTCAAGAAAGAGGACGCCAAGGTCGTCGCCGTCATCGGGGACGGATCGCTCACGGCCGGCATCGCCTACGAAGGCCTGAACCAGGCCGGAGGCACCCCCAAACGGGACCTGATCGTGGTCTTGAACGACAACGAGATGTCGATTTCCCGCAACGTCGGCGCCCTGTCCTCTTTCCTGAGCCGCACCTTCTCGGCCAAGAAGCTGCAGGAGCTGCGAAGGGAGCTGGGGTTCTTTTTCAAGAAACTGCCGCGAATCGGCGAGGACATCTACCAACTCGCCAAGCGCACCGAGGAGTCGTTCAAGTCCTTTGTCACCCCCGGGATGCTCTTCGAGGCTTTTAATTTCGAGTATTTCGGCCCCATCAACGGGCACAACATCGATCACCTTATCGACATCCTGAACAACATCAAATATATCCGGGAACCGGTGCTGCTGCACGTGAGCACCACCAAGGGCAAGGGGTACGCCCCGGCCGAGAAAAACCCCGTCTATTTTCACGGCTGCGGCGCCTTTGACGCCGACACCGGGACCTGCCGGGAGCGGAAACCGGCGGCCCCCACCTACACCGAGGTGTTCGGCCGGACGCTGCTGGAACTGGCGGCCAAGGATTCGCGTATCGTGGCCGTGACCGCGGCCATGCCCGAAGGCACGGGCCTTTCCGCGTTTGCCCAAGCCTATCCGGAGCGGTTCTTCGACGTCGGCATTGCCGAACAGCATGCCGTCACCTTCGCGGCCGGCTTGGCGGCCGAAGGCTTCCGGCCGGTGGTGGCCATTTACTCCACTTTCCTGCAGCGCGCCTTTGACCAGGTGCTGCACGATGTCTGTCTGGACCGGCTGCCGGTCATCCTGGCGCTCGACCGCGGCGGACTGGTCGGCGAGGACGGCCCGACGCACCACGGGATCTTCGACCTGTCCTTCCTGCGCAGCCTGCCGAACATGGTGGTGATGGCGCCCCGGGACGAGAACGAGCTGCGGCGGATGATGCTGACGGCCCTCCAGCACGACGGCCCGATTGCGTTTCGATACCCGCGGGGATCTGCCGCCGGGGTGCCCCTCGGCCCGGTGTTGACACCGGTTCCGATCGGGAAAGCCAAGGTGCTGGCCGAGGGCGGCGATGTGGCGATCCTGGCCGTCGGCGTTTCGGTGGGCGAAGCGGTCAAGGCGCGCGACCTTCTTGCGGACCAGGGCATCCAGGCGACCGTCGTCGACGGCCGCTTCGTCAAACCCGTCGACACGGATCTCCTCGCCGAGCTGGCCCGGCGGGTCCCCCGGCTGGTCACCGTCGAGGAAAACGTGCGCCAGGGCGGTTTCGGCAGCGCCGTTCTCGAGGCGCTCAACGATGCCGGGATTCAGCACGTGGCCATCGAGCGCATCGGCATCCCCGACGCGTTCGTTGAACACGGCCCCCAAAACTTTTTGCGGGCCAAGTACGGCCTGGATGCCGCCGCCATCGCCTCGGCCGCGCGCCACCTGGTGCAGCTAAGCGAACTGCCGTCCATCAGCGCCCGCGCCCGGCGGGCTTGATCGACCCAACCGTCCGGCACCCGGCCGATCCCGTGAACGCTCAGCGCAAACGCCTCGACGCGATCGTCACCGAAAGAGGCCTGCTCCCCAGCCGCCAACGTGCGCGCGCACTGATCATGGCCGGGAGCGTGCGCGTCGACGGCCGGGTCGTTGACAAGCCGGGCGCGTGGGTCGCCCCCGCCAGCCGGGTGGAGGTGATCGGCGGCGACCTCCCCTATGTGAGCCGCGGGGGGGTGAAGCTCGAGGGCGCGCTGAAATCGTTCGAGTTGGACGTGACGGGCTGGGTGTGTCTGGACGTCGGCGCGTCCACCGGCGGGTTCAGCGACTGCCTTCTCCAGCGGGGGGCCGCGCGCGTGTATGCCGTCGACGTGGGGTACGGGCAGTTCGCCTGGCGCCTGCGCCAGGACCCGCGGGTCACGCTGATCGAACGCGCCAACATCCGGTACCTGCCGGCGGAACGCATACCGGAACCGGTGGACCTGGCCGCCGTCGACGTCTCTTTCATATCCCTCAAGATCGTGGTGCCCGCCGTTTTGAAGTTCCTGAAACCCCGCGGCCGCCTGCTGACCCTTATCAAGCCCCAGTTCGAGGTGGGCAAGGGCCAGGTCGGAAAAGGCGGCGTGGTGGCCGATGCGCAGCAGCACGCGAAAGTGATTGCCGAGCTGGACCACTGCTTCCGCGGCCTCGGCCTGGAGTGTTCGCAGGCGGTCCCCTCCCCCATCGACGGCCCGAAAGGCAACAAGGAGTTTTTCATGCTCCTTTTTTTCAAACCGCAAGCGGAGCTTGCGGTTTGAAAAAAGACAAAAAAACACAGGGCCGCCTTTTAGGGCGGCCCTGTGTTTTTTTGGGGCTTGATTTTTTTTAGCCGAATGGATAAAAATCAACGTTTATTGCCCGGCCCAGGGCAATCAATTCAACCAAGAGAGGATGTTCAATGAGCGAAAAAGTCGAAGGCATTCGCAACATCGCACTGGTGGCTCATGGCGGCGCCGGTAAAACCTCCCTGGCAGAGGCCATGCTTTTCGACGCCGGCGTGATCAACCGGCTGGGGCGCATCGAAGAAGGCAACACCGCGCTGGACTTCGAGCCCGAGGAGATCAAACGCACCTCGAGCATCAGCACCGGGTTTCACCAGCTGGCCTGGAAAAAACATACGGTCACCTTGATGGACACCCCGGGCGACCAGAATTTCTTCTCGGACACCAAGACCTGCCTGCAGGCGGCCGACGCCGCCGTGGTGGTCATCGATGCGGTGGACGGGGTGAAAGTCCAGACCGAGATCGGCTGGGAATTTCTCGACGACTTCCGGCTTCCCCGGGCGATTTTCATCAACAAGCTGGACCGTGAGCGCGCCGATTTCCAGCGCACCTTCGAGGACGCCAAGGGGCTGTTTCAGCCCAAGCTCATCATCCTCCAGCTTCCGATCGGCGCCGAGGCCGGGTTCAAGGGGGTGGTCGACCTCATCACCCGCAAGGCCTACGTGGTCGAGGATGGAAAAGCCAAGGCCTCCGAGGTCCCGGCCGACATGAAGGAGGCCGTCGAGGCGGAGCGGGAAGCTCTGATTGAAAACATCGCCGAAGCCGACGATGCCCTGGTCGAGCGCTACCTTGAGGGCGAGACCCTTTCCGAAGAAGACCTCAGGAATGCCCTGCGCAAGGGGACCCTGGCCAGGACCTTTGTCCCCGTGATCTGCGGCTCGGCCGTGCGCAACGTCGGCGTCGACCTGTTGATGGACTTCATCGTGGCGGCCATGCCCTCGCCTTTGGATGCCGGCGCGAAAAGCGGCAAGGACCCGGCGACGGGCAAGGAGATCGAACGCGCCCCCGACCCCAAGGCGCCGTTTGCGGCCCTGGTGGTCAAGACCATCACCGACCCCTACGCGGGCCGGCTCACCCTTTTCCGGGTCTTCTCCGGGACCATCGGGGGGGACGGCACCTTCTACAACTCGAAAAAAGAAGTGCGCGAACGCTACAACCAGCTGCTGGTGATCCTCGGCAAAGAGCAGAAGCCGGTGGACGGCGCGGGCCCGGGTTCCATCGTGGCAGTGGCCAAGCTCAAAGAGACGGGGACCGGCGACACCCTCTGCGACGAAGCCAACAAGATCCTGTTCGCCGCCGTCGAGCCGATCCCCACCCTGATATCCTATGCCCTCTCCGCCAAGAACAAGGGCGACGAGGACAAGGTGTTCACCTCCCTGACGCGGCTGCTGGAGGAGGACACCTCTTTGCGGATCGACCGCCTGGCGGAAACCAAGGAGATCATCCTGCACGGCCAGGGACAGATCCACATCGAGACCACTGTCGAGCGCCTCAAGCGCAAGTTCAACGTCGAAGTCCAGCTGAACATCCCCAAGGTCCCCTACCGGGAGACCATCAAGAAAAAAGTCCGTGTGCAGGGCCGGCACAAGAAGCAGACCGGCGGCCACGGCCAGTTCGGCGACTGCTGGGTCCAGTTCGAGCCTCAGCCGCGCAGCAAGGGGTTCGAGTACGTGGACGCCATTGTGGGCGGCTCCATCCCGCGGCAGTACATCCCCGCGGTGGAAAAGGGCATCGTCGAATCCGCGCAGCGCGGGGTGTTGGCTGGCTTCCCGTGCGTCGACTTCAAGGCCACGGTGGACGACGGCTCCTACCACGCGGTGGACTCCTCCGAAATGGCCTTCAAGATCGCCGGCTCCCTCGCCTTCCGCAAAGCCGCCGAGCAGGCCGACCCGGTGCTGCTGGAGCCGGTCATGAAGGTGACGGTGATCGCCCCGGACGAGTTCATGGGCGACATCATGGGCGACCTGAACAGCCGGCGCGGCCGGGTGCTGGGGATGGAGAACGCGGGCAAGAACCAGGTCATCAACGCCTACGTGCCCATGTCGGAGTTTCAGACCTATGCCCCGGACCTGCGCTCGATGACCGGCGGCCGCGGCATCTACCGGATGGAGTTTTCACACTACGACGAGGTGCCCAGCCACATCGCCCAGAAAATCATCGAAGCGGCGGCCAAGGCCAAAGAGTAGTTTTTATCCGCTGCGCGGATAAAAACTAATAGTTGGAAATAAAGGGGGGGCTCCGCGATCCGGAGCCCCCCCTTTATTTCAGCAAAACCTCACTTGGAGGGGATCGCAGAAGCCGACAGACATTCTCTGGCGGGTGAATAGCCGGCCCAGAAGGCGTCCCAGCGCTTCGAAAAGACGACGCGGTTTTTGGGAGAGATGCGCTTCACTTCCGGGCAGGCCGCCGCGTGAAACCGCCGCGAGTTGCGGTTGCCCACATACCGGCCCTCTTTTTCGCGCCACTCCCGCCACATGCCCCGCCGCTCCTGCATGGCCTCCCGTTGAGCCTTCAGCAGGCGGACTTCGTGTTTGACGTTCGGCATCCTGTAGAGGCAATGCGCCGCGCCCGACTGCAGCAGCTTCTCGTTCACCATCGAGCCGTCCGGCAGGAAGACGTAGGCGAGCGTTCGGCCGTAGTCGTCGAAGCGCTCGATGTCGAATTCCAGCCGTATTCGCCGGGGCCCTATCAGTTCGATGTTGCGGCTCCGGGCGTCGAAACCGAACGGCTCGGCGGTGTTGCGCTCATGGTTGATTTCGGGGGCGTTCACACCGATGTAGCGCACCAGCCGACCGTCCGCCAACGTCACCGTGTCGCCGTCGTTGACCCGTTTGACCGCGACCCACTGCTCTGCTCCGACCCCGTCCGCGCAGAACAGCAGCAGCAGTGCAAGCCCGAGGGCCGTCAATTTCCGAAACATTTCGACCCCTATCTCAACGCCGGCAACTGCCGGCGTCGAGCCCGCAGTGCCGCACGGCGGCCTCATCCAGCATCCGAGCCAGGCCGCCGCGCTCGGCCGGAACGAACCCCAACGCATGCCGCCAGACCTCGTCGTCCTCCATGCACAGATAGACGCATGCCTGCGGGGCATGGCATAGAATGGCCTGCGCCAGGCTGCGAAGGACCTGCATCCGCAGCGGTTTGAAATAGCGCGCCTTGCCGTCCAAGCCGGCGATGAACTCCCCGTATACGATCCGGGAATCGGGAAAGCGTCGCTGAACGACGGATTTGAGGTCCGGCATGAACCGGAACGCGCCGAGGCTGATCCACACGATCCGCTCCGGCGGCACGGCGGCGAACAGGCGTTCCACCACCTGCCGGTAGTCCTCTTCGCAGCCGTCGCCGATCACGACCGGGTCGAAGTGAAAGGCGATCGGGTATCCGGCGCGTGCGCCCCGGGCCGCCGCGCGCAGGCGCGCATCCAGCGAGGCGGTGCCGCGCTCCTCGCTGCGGATCACCCGTTCGGTGTTCAGCGACCAGGCGAGGATGGTCTTGCGCCCATGCGCGACGTCCAGCAGGCCGTCGATGTTCACGGTCTTGGTCTTGAGCTCCAGGACGGCCCGGTCCTGGCGGGCGAACCGCTGCGCCAGCGTCCGCGAGAGGTCCGTCCACGGCTCCCAGATCAGGCTGTCGGTGAACTCCCCGGTGCCGATGCGGTGGATGCCCGGTTCGGACAGGCATCGCTCCAGTTCGCTCGCCATGTCTTCGTGGTTGACGTAATACTGCAGCACCGGCGGGTGAAAATAGGCCTGGAGGATGCAGTACGAGCAGTCCATGGTGCAGTAGCTGCCGATGTGCAGGATCCGGTAGCCGCAGCAGGTGTAGTGCCGGGTGCCCGGGCACTCCTTCAGGAAGGCCCCCTTGTTGCGGGTCAGAAACAGGACCTGCTTGCCGCTGCCGATCGGGTCTTCCGCCGCGGCCACATCCGCGTAGACCTCGTCGGCATCCGCCACCATTTTGGCGGGCACCCCGAGCCGGCGGGAGATGCGCTGGGCGTCCGGCCGGTCGGCCACCCGGGCATCGATGTAAAGCGCTGCGATCTTCACGGGTCTGTCGTCCCCGCAAACCCCCTGCCCTTGCCCGTCAGCAGGGCCTTGAAGTCGGGATGGCGCACCAGTGCATCCAGCTGGGCCCGCAGACGTTCGACCTCCTCCAGGCGTTCGAAACTCAAGGTCAGGGTGTAGCGCGTCCCCTCGAAATCCCGGGGTGGGGCCAGTTGCAGGTTCGCGCCGAGCTTGAGCCGCCGGCGCAGGGCGTGAAAGCGGTCCTCGGCCGCCGTCAGCGCCGGGAAGCGGCGCCGGCGGAGCAGCCTTCGAATGGATTGGGTCTTCTGGCTGCGGTCCAGTTCCTCCGCGTCCTGAACGCGAATCATCTCCGGCTCGGACAAGACCGCGGTTGAATCGATCCCGTCCCGGCAGGCTATCTCCGAAACCAGGGTGACGATCTCCCGCTGTTTGTTCAAGCCGGGTTTGAGCCGGCGGAAGAGCCGCGCGAAGGCGACGGCCGGCCCCTCCTCCAGCTGCCCGATCTCACAGGCCATCGCAAAGGAGAGCGTCTCGTCGAGGACGGCCTCCTGCACCTCCGCCGGCATCCGGCACAGCGTTTTCAGCCTGGTGGCCAGGCCCGCATGGGTCGGAAGACCGAGGGCCGCGGCATCCTCCGGCGGGGGAGGTCCGCCGGGGGCGTGCCGATCGAGCAAGCGCAGGGCCCGGGAGGTCTCGATGAGATTCAGGGGTCTTTCCAGGGAATTTTCGCCGACCGACTTGAGGGCGCAGGCATACATCGTCGCCGGCGCTTCCAGCACCCGCGCGGGGACCGTCTCCCACCCCAGCCGACGGCAGGCGTCCACGCGCCGGAAACCGCTGACGAGGATGTATCCGCGATCCCGGGAAAGGACCAGGGGCGCCGTCAGCAGGCCGAGCCGCTGAAGCGAGAGGTGGAGTTCATCGCTCGAGCGGGGGGTGGTGATGCGGAAACGCTCATCCCCACGGTCGATCTCCGCCAGGGGGATGCGGCGGGTGCATGGCTCCGCCCGGTTGCCGTCAAAGGCCATGACCGCTGCCGCTCAACTGCTTGAGCGCTTCGAGGTACTTCTGGCGTGTGCCGCGGATCACCTCGTCCGGCAGCGGCGGGGGCGGCGGGGTTTTGTTCCACCGGGTGGAGAGCAGGTAATCGCGCAGGTACTGCTTGTCGTAGCTCTGCTGGGCGCCGCCGGGGGCGTAGGAGGCTTTGGGCCAGAAGCGCGAGGAGTCGGGGGTCAGCAGCTCGTCGATGAGGATCAACTGATCTCCGACCAGGCCGAACTCGAACTTGGTGTCGGCGATGATAATGCCTTTCGTCTCGGCCAAGGCGGCCCCCGCCCGGTAGATGGCCAGCGTCAACTCGCGCACGCGTTCGGCCAGCTCCCGGCCGACGCGCTTTTTGGCCTCTTCGAAATCGATGTTGATGTCGTGCGCCCCGAGCTCTTCTTTGGTGGCCGGGGTGAAAATGGGCTCCGGCAGCCGTTCGGATTCCTTGAGGCCGGCCGGGAGCTTGATCCCGCAGATCTCGCCGGAGGCCTGGTAGGAGGTCCACCCGGAACCGGAGATGTAGCCCCGCGCCACGCATTCGATCGACAGCGGCGCGGCTTTCTTGACCAGCAGGCTGCGGCCTTTCAACTCCCGGGCATAGGGGCGGCAGCTCTTGGGGTACTCGTCCACGTTGCCGGTGACCACGTGGTTCGCAACGATCGGCTTCATCTGCTCGAACCAGAAAAGCGAGATCTGGGTCAGGATGACCCCCTTGTCGGGGATGGGCTCGGTCATGACGACGTCGAAGGCCGAGATGCGGTCGGTGGCTACCATCAGGAGGTGCTCCCCCAGATCGTACATGTCGCGCACCTTGCCCCGTTTCAAAAGCGTGAGGCCTGGGAAGTCGGTCTGGCTGATCGGCGGATGCATGGCAGGGGTCTCCTTTTCGATTGAAATTGAATCCCGGCGCCGGGAAAAACGATCAGTGATCGGTGGCGAAGGAGCCGAGGAACTGCTTCACGGCCTGGAGCGTTTTTTCATCGGGGTCGATGAACTCGATGCCGACCTCATAAACGCCCTTGTCGGTCGAGCGCACGTGGACGGGCCGGCCCTTCAGGTCCACCAGCCGGTCCTCCAGCCCGATGCTCAGGATCACCGTGTGCTCCGCGGCGATGGGGAAATGCGTTTCCAGCAGAATGCCGGATTCGGAGAGGTTCAACGTCCGGCCCATGCCCTGTTTCACGGTTTTGCGGTCCTCATCCAGACAGACATAGGACAGGTTGAGGGAGTTGATGCGCCGGTGCTTTCGGTTATCATCTTTTTTCATGGGACGACGGTTCTCCTGTCCAGCCGCCGGCAGGTCAGAGAATGCCGGATTTGCGAACGCTGTTGATAGTTACCAGGGTTGTCGCCGAGATGCAAGCCGCCAGGTGCTCGATGATGTTGCGCAGAGTGGGCGAAAGCCTCCGGTGCTCGCTTTCGATCTTTTTGGAATCCACCGAGGCCAGTTTCAGGTCGGCCGATGAAAAAACAGCCGCTTCGTAAGGCTCATGGCCGATGGTCAGAAAGGGGATGTGGCCGAAAAAATCCCCCTTCTCGAGTCGGGCCAGCGGCAGGTAGCCGCCCGGCGTGTTGCGCCCCACGACCACCTCCCCCTCGCGGATGCTGAACAGCCGCTCTTCGTTCTGGCCCTCCTTGATGGCTATTTTTTTGTTCAGGAGCGATTCCATGAAGGAGGCGTCGCGAACATGGGCCTGGGCGGCGATGGAGGTCACGCCGCGCAGCCGGTTGTTCAGGCTCTTGATCAGGCTTTTGAACTCGGCGGACAGGCCGGCCACCTCGCTGGACAGCAGCTGGGAGTCCAGCATGCCGAGCTGGATGTTGCCGGCGGCCACGACGGTGGTGCTGCGCACGTTGTCCCCCATCAGGAAGGAGGCCACGCTGCCCAGGAAAGCGCCGTCGCCGACCCGCAGCAGCTTGATCGGCCCGTTGGGCGTGGTCTTGATGATTTCCGCAGCGCCCTCGAGAATCACCCAGATCCAGTTGCCGTGCGATCCTTCCCGGACGATTTCATCGCCGTCGTAGAAGCTCTCCTCATCCACCACGAAGGCGTAGTCGACGAGCGGTCCTTTGATGAGCGGGGGTTGCCCGCTCTTCGCCGGCGCCGGCTCGGGCGCCGGCGGTGCGCCCGCGACCGGCGGTGCCGCCGGCTCTATTTTGGGTATCTTGCCTTCATCCAGGAGCCGCAGGCCGTCGAGGATGATCTCCATCCGCCCTTTTTTGATCACCCGCTCGCCGGTCACCGCCCCTCGGGTGAACTCGAAGCGGCCCTCGGTCCAGCCGAAGAGCGAAAACAACGCCTCCAGGCCCTTCAGTGAACCGTTGGCGGCATCGATCGGGTTTCCTTTTTCGATGACGACCACGCCGGGCTCCGATGCGTGGGCGCTGAAGATGCGCAGCGTGCCGGTGGCGGAGCTGCTGCCGATCAGCTGGAGAAGCTCCCCCAAGTTCAGAAAACTCAGTTTCCCCGAAAAATCGATCTCTGAGGCCATGAATTCAGCGGTGGAAAAAAGCCGCAACCGGGCCGGCGGCGACGGCCGTCGTGGTTAGAAATTGAGCTCCTGCTGCAGCGAGCGCAAAACCAGCCGCAGGCACTCCTGCAGGGTCTTGCCGACCCCCATCCCGCTGAGGGCCGCGGCCGGGAAGGCCGGGGCTTTCAACTGCCGGTTCAGCTCCGTGGACATCTGCTCGACCGTCATCAGGGAGATCCCGGCATCGGCCAGGTCCCGCTTGTTGAACTGCAGCACCAGCGGGACCTTGAAGACGCTCAAGTTGTAATCCCGAAGGTTCTGCTGCAGGTCCTTCAGCGCCAGCATGTTCTGCTCCCGGCGAACCTCCAGCGAGTCCGCCACGAACACGATGCCGTCCGCGCCCCTCAGAACGAGCTTGCGGGTGGATGAGTAGCGGACCTGGCCCGGCACGGTGTAGAGCTGGACCCGCACGTCACAGCCCCTGAGCTTGCCGAGCTCCAGGGGCAGAAAATCGAAAAACAGGGTGCGGTCGCCCTCGGTGTCGATCGAGATCATCTCCCCCTTGACATGCTGCGTGAAGGTCCGGTGGATATACTCGAGATTGGTGGTCTTGCCGCAGCGCGCCGGCCCGTAATAAACGATCTTGCACTCGATCTGACGTTTTTTGAGATTGACTACCGCCATGTCATCCGCCCCGAAGCGCGACCCCTGCGGACGGCCGTCGCCGCTCCGTCTTGTGCCGGTTCCCTTCCGATTCTAATTTCTTATCATATCACAAGGTTTGATCCCCGCAAAGGGAAATCCGGCTGTCTAAATTCTGTTGACAATCGGGTGATTTGTGCTATCGACAAGACCTTATCCTATCTTCGGCTGAAACAGGGTGATTCTTGAATCAACGTCAACTTCAGGGAAACGGAGGCAACCCATGGACAAGAAAGTGACCGTCATCGGCGCCGGGAACGTGGGCGCCACCGCCGCCCAGCGGCTGGCGGAGAAGGAACTGTGCGACGTCGTCCTCGTGGACATCATCGAGGGCGTGCCCCAGGGCAAGGCGCTCGACCTGGCCCAAGCCGCACCGATCGAAAAACACGACGCGCACCTGACCGGCGCCAACGCTTACGACGCCACCGCCTGGTCCGACATCGTCATCATCACGGCGGGCATTCCGCGCAAGCCGGGCATGAGCCGCGACGACCTGCTGACCACTAACGCGGGCATCGTCAAGAAAGTGACCCAGGAAGTGGCCGGCCGCTCCCCCCAGGCGGTCCTGATCATCGTCAGCAACCCGCTCGATGCCATGTGCCACGTGGCCTTCGACGCCAGCAAATTCCCCAAGCAGCGCGTCATCGGCATGGCCGGCGTGCTCGACTCGGCCCGTTTCCGCGCCTTCATCGCCATGGAGCTGAAGGTCTCGGTCGAAAACACCCACGCGTTCGTGCTGGGCGGCCACGGCGACACGATGGTGCCCCTGCCCCGCTACTCGAGCGTCGCCGGCATCCCCATCACGGAGCTCATGACCCCGGAGCGCATCGAGGCCCTGGTGCAGCGCACCCGCACCGGCGGCGCGGAGATCGTCGGCCTGCTCAAGACCGGCAGCGCCTTTTACGCGCCGGCCTCGGCCGCGGTGGAGATGGCGGAGTCCATCCTCAAGGACAAGAAAAAGGTCCTGCCCTGCGCGGCCTATCTCGAGGGCGAGTACGGGATCCGCGACCTGTTCATCGGCGTGCCGGTGAAGCTCGGTGCCAAGGGCGTCGAACAGGTGCTGGAAATCAAGTTGACCGCCGACGAAAACGCGGCGCTGCAGAAATCCGCGGCAGCGGTCCAGGAGCTGAAAAGCGCCATGGCCAAGCTGAAATACTAGTCACTCCGCCCTGCGAGCGTCCACCTTCGCGCTCAGGGCTTCCTTGATCGCTTCGGCCAGTTTGCGGTTGAAACCGGGCAGCGCGCTCAGCTCATCGAGCGTGACTGCCCGGACGGCTTCAAAGCTGCCGAAACGATCGAGCAGCTGCGCTTTGCGGGCCCGGCCGACCCCGGGGATCGTGTCCAGCGCCGAGGCCAGGGTCGACGCCCGCCGCCGCCGGCGGTGGAAGGCGACGGCGTGGCGGTGCGCTTCGTCCCGCACGCGCTGCAAAAAAAGCAGCAGGTCGCCCTCCCGCCCGAAATGGACCGGGTTCGACCGCCCCGGCAGGAAAATCTTGTCGTGCGCCTCCCCCCGGCCCGGGTCTTTTTTCGCGATCCCGACAACGTCCATTCGCCCTTCGATCTGCAAATCCTTCATCACCGCCAGCGCCGCCCCGAGCTGCCCCTTGCCGCCGTCCACCATCAGGAGGTCGGGAAACGGCTCCGATGCCGGCCCTTTCCCCAGCCGGCGGCGGAGGATCTGGGACATGGCCGCGTAATCATCCGGGACCGTAACCCCCGTGATGCGGTATCGGCGCCAGGCGGCGGGCTCCGGGCGGCCGTCGACGAACACCACCAGGCCGGCCACGGGGTCGGATCCCATCAGGGTCGAGTTGTCGACGCACTCGATGCGCTGCGGATAACGGGAGAGGTTCAGGCGCCGCTGCAGCCGCGGCAGCAGCTCGGCGCCGCTGGAGCGCCGGGCCAGAAGGGCCTCGAGTTCCGTGCGGGCGTTGTGCAGCGCCATCTCCAGCAGCCGGGCCTTCTTGCCGCGCTCCGGCCGGCGGATGCGCACGCTCTGGCCTCTTTGGGCGGCCAGCCCCTCCTCGATCCACCCCGCGTCCTCGAGCGCGTGCGACACGAACAGCTCCCCGGGCACCAAGGCGCGGCCCTCGTAAAACTGGCGGATGAAGACCCCCAGCATTTCGTCCTCCGCGGCCATGGTCTCGGGGAAGCCGAAGTGGCGCGTGCCCGTGAGGAAGCCGCCGCGCACTTCCAGGTGGGTGATGACGGCGGCGCCGTCGGCGGACACCGCCGCGAAGACGTCCCGGTCCATGAAGTCGGTGGTCACCGCGACCTGTTTTTCGGCCGTCCGCTGCAGCGCAAACAGCTTGTCCCTCTGGCGGGCCGCCTTTTCGTACTCCCGGGCGGCGGCGGCGGCCTCCATCTCCCCGCGGATCTTGCCCACCAGCTCCTGGGTGCGGCCCTTCAAAAAGAGAATCGCCTCCTGGACCTGCTCGCGATACACCTCCCGCGGGATATCCCGGCAGCAGGGGGCCAGGCAGCCGTTCAGCTGGCAGTGCAGACAGGGCCGGGTCCGGGTGCGGAATTCGCTCGCCTTGCATTTGCGCAGCCGGAAGGTCCGGTTGAGCACCTTGAGGGTTTCGCGCACGGCGTGCGCCGAGGCAAAGGGGCCGAAGTAGAGGGCGTCGTCCTCCCCGATCTTGCGCACCACGGTGAACCGCGCGTAGTCCTCCGTCGGGTCCAGCCGCAGGGAGGGGTAGCGCTTGTCGTCCTTGAGCACCACGTTGAAGCGCGGCCGGTGGCGCTTGATGAGGTTCGACTCCAGGATGAGGGCTTCTTTTTCGGTGCGGGTGAGAATGATTTCGATGTCGGCGATCCGGGCCACCAGCGCATCGATCTTGGAATCGGCATGCGCCGAGGTTTTGAAATAGCCCGCCAGCCGCTTGCGAAGGCTGCGGGCCTTGCCGACATAAAGGACCCGGCCGTCGGCCCCCTTCATCAGGTAGACGCCGGGTTCGGAGGGGGCCTCCGCGGCCTTCCGGGCGGGGGCGCCGGCCGGCGGCGGAGCGGGGGGCGCGGGGGCGTTCATGATTCGAGCACGACCAGGCGCTGCAGGCGTTTGACCTGGTCCCGCAGGTCGGCGGCACGCTCGAAATCCAGCTCCTTGGCGGCCAGGTGCATCTGCTTTTCCAGCCGGCGGATCTCGGCATCGACCTCCTCCAGCGAGCCGTAGTCGGCGAGCGCCTCGGCCACCCGGCCGGCTTTGGGCGGGGGCTGGCCGTTGACGAAGTCGAAGGCCCCGGTGATCGCCTTGTGGACGGATTCCGGCGTGATGCCGTGGGCGATGTTGTACGCCTGCTGGATCTTGCGGCGGCGGTCGGTTTCGTCGATGGCCTGCTGCATCGAGGGCGTGACGGTGTCGGCGTAGAGAATGACCATGCCGCCTGCATGGCGCGCCGCCCGGCCGCTGGTCTGGATGAGCGACCGCGCCGAGCGCAGGAACCCTTCCTTGTCGGCGTCCAGAATGGCCACCAGCGACACCTCGGGGATGTCGAGGCCCTCGCGCAGCAGGTTGATGCCCACCAGCACGTCGAACTCGCCCAGCCGCAGGTCGCGGATGATGTCCATTCGCTCCAGGGTGGTGATGTCCGAATGCAGGTAGCGGACCTTGAGCCCGAGGTCCGAGTAGTACTCGGTGAGGTCCTCCGCCATGCGCTTGGTGAGGGTGGTGACCAGCACCCGTTCGCGGCGCTGCCGGCGTTTGCGGATTTCATCGTGCAGGTCGTCGACCTGGTGGCGCGCGCTGCGGACCTCCATCACGGGGTCGACCAGCCCCGTCGGCCGCACGATGAGCTCGACGACGGCGTCCCCGGCCATCTTCATCTCGTAGTCGGCCGGGGTGGCGGACACGAAGACCGTCTGGCGGAAGCGGGCCTGGGACTCCTCGAAGGTGAGCGGCCGGTTGTCGAGGGCCGACGGCAGCCGGAAGCCGTACTCCACCAGGGTCTCCTTGCGCGAGCGGTCCCCGCGGTACATGCCCTGCAGCTGCGGCACGGCGATGTGGCTCTCGTCGATGAACAGCAGGAAATCTTTCGGGAAGTAATCGAGCAGGGTCGGCGGCGGCTCTCCGGCGCGGCGGCCGGTCAGGTGCCGCGAGTAGTTCTCGATGCCGTTGCAGTACCCCAGCTCCTGGATCATCTCCAGGTCGAAATGCGTGCGCTCCTCGATCCGCTGCGCCTCCAGCAGCCGCCCCCGGTCGCGGAACCAGTCGATGCGGCCGCCCAACTCCGTGCGGATGGTCTGCATGGCCTTCTGCTGCGTGGTCTTCTGCGTGACGTAGTGGCTGGCCGGGAAAATTACGCCGCGCGTCAGGCGGCGCAGGACCGTGTGGCGCAGGGCGTCGATCTCGGCGATGCCCTCCACCGTGTCGCCGAAAAAATCCACGCGGATCGCCCGGTCCTCTTCGTAGGCCGGGAAAATCTCGACCCGGTCGCCCCGCACTCGGAAGGTGCCCCGGAAAAAGTCGTGGTCCTTGCGTTCGTACTGCATGGCCACGAGATCGGCCAGCAGCCGTTCGCGACCGTACTCGGCCTCGGCCTCGATTTCCACCCGCATGGAGAGGTAGTCTTCCGGGGCCCCGAGGCCGTAGATGCAGGAGACGCTCGCCACCACCAGCACATCCCTGCGCGAGAGCACGGAGCGCGTGGCGGAGTGGCGCAGCTTGTCGATCATGTCGTTGATGGAGGAGTCCTTGGCGATGTAGGTGTCCGAGGACGGGATGTAGGCTTCCGGCTGGTAGTAATCGTAGTAGCTGACGAAATACTCCACGGCATTGTCGGGGAACAGCCGCCGGAACTCGCTGTAGAGCTGGGCCGCGAGCGTCTTGTTCGGTGCGATCACGAGCGTCGGGCGGTTCATGCGCGCGATGACGTGCGCCATGGTGAAGGTCTTGCCGGAGCCGGTGACCCCCAGCAGGACATTTTGCTTGCGGCCGGCGAGCAGCTGCCGGTGCAGCGCTTCGATGGCGGCGGGCTGGTCGCCGGCCGGCTCGAACTCGGCCTTCAGGGAAAAGGCGCTCATGGGCCCCCGTCCCGGTCGAGCGGCCGGCGCTCGATCAACGCGGTGGCCATAGCGCCGATCCCCTCGCCTCTCCCGATCATCCCGCAGCCCTCGGTGGTCGTTGCCTTGAGGTTGAGCGCTTGCGGGGCAGCCGCCCCCATGGCCTGCAGGATGCGGCTCAGCATCTCGCGGCGGAAAGGCATGACCTTGGGCGCTTCGGCGAGGACGACCGCATCGACGTTGACGATCCGGTACCCGTTGGCGTCGATCAGCGCGCAGGTCTTCCCCAGGAGCTCGAGGCTGGAAACCCCCTTGTAGGCGGGGTCGGTGTCCGGGAAGTGAATGCCGATGTCGCCCAGGCCGCAGGCCCCGAGCAGGGCGTCGCAGATGGCATGCACCAGGACATCCGCGTCGGAGTGCCCCAGGAGCCCTTTTGCGTACGGGATTTCGACCCCGCCCAATATGAGATCGCGGCCCTCGACCAGCCGATGAAAATCGAAGCCGATGCCCGTCCTGAAATGGTTGCCTGTCATCTGCGCTCCTGTGTGGTTGAAATCGATGTCCGAACCTTGTGTGAAAATAGCACAGGTGACGCAGCGGGTAAACATGTCACCGGCCGTTCGGCCGGCCATCGCTTGAACGCGAGCAGATCTAAGGTGGTGCCTGCCGGAAGCTGTCGGTATGGAGCGGGCCGGCTGCCGTGGGTAGGTTCCTTGAACGGGTGGTGGCGGCTCGACGCGGCGGGCACCCCGCTCCGCCTTTGCGTGAGATTCTATAACTCGTCAAATTTCAATCGCCGGGTCAATAACTGGTTGGGGTGTCTCCCCACAGCGCATCCCGCAGGCCGGAGGTGCGTTCGATGCGGCGGTGGATGGCGGTCGTGAGCACCTCCCGGCCGGCGACGAGCGTGATCTTCCTCCGCGCCCGGGTGAGGGCCGTGTAGACCAGTTCGCGGGAGAGCACCGGCGAATCCTGGGCCGGCAGCACCAGCAGCACCTCTTCGAACTCGGACCCCTGGCTCTTGTGCACCGTCATGGCGTACACCGTCTCGTGCGCGGGCAGGCGGTACGGCAGGAACCGCCGCAGCCCCCCGGCCGCATCGGGGAAAAAAACCGCCAGAGCTTCGGACCCCTCTCCGGGGTCGCGCAGGGTGATCCCGATGTCGCCGTTGAAAAGCCCCAAACTGTAGTCGTTTTGCGTGATGAGCACGGGCCGGCCGGCATACCAGGGGCTGCCGCTGCGCGGGTTGATTTTAACCCGGCCCCGACGCACCAGCATGCGCTCCGCCATCCGGTTGACGGCCTCCACCCCGGTGACGCCGGCGCGGTGGGCGCACAGCACCTTGAACCGGCCGAGCGCCTGCAGCATCGCCTCGGGGCCGCCCTCCGTTGGATACGCTGCGTAGCCTTCCGCCAGACGCTCTTCCAGCCCGGCCATGCCCTCCGCGCCGGCCTGCGGTTCCAGCCAGGCGACCGTCCCTTTTCCGGTCCGCGACAGGATCTCGACCATGCCCGGCCCATCGCCCCGGTTGACCGCCCGGCTGATCTCCCCGATGGCGCTGCCGGCGGCAAACCGGTAGCTGGCCTGCAGCTCCACAATACAGTCCTGCAGCGGCCGGCCCCCGGTCGCCGGCGGAACCGTCTGTCCGGTCACCCGCCGGAGCACCTCCCCGAACTCAGGAGAGAACCCCGGCCGCCGCAACCGGCCGCAGATGTCCCCCAGAACCGAACCGGCCTCCACCGACGCCAGCTGGTCGCGGTCGCCGATCAGCACCAGCCGGGCCGCCCCGGGCAGGGCGTCCACCAGCTTGGCCATGAGGGCCAGGTCGACCATGGAGACCTCGTCGACGATCATCAGGTCGACCGGCAGCGGGTTCTCGGCGTTGTGTCGAAACAAGGGCGTGCCGACCACCGGCCGGAGCAGGCGATGCAGGGTGTAGACCTCGCGGGCGGGCGCGGGGCCGCCACCGGCCGCCGGCGCAGGCAGCCCCGCCCCGGGCCGCAGGGATTCCTTGAGCCGGGCGGCGGCTTTGCCCGTGGGCGCGGCCAGCAGCACCCGTGTCGCACGCCCCTGGGTTACCTCCTCCCACACGGCGAGGATCCTGGCCACGGTCGTGGTCTTGCCGGTTCCCGGCCCGCCGGTGATCACGGCAAAACGCTTGAGCAGTGCCACGGCCACAGCCACCTCCTGCCAGTCGGTCCCCGGCCCGCTGCAACCGGTAAATTGGCGCCGGATGGCGGCCCTCAACCGCCCGTCGTCCAGGTCCCCCGGCGGGGCGCCCGCACGCTCCAGGATGCGGGCCGACAGGCGGCTTTCATACCCCCAGTAGCGGTGGAGGTAGAGGCGGTTGTGGTCGTCCAGCACCAGCGGACGGCGCTCGCCCGGCCGGCCGACCGCCGGGGAGGCGCGCAGCGCCGCGACCCAGAGCTCGACGGGCGGGCACGCGAGCGCGGTCGGCGACCCGTCAACGGGCTTGCCCGCGCAGGCATTGAGATCCAGGCACACATCGCCGTTTCCGGTGACCCGGCTCACCAGC
This sequence comes from Desulfobacterales bacterium, assembly GCA_025454075.1. Next base: position 11,538 of record JALOPD010000024.1, on the reverse strand, counting down.
GCCGCCGCCAGGAGGATCGGATGGGGGTCCGCCCCGCCGAAGCGGCCGATGAACCTGGCGAAGTGCCGGTCCAGGGCTGAAAACAGCCCGTCGTCGATCAGGTCAGGCATAGTCCGGTATCAGCGCCTCTCCCAAGGCCTGGACGAGCCGGGGGTCGGGCCGGTCGCGGAAAAAACCGTATTCCGGGCCCCGGTCGCGGCGGACCCCGCGCAGAAAAACGTAGCACACCCCGCCGAAATCGCGGGCATACTCATAGCCGGGAATCCGGCGGCGCAGGTATTGGTGCAGCGCCAGCGTGTAGATGTGGTACTGCAGGTCGTAGAGGTGCTCGCGCATCACGGGGCCCAGCCGGCGGCAGTGGTAATCTTCCGGCGCCGCGCCCAGGCGATTCGACTTCCAGTCGACCAGGTAGTAGCGGCCGCGCTGCTCGAACACCAGGTCGATGAACCCTTTCATGAAACCCCGCGTCGGCGCGAAGTGCAAACGCTCGATGGTTTCGCCGGCCGGCGGCGCCCCATGACGGGCGAACACGGCTTCCAGGTCCGCCGGCGTCACCAGGTTCAGCGGAAAATAAAATTCCATCTCGGTGATGCGCCGGTCACGGTTCACCTTCGCCAGGCGAACAGGGGATGGGCCGTCGAACAGCGGCAGGTCGAGAACATCGGCGATCATGCCGCAGACGGGTTCTTTCCAGGACGAGTCGAACCCGAACTCCTTGAGTTTCGCGGCGACGACCGTCCGGGGCTCGGGGCGCGCGAAATCAAGCGTTTCAAAAATCGAGTGAAAGAACGTGCCGGCCCGAACCCCCGCCGGGAAGCCGGCAATCCCGGCTTCCGCCGCGGGACGATGCGCTTCCGGCGAAGGCGCCCCCCCGGCCATCGGAGGGCCGGCGTCATGATCCGGCGTGTCCACGCCGGCGGCCGCCGCCAGGGCGGAGTAGCTGGTCAGGCGCCAGGTGGGGTCGATACGGCCGTGAAACTCCCGGCAGGCCAACTGCCGGTAAGACCGGCCGGCGTCGGCCCCTCTCGCCGCCGCACGTTCCGGCAACGGCCGGACCACGATCGTGCCGTCCGAGGCGTCGGCGAGTTCGTCCAGGCGGCTGCGCACCTCTTCGTCCCCGAGGGTCTTGAATTCGGCCCGCAGCCGCGAGATCCAGTCGCGTTCGGCGTCGGCTGACGCTTCCGCGCCGGAGCCCGCGCCGGAGCGCAGCAGGTAGGCCGGCGCCGATGTCTCGGCGGTGTTGATGCGGCCCCAGACGAGATAGCAGCGCTCCTGCGCGCGGGTCACCGCCACGTAGAGCATTCTCAGGTTTTCGGCCAGCAGCTCGTTTTGCGCGCGGACCCGGTTGGGCGAATCCTTGTCGCCGCTCAGGTCGGCGGTCAAGCGGTTGTCGGCAGCGGGGTCGTGGAAAAAAACATCGCCGCTTCTCAGGGAGGACCCGGACCAGGCGAAGGGGCAAAACACCACCGGGTATTCCAGCCCTTTGCTGCGGTGGACCGTGACGATCTTGACCGCCAGCTCGTCGCTTTCCAGGCGGAGCTGGGTTTCCTCGGACCGCTGCGCGCCCGGGTCGACGCTGCGGCCGAGCCAGGCCACCAGCCCGGTCACCCCGAGGTTCTGATCCGCGGCGGCGCGGTGCGCGAGCTCGGCCAGGTGCAGGAGGTTGGTCAGGCGCCGTTCGCCGTCCGGCAGCGAGAGCAGGCGCGCCTTCACCGCCTCGCCCGACAGGAACTGCCGGAACATGAAGGTGAAGCCCCGCTCGCTCCACAGCCGGAAATACTCCCAATGCCGGCGGGTCCGCCGTTCCCACGCCGCCCCGGACCGGTCCCCGGCAGCGATCTCCCCGGCCGGAACGCCCAGCAGATGGGTGGCCAGCGCCGATTTCAATTTCGACGAACTCTGGGGTTCGGCGATGCCGGCCAGCACGGCCAGCAGCTCGTGCGCCTCGGTCGAATCGAACACGTTGGCCGTGCTGTAAACGACCGAGGCCACCCCGGCCGCCGAGAGGTGGTCCTTCATCAAAGCGGCCTGGCTGTTGGTGCGCACGAGCACGGCGATGTCTCCGGCCCGGACCGCGGCGGTTCCGGAGACGACCAGCCGCTGGATTTCCACGGTCACGGCCCGTGCGATCAGCGACTGCGCCTCCGGTTTGGTCATGACCTTGCCGTCGTCGCGGTGGCGCCGGGAATCCAGGTGCCACAGGACCATCGGGGGCTCCGCTGCGGCAGCGCCCTGCCGGGCGGCGTTGCCCGGGGTGAAGTCGATGCCGGGGAAGAGGAACGGTGCGGCCGATTGCGAAAAAAGCGCGTTGACCGCCTGCACCAGGCCGGGTGAGGAGCGCCAGTTGCGGACGAGGGTGAAACAGGACTCGGCGTCCTGCGCGGCGCGCAAATAGGAAAAAATATCGGCACCGCGAAACCCGTAGATGGCCTGCTTGGGGTCGCCGATCATGAACAGCAAGTGCTGCGGCGCCGAGAACAGCCGCGAGAAAACAGCGTACTGCAGGTCATCGGTGTCCTGGAACTCGTCCACGAGCGCGGCCTGGAACCGCCGGCGCACGGCATCGGCCAACCCCTCTCCCGCGGCGGCGTCGAGGGCCCTGGCCACCCGCCGCAGGAGGTCGTCGAAGGAGACCCTTCCCTTTTCGGACTTGCGCCGCTCCAGTTCCGCCGGCACCCCGCCCAGCAGGCGCCATTTGAGGTGCTGCAGCTGCGCGGTCATTTCCAAAGCGAGCGGCTGCGCGGCCCGGTGCAGCGCTTCGCAGGCGTCGAAAACCGGGTGTGACGGCGGCGGCCGGCGGCTGAGGGTCGCGCGGGCCAGACTCGACGCGGCCAGCTTCGCGACCGCCGCCACCGGCGGGTAACTCGGGGTCCCGTCGGCGAAATAGGCGTCCAGCGCCTCGAGGAGGCTCCGGACCATGCGCCGGCGCTTCGAGGGGCCGCCGCCCTCCCCGGGCGCCAGGGTGCCGTAGCTGGTGCCGTTCAGCGGCGCCTCCAGAAGCAGGCGGCCCACATCGTCCCGGCCGGCCGGCCAGCCGTTCGCGAGTTGTTCCAGCCGCCGCCGGTAGGCCGCGAGCGTCTCGGCGCGCAGGCACGGCTCGTCCCGCCGGGGCGTCACCGCGAAATCGGCCGCCGTGGATTTGCGGGCCAGCTCCATCAGACCGGCCGGGTCCCCGAGGGCACCCCTGGCAAACTGAAGGAACTCCGGCGGTTGGTCGCAGACCCACCGGCGCCAGAAATCTTCCACCACTTCCACCAGGATCGGCGTCTGGTCCTGGAGCAGTTCGGCGTCGAACGCGCTGCCGGTCTCGAAGGCGTTTTCGTAGAGCACCCGCTGGCAGAACCCGTGGATGGTGAAGATGGCCGCACGGTCGAAATCCATCAGCGCCTGACGCAGCAGACGGCCGGCCTGGGCGGGGCTGGGGTGGCCGGCCACCGCGTGCCGCAGGAGGTCGTCGTCTTCGACGGGGGCCCCGGCAAAAGCGTCGCGGGCCTTGGCCAGGCGCCGGTAGATCCGGTCGCGCAGCTCGGCGGTGGCCGCGCGCGTGAAGGTCACCACGAGGATCTGCTCGACGGGCAGCTGCTTTTCGAGCACCAGCCGGATGTAAAGCCCCTCGATGGTGTAGGTCTTGCCGGTGCCGGCCGCCGCCTCGATGAGGCTGACCCCTTTCAGGGGCGTGCGGATGAGGTCGAAGGGGGTCATGGCCCGTTCAGCTTGCCGTTCAACCGGTAGATGAAAACCAGGACTTCCGCAACGGCGCGGTACAGTTCCGGCGGGATCTCCGTTTCGAGATCGAGGGCATTCAAGGTCGCGGCCAGGTTGGGGTCTTCATGCAGCGGCACCCCGTGCTCCCGGGCGGCGGCGACGATGTTGTCCGCCACGTGCCCCTGCCCTTTGGCGACCACGCGAGGCGCGCCCTCTTTCGCACGGTCGTACCGCAGGGCCACGGCCCGCGTCGGTTCTTTCTTTTTCATACGCGCACATCCACCTGGGTTTCGCCCGCCGGCCGCCAGTCCTCGGACGCAAACCGCTCTATTTTCCGGGGCGACACCGACACCTGAACGGCCACATGTTCGAAAAACGGCGCCAGGGCGTCGTGCACCTCGGGTGCGTGGCGGTTGACATGCTCCCGCAGCCCCGAGTCGGAAACGAAGATGGACACGTTCAACCCGGCGTTCAGCAGGGTGAGATCGGCGCGGACGGCCCCCATGCGGTCGAGCTCAAGCAGGATCGCCGCGCGGTGCCCTTCCGGCGTCCCGGCGGCCGGCCGCCGGCGGTAGGCGATTTTAAGCCCGGCCCGGCCGCGGCCGTCCGGCAACGGCAGGGCAAAGTGCACCATCTGGAAGAGGTCCGAGGCAGCGGCCGGCCTGGCCATCTGCTCCTGGCCGGCGCGGAGGTCCGCGAGCAGCTCGGCCGCCGCCTTCGCCAGTCCGCCGACGTCGCGGTGGTCGTGTGCCAGCTGCCGGCCGGCCGGGCTGTCGAAAAAACCCTTGAGAAAGACCAGCCGGGCCTTGAGGTCGGCGGCCAGGATGCGTCCCGGCGACCCCGCGGGTCCGGTCTCCGGGTCCGGAGCCCCCCCTGCCCGGTCGGCAGCCCGTTTGAGCGCGTCCGCCAGCCGCTGCTCCAGGAACAGCCCGGAGTCCTCGCAAAACCCCTGCAGCTTGCGGGCAATTGCTTCGGGGTTTGAACCCGGCTCGAAGGGTTCGAGAAAAATCTGCAGCGCATCGACCACCTGCCTGAGCCCGGGCGGCAGCGGCGGCAAACCCGGCAGGCGCTGGAGGGCGCCCGCCAGCTGATCGATCCGCACCTGAAGCTGTTGGAGGGATTCCACCGCTGCCGCCTGCGCCGGACCTGCCGCCGTCCCGGCCGACGGCACCGGGTCTCCGCCGGAAGTCGGGACCAGCTGAAGCCGCAGCTGTCCCCGTGTCTCCTGGACCCGCACCCGGATCTCATCCCCGGCCGCCACCGGGAAGGTGACGGCGGCGAGCGTTCGGAAGCGGCCCAGGTCCACCAGCGCGCGCCGGTCTGCGAAGACCTCCAACACCTTTACGTTCAGCAGGTCGCCCGGTTTCAGCGCGGCGGTGTCGGGAGGTCCCCGCAGGAGGTCGATGATCGAACCGATTTCCATCAGGCCGCTTTCTCCCATTCGGCGCCGTCCAAAAAAGGGCCGAAGACCCTTCGGCTCAACTCCTGGAATTCCTCTCCCAGGGGGTCGATCGTTTCAAAGCAACGGCGGTAGTAAGGGTCCGCGCTTTCGCCCTCATGCGGCTCGCTGCCGTTCCAGGCGGCGCGGGCCGCCCCCAACGCCCGGCGCGGGGAGGCGGATGCGCGCAGGGCAAGGGCATATGCCAGCGAAGTTTTCGGGAAAAAGCACAGCGGCCGCTCGAGGCCCTGTCGATAGACGGCCAGCAGCTCTTCGAGCAGGGGCCGGCTGTCCGCCACGCGCTTCAGCCGCAGGGTTCGGTCGGTGCAGACGAAGACGCTTTGGCATTCGTCTTTCCCGGGTGCCGCCAGGCAGAAGGCCAGATGCTGCAGCCACAGCCCCAGCTGGTCCTTGGCCCGCAGCTTGCCGAAGCGGTAGCGCAGGCAGCCGGTGCCGGAACACCCGGTGACATGCGCCGCCAGGCGGAAGCCGGCGATGTCCCACTGAGCGTCGATCGCACCGGGGGAGGATGCCGGGGGCAGCGCCGCGAGGCGGCGGGCGAAGCGGTCCACCTCGGCCCAGAGGTCGCGGAAGTCGACTTCGCCCATCGTCCCGTGGGGCAGCCGTCCTTCGGCGCGCAGCGCCGAAAAAACATCCCGGGGATGGGAGCCGCTCAGGCGCTGTTCGAGCAGGCGGCTGCCGATGGTGAAGCGCTCGAGCCCCTTCATGGCGAAGGGTTCGCTGTCCGAAACCGAGCCTTCCGGCGGTTCGAGCCGCACCCCCAGGCGGTTTCGGACGAAAAATTTGGCCGGGTTCCCGAAAAAAGAGGCCAACGCCCCGAGGTCCGGCCGGCTCCAGGCCGCCGCATCCTCGCTTGTCAATGGAACCGCCTCGGGCGCAAACGGCTGCGGTGAGGTTGCCGCGGACGCCGCGGCACAGGCCTGCATGTCTTCGGCGGAATAACTGAAAAGGCCGGATCCCTCCTGGAAATAGTCGGCGGAAAACGCTTGCAGCCGGTGGCGGGTGACCAGGCGGCCGGCCGCAGGGTCCGCGGGCAGGCCGTACCCGGCCTGGAGCACGTCGATGAGCTCGCTCACGACGACGGAGGGCGGCACGGGGCTGTTGTCCTGCAGGCTCTGCCCCACGTAGCTGATGTAAAGCCGGCCGCGGGCGGACAGCAGCGCTTCGAGGAAGAGGTACTTGTCGTCGTTGCGGCGCGAGCGGTCGCCCGGGCGCGGCGCCTGGGCGATCAAGTCGAAGGTGAGCTGCCGGCTTTCGCGGGGATACGCGTCGTGGTTCATCCCGATAAGGCAGACCACCCGGAACGGGATGGTCCGCATCGGCAGCATGGAGCAGAAGGTCACGCCGCCGGACATGAACCCCCGGCCGGCCCCTTCACCGTCCAGCCGTTCGGAGAGAAACAGGCGCACCACGTCCACGGGGACTTCCGCCGTGAACCCCGCCGATGCCCCGAGGCCGGCCATTTCATCCAGCATCCGGCGGATGCGCTGCAGGCCCGCCGGGTCGTCGTCCTCCTCCGGGAAAAAAGCGGACAGCATGTCGCCGATGTCGTCGCGCCACGCATCCAGCCGTCGATGCCGGCGCAGCCGCGCGGAAAACGCGAACACCTGCTCCAGGAAATCCAGAAAAGGCCCTATCACCTGCGCGTCGCTGCCCTCGATGGCGTTGGTGCCGCGGATTCCGTGGAACACCTCGCTGCCCTGGGACGGCAGCGCATACCCGAGAAGCAGCCGCTCGATCCCGGCCCTCCAGGTGTTGTGGGCGTGTGCCGGAAGCCCCAGCGACCGTTGGGTGGTTTCGTCTTCGCCCCAGCAGATGCCTGCCGCCCGGGTCCACTGCTCCAGGCGGGACCGGTGGGCCTCCTCCAGCCCGAAGCGCTTCAAAATACCCGGGGCCTCCAGCAGTCGCAGCACCTCCCCGGCGCCGAACCGGCTGTCCCCCAGGTCGAGCAGGCTGAAAAAGGCCTGCAAGCGGCTGCTGTCCCGGTGGGGGCCGCGGTCGGCGATGCCGAAGGGGATGCGGCTCTGAGAGGCGCCCTGGGCGCCGAACACCGCCGAAATGTAAGGGGCATAGGTCTCGATGTCCGGGGTCATAACGATGACGTCGCCGGGCCGCAGCTGCGGGTCCTCCTCGAACATCGCCAGCAGCTGGTCCCGCAGGACCTCGACCTCCCGCATGGGGCTGTGGCAGGCGTGGATCCGGATGGAGGGGTCGGCCGAGAGCCCCCCGTCCGGTTGGGGGTCGCGAAGGTTCAGGATGTCAAACTGGAGGCGGCTCAGAAGGGAGTTCCCCTCGGGCTCGACAAACTCCTCGACGAGGTGGCCGGCAAATTCGGCGAGCAGGTCCAGGAAATGGCGGCCGAGGGTGCCCAGCGAGGCCAGCAGCCGGTTGCCGCGTTCGAGGTGCAGCCGGGCCTCGGCGGCCTCGAAGTCCCCTGTTCGCCGCTGCAGGTTGTGGACGGCGCGCTCGGAAACGATGTCGGCCCAGTATTCGCGGCAGGGGTTCATGCAGAACACGTGCACGTCGACCGCCCGGGCGAGCTCGGCAAAGACTTCCAGGTGAAACCGGGGAAGGTACGACACCCCGAAGAGCGACACCCGCCGGGGAAGCGCACCGGGGTCGCGGCTGCCGCGGCGAAGGGCCTCGACCAGCAGAAGGCGCTGGTCGACCCGGTGCAACCCCGGCGTGAGGCGCGCGAGCTCCTGCCAGATCAAGGCCTGCCAGCGCTGATGCGCCAGACCCTCGAACGACCCGGCCTCCCAGCGCTCGATCATTTCGGGGCGGAACACAAGGTATTGATCGAACAGGTCGGCGATTTTCCGGGCCAGCTGGTACCGCTTGAGGCCGCGCGGGTCGTCCGCGAGAAACCCCTCTATGGCTTTGAAATCCGGCCGGCCGGCGTGCTTCGCGATGACGCCCATGATGCGGAAGGTCAGGACATCGGGATCGAAGGGCGACGGCAGGGGCATTCCGGACGAGACGGCCTGGAATGCCTCCGCCAGGAAGGCGTTGGGGAATGGGAACCGGACATTGGCGCTGATGCCGTTCCGCCGGGCCAGCTCCATGGACACCCAGCGCTCCATCCCGCGGCTTTGCACCACGACGGTTTCCGGGGCGAGCGGCGAATCGAGGGGTTCGCGGACAACCATGGCCAGCTGCTCGACCAGCCGTTCCATGCGGTTGCTGGTGAAAATATGCAGTCCTGCCATGCGGGGTCCACTCCCTCACCTGCGGCGCACCGGGAGGCCGCGCCGTCCGGGCTCACTCCCAGCGATTGTTGCCCTTGTCTTCCAGGTCGATGATGCCCCCGTCGGCGGGCCGCGCCTCCCCCCGGGCGCCGGCCGAACGCTCGCGGATGAACGTGTTCAAGGCCCAGCTCGCCGCAGTGATCACGACGGACCCGAGCACCGCCGGCCAGAAACCCGTCACGTCGAAGCCGCGGATGAGGCCCGAGACCATTTTGAGCAGGAGCGCGTTGATGACGAACGTGAACAGGCCCAGGGTCATGACGTTGAAGGGAAGCGTGAGCAGGAGCGCGACCGGCCTGAGCACGGCATTGAAGATGCCCAGCAGCGCGGCGGCACACAGCGCCGAAAAAAAGCCGCCGACGCGGATGCCGTCCAGCAGGTAGGCGGCGAGCAGGATGGCGGCCGTCAGGGTCAGCCACCGCGTGAGGAGGTGGTTCATGCGATTCTCGTGATCGGGTCGTCCTGCGCCCGCGGGCGCCGGAAATGACGAAAGGGCCGCGGGTCGAAGTGAAGTGCGCCGTGCGGTTCGCGTGGGAACGGCCCCCGGGGCAATCCTCTTTCGAACGGGAAAAGCCGGGTCGTCGCCTGGATGCGGAGATGCCCTGCTACGAGACCTCTCCGTTGATTATTTCTCGCAGCAAGTGAGAACAGCGGAACGTGATCACTCTGCGCTTGGCCAGGATCATGTCGTGGCCGGTTGCCGGATTGCGCCCTCGCCGCTCTTTTTTTTCCTTGACGCAGAACTTCCCGAAGCCGCTGATGAGAACGTCTTCGCCTTTTTCGAGCTTGTTCTTCATCAGTTCCAGCAGAAGCTCCAGGAGTTCGATCGATCGGTTCTTGGGGAACCCCAGCTCCTGGAAAATAGCGTCGGCGATTTTCGCTTTGGTGAGTGTCATACGCGGGCGGCTCCTGTCATCCGGACATGCTCATGGATCCTACGAGCGAGCGCAAAGCTACTTAAATCGTTCGGCGTTGTCAAGGGCCGGAAAGAAAATGAGCGGGGCCGCAGGGTTTTGCCAAAAGGCGGCGCGAACCTCACGACGCAAGCCGCGCGGCGAGGCTCCGGCAGACCTGCTCCGCGCTGAGTTCATCCGTGCCGATCTCCCAGTGGGCCGCCTGCCGGTAGAGCGTCAGCCGCTGTGGAAGCACCTCGCGGATTTCCGCGGAGGGGTCCGGCGATGCGCACAGTGCCGGCCGCAGGTCGTGGCTGCGGGGGTCGGCCGCCAGCCGCGCTTGGATGACGCCGGGCGAGGTCCGCAGCCAAACGACCAGACCGACCGACCGCATGGCCGCTACATTCTCGTCGTCCAGCACCACCCCTCCACCCGTCGCCACGACCCGTCCCTCCCCCCGGCAGAGCTCCTGCAGCAGGCGTTTTTCTTCGGCCCGGAACGCCGGCCAGCCGGAGCGGGCGACGTGGTCGCGGATCGTCGTGCCGAGCCGCCGGGTCATTTCATCATCCATGTCCACGAACTGCCGGTTCAAAACCGCCGCCAGTCTTTTGCCGACCGCACTTTTCCCGGTGCCGCGGTATCCGATCAAAAAAATGTTCACCGGAGGCTGCGCTATCATGGCACCGTCGCCTTGTACAGCGTACTCGGCCCGATCAGTCGATAGGCGGGCGCCGCGGCAGGGACGAGCACGCAGGAGCCTCTGGCGATGTCGACCTCCCGTCCGGCCGGGGCCAGTTCGCGGGCGACGGCCTTACCATCGACGCAAAGCAGGATTTCAACGTTGCGCTCCGCCCGGCTACAGAAGCTGCTTCCGGCCGGCAGATGAATGCAGGACAGCGCAAACTCGGCCGCCGGGGTCAGGTACACGGTCTCCGCCGGGTCTCGGTTTTCGGTGCGGATCCTATGAACGTCACGGTTGTCGTGCTTGGGGGTCAGCCCGCCGCGCACGACGTTGTCGGAGTTGGCCATGATCTCGATGGCCGTCCCTTCGAGATAGGAATGCAAAACGCCCTCGGGCAGGAACAGCGCCTGGCCCGGCTCCAGGCGCAGGAGGTTCATCAGGGCCGGCGCCAGGGCGCCGATGTCATCCGGGCAGTGGCCGGCGAGGAGCGGGACCCATCCCAGCGCGTCATCCCGGCTTCCGGCAGCCGCGGAGACTGCCTCGGCCAGCGCGCTGCGGCGACGCCGGGGGTCCAACGACAGCAGCCGGCCGAAGAGCTGCCTCAATCCGGCGGCGTTGCAGTGGGCCGCGAAGGCGGCGATTTCCACCCGCAGCTCCCGCGGGCAGAGCGCGCGGAGCTTCTCCAGGACCTCCGCAGGCGGCCGAAAACCGCACAGCACCGAAAAAGGCGTCAGCGCGCAGACGCACTCCGGTTTGTGGTGGGGGTCGCGGTAGTTGCGCTGCGGGGCATCCATGGAGAGCCCGCTGCGGTTTTCGCGCTCGAACCCCTCCCGGGCGCGCTCCCGCCCCGGATGGGCCTGAAGCGACAGCGGCTTTGCGGCCGCCAGCACCTTGAAGAGGAATGGAAGCATGCGGTCGAAGTCGGCGGCCACCCGGGGCCCCAACACCTCATCGGGTCGGCTCCGGATCAGCGCGTCGAGAGGCATCCACCCGTTTTCGGTTTCGACCAGGGACGGAGCCTTGGGGTGGGCCCCCATCCAGAGTTCCGCCTGGGGTGCGTCGGTGGGGTTGGGTATTCCCAGAAGCCGGGGAATGGCGGTCGTCGACCCCCAGGCATACGGTTGGACGGCATTTTTTAGAAAAGCGATGGAATGCACGCAACTCATCCCTGATGATTTCCTCATGAATCTTTCGGCATCTGAATTATGCCTCGGAAGCCTCTTCAAGTCAAAAGCGCGCGCGGGCCGGCGCAGGGTTGTCGGCTCGACGTGTTTTCGTAAACTTGACCTGTGACCTGTTTGCGAATAAAATGAAAAGGATATGTTGAGCGTTCAATCAGCCGGCCTTTCCGACATCGGAAAGAAAAGGGACTCCAACGAGGACCGTCTCTGCATCGATGACGATCGAGGCCTTTATGTGGTTGCGGACGGCATGGGGGGACACCGCGCCGGAGAGATCGCCAGTTCGCTGGTGGTGAAATCCATCCGCGACTTCCTGGTGGCGCCTGAAACGCCCGCCGGGAACGGCCACCGGGCAGGCCTTCTCTCGCCG